>NZ_BAAAQX010000074.1:0-28950 GCF_039531895.1 Nonomuraea monospora
CGGCGTTGTGGCTGGCCCGCCAGGTCCCGACCTGGCACGAGCCGTTGCGGCTGATGGACGGCACCCCGATCCGCTGCGGCGCCTCGCGGGTCACGGTCAACCGGTCAAGCCTGGGCGAGATCGCCGGGTACGGCATGGACAAGTCCCACCACGCCTTCTACTGGGGCGCCAAGCTGATGCTGATCACCACCGCTGACGGCGCGGTGACCGGCTTCAGCCTGGCTCACCCCAAAGAGCTCGATGAACGCAAGCAGGCCCTGCACCTGATGCACGTCCACCCGATAGCCGGCGGGCCGTGCCCGATCGTGTGCGACAAGGGATTCGCCGGCGCCGGCATCGAGAAGGCCGCCGCCGACCTGGGCCATCTCCTGATCCGGCCGGCCCGCGAAGACGAGCCTGCACGCGCCCTGCCCTTTCCCGGCTGGCTGCGCCAGCGCATCGAGGCGATCATCTGGACCCTGAAGAACCAGCTCGGCCTCGAACGCCACAACGCCCGCCACCCGGACGGCCTCTGGGCACGCATCAGCCAGCGCATCCTCGCCCTCAACGCCGCAATCTGGCACAACTGGAACACCGACGCACCAGTGAAACGGTCTCTGACCGCCTATGACCACTAACCAAATTCACATCAGCGATCTAGCCGGCCCGGGGGCGCTGGCGCGTGGGGCCGCGCCGGGGTAGAACGTTGTTCTATGCGAATCCTGCGCACGCCGGACGATCGCTTCACCGACCTGCCCGGCTTCCCCTACACCCCCCACTATGCCGAGGTGGGCGACGGCCTGAGGATGGCCTACGTCGAGACCGGCCCCGCGGACGGCGAACCGGTCGTGCTCCTGCACGGCGAGCCGAGCTGGTCCTTCCTCTACCGCCACGTCATGCCGGAGCTGGCCACGGCCGGTCTGCGCGCCATCGCCGTGGACCTGATCGGTTTCGGCCGCTCCGACAAGCCGGCCGACCTGGCCGACCACACCTACGCCAGGCACGTGGAGTGGACCCGCGCCCTCCTGCTGGACGCGCTGGGCCTGACCGGCATGACCGTGGTCGGCCAGGACTGGGGCGGCCTGATCGGCCTGCGGGTGGCGGCCGAGCACCCGGAGCGGGTGGCCAGGATCGTGGCCGCGAACACGGGCTTGCCGACGGGTGACATTCCTATGCCCGAGGTCTGGCACCGCTTCAGGAACGCGGTGCTCAAGGCCCCCGTGCTGGACGTCGCCCGGCTGGTCCAGGCGGGCTGCAGGAGCGAGCTGCCCAAGGAGGTGCTGGCGGCCTACGACGCGCCGTTCCCGGACGAGTCGTACAAGGCGGGGCCGCGCGCGATGCCCGGGCTGGTGCCGACCGCGCCGGACGACCCCGCCGCGCCCGCCAACCGCGCTGCCTGGCAGATCCTCACCACGCTTGACAGGCCGTTCCTGGTGGCGTTCTCCGACAGTGACCCGATCACGGGGGGCATGGCGCCCATATTGCGCAAATCGCTGCGCGGCACGGCCGGCCTGCGACATCCTGTGATCAAGGATGCCGGGCACTTCCTGCAAGAGGACGCGGGGCCCGAACTCGGCCGTCAGATAGCCCTTTTCGTGACCTCCACCTAGCGTGTCAGGACCGCCCAATAGTCGGCCCGGTGCGGTATAACCGGGGGCGGACCGGGGAGGCGTGATGCGTGAGTCCGACAGGGCCCAGGCCGCGGGGCGGGCCGTGGCGCGGGATCTGTTCGAAAAGGTTCGGCTGCGTTATTTCCAGATTCCCCCGGCCGTGCGCCGGGTCCTCTACGTGGTCGTGCTCGTGGTCACCATGGGCGTCGGCGCCGCACTCGGCTGGGACCTGCTCCAGACCTTCCCCCTGGTGCTGCTGCTGCTCGCGTTCGTCGCGCTGACCATGCGCTATCCGCGGGCCGCGGCCACCGCGCTGGTGGTGGCGGGCTGGATGGCGCTGGCGGTGCAGGTCTTCGGGCGGCTCTTCCCCGAGGGCGCCGCCACCCTGCACGTGATGGTCTTCCTCGGGCTGCCCGTGGCCGGGGCCGCCCACCTCATCCGCTGGGTGACGCCGTGGGTGAGCACGCTGCTGGCGCTCGTCCCCGCCGGGGTGCTCGGCGCCGCGCTGTCGCCCGTCTCCGACGGCGTGGCCGTCTGGGTGGCGTGCGCCGCCGCCGTCGCCGTGCTCGGCTACCGGTTCATGCTGGCCAGGAAGGTCCGCGCGGCGAGCGTCGCCGCGGCGGAGCAGCAGGTGCGCGTCAGGGTCCGCGAGGGCAGGCCCGAGGTGCCGCACGACAAGTCGGGCGCGCCGCCGCAGATCTCGGTGGAGGAGGCGCTCGCCGAGCTGGAGAGCATGATCGGGCTCGCGCCGGTCAAGGAGCAGGTGCGCTCGATCGCCGCCTCCATCGAGGCGTCGCGGCTGCGGGCCGAGGCCGGTTACACGGCCGAGCGGCCCACCAGGCACTTCGTGTTCGTCGGCCCGCCCGGCACCGGCAAGACCACCGTGGCCCGCGCGCTGGCCAAGATCTTCTACGCGTTCGGCCTGCTGGAGACGCCTTACGTGGTCGAGGCGCAGCGGGCCGACCTGGTGGGCGAGTTCCTCGGCGCGACCGCGATCAAGACGAACGAGCTGGTCGACAGGGCGCTGGGCGGCGTGCTGTTCATCGACGAGGCGTACGGGCTGATCAACTCCGCCGACGGCCAGCCCGACCGGTTCGGCGCCGAGGCCGTGCAGACGCTGCTCAAACGGGCCGAGGACGACCGTGAGCGGCTGATCATCATCCTGGCGGGCTACGAGCAGGAGATGGGCTCGTTCCTGACCAGCAACCCGGGGCTGGCCAGCAGGTTCGCCACGCGGGTGCGCTTTCCCGGCTACTCCCCCGCCGAGCTGGTCGAGGTCACCGAGCTTCTGCAGCGGCGCAGGGGCGACCAGATGGACGACGCCACCAAGCGGGTGCTGCTCGGCCTCTACGACGACGTGCACCGCCGCGGCCTGGTCGACGAACTGGGCAACGCCCGGTTCGCGCGCAGCCTGGTGGAGGCCGCCGCGCAGGCCCGCGACGTCCGCGTGGTGGGCGCCGGCGGCACGCCGACCACGCAGGACCTCGTCACCACGACCACGCCCGACGTGACCAAGGCGTTCGAGGAGCTGACCGCCCGCTTCCGCGGCTACGTGGCCACGCCCACGCTGGAGGAGGCGCTCGCCGACCTCGACAGGATGGCCGGGCTGGCCCCGGTAAAGCGGCAGGTGCACGCGATCGCGGCGCAGCTCCAGGTGGCCAGGATGCGCCAGGAGCGCGGGCTGCCCACGCCGCAGCAGATGCGGCACTTCGTCTTCGTCGGCCCGCCCGGCACCGGCAAGACCACGGTCGCCCGGGTGCTGGGCCGCGTCTTCGCCGCGCTCGGCCTGCTGGCCAGGCCCGACGTGGTCGAGGCGCACCGGGCCGACCTGGTCGGCCAGCACCTCGGCGCGACCGCGATCAAGACGAACGAGCTGGTCGACAGGGCGCTGGGCGGCGTGCTGTTCATCGACGAGGCCTACAGCCTGGTCAACCCCGGCTACCAGGGCGGCGACGCGTTCGGCGCGGAGGCCGTCCAGACGCTGCTCAAGCGGGCCGAGGACGACCGCGACCGGCTCGTCGTCGTGCTGGCGGGCTACGAGCGCGAGATGGACGCGTTCCTGTCGACCAACCCGGGCCTGGCCAGCCGGTTCAACCAGCGGGTGGCCTTCCCCAGCTACTCGCCGCGCGAGCTGTCGCAGATCGCGGTGCTGCTGGCGGAGAAGTCGGGTGACAACTTCGACGACGAGGCGCTGCAGCGGCTCGACGAGGTGTTCACCTGGGTGTGCGAGGACCGGCTGATCGACGGTTTGGGCAACGGCCGCTTCGCCAGGTCGCTGTTCGAGCGCGCGGCCATGCGGCGTGACGTGCGGCTGGCCGCCCACGCCTCGCGCGGCGGCTCCGCCAGCGCGGCCGACCTGACCACCATCACCAGCGAGGACGTCCGCACCGCCGTGGACGAGCTCTCCGGCCGCTGACCCATTTCCCGCCTTCTTCACGCCTTCTTCACGGCTCTCGTGCGGCGCGATGCTCGCATGGTGTAGCAATATGACTACGATAAGCCACGTCCAGTGGCTCGGTCGTGCGTGTCGCGCGCGCAGGAGGGGGAGCGATGGCGGGGTTCCTGGCCCGCAGGCTGCTCAACTACGCCGTGCTCGTGGTCGTGGCCGCCAGCCTCGCCTACCTGCTCGCGGCCATGGCCCTCGACCCGCGCTCCAACTACGCCGACCGCACCCCGAAACCGCCGCCCGCCGTGGTGGACGCGCAACTCGCCGCGCTCAACCTCAACGACAAGACGCCGCTGCTTGAGCGCTACGGCGTCTGGGCGAGCGGCGTGCTGCGCGGCGACCTCGGCAGGACGGTCGCGGGCGCGCCCGTCAACGAGGACGTCAAGCGCCGCATGGGCGTCACGTTCCGGCTGGTCATCCTGGGGCTGGTGTGCGGCAGCCTGCTCGGCGTGCTGGTGGGCGCGCTGGCCGCGGTCCGCCAGTACG
Organism: Nonomuraea monospora; assembly: GCF_039531895.1. Lineage (NCBI taxonomy): Bacteria > Bacillati > Actinomycetota > Actinomycetes > Streptosporangiales > Streptosporangiaceae > Nonomuraea > Nonomuraea monospora. Next base: position 4,522 of record NZ_BAAAQX010000074.1, read on the forward strand.
GGTGGTTCGACCGGCTCTCGACCGGGCTGTCGTTCCTGGTGCTGGCGGTGCCGGTGGTCGTGCTGGCCAACATGCTGATCCTGGTCGCCGCGTGGGCCAACCAGCAGGTGTTCGGCCGGCAGGTGCTGCTGGTCAGCGGCGAGTACAGCACCGACGTCGAGGGCTTCTGGAGCCAGGTGGTCGACCGGCTGCAGCACCTCGTCCTGCCGACGGTCTCGCTGTCGGTGGGGCTGATCGCCGTCTTCAGCCGCTACCAGCGCAACATGATGCTGGACGTGCTCGGCGCCGACTTCGTCCGCACGGCCAGGGCCAAGGGGCTGAGCAGGCGCAAGGCGCTGACCAGGCACGCGCTGCGCACCGCGATGATCCCGGTGGTGACCTACTTCGCGTTCACGTTCGGCGCGCTGCTGACCGGGGCCACGTTCACGGAGAAGATCTTCGGCTGGCACGGGCTGGGCGAGCAGCTCATCAACTCGATCTTCAGCAACGACGTCAACACCGTCGCCGCCATCTCCCTGCTGGCCGCCGTCTCCGTGCTGTGCGCCGCGCTGGCCGCCGACCTGCTGCACGCGGCGCTCGACCCGAGGGTGCGGGCCTGATGACGCTGTCGGAGGAGGAGCAGGCGGAGGAGCTCGCCGACGGCGTGCTGACCAGGGCGCCGTCCAGGATGCGGATGGTCGCCGGGCGGTTCTTCCGCTCCACGCAGGGGCTGATCGGGTTCGCGGTGCTGGCGCTGATGTTCCTGCTGGCCTTCGTGGGGCCGCTGTTCAGCCCGTGGACGTACACCGACAAGGACTTCACCGCCTTCATGCAGCCGCCGTCGGCGCGCCACTGGTTCGGAACGCTCCAAACGGGCTCCGACGTGTTCGCCGTGACGTTGCGCGGCATGCAGAAGTCGCTGGTCGTGGGGCTGCTGGCGGCGCTGGTCTCGACGGCGCTGGCGGCGGTCGTGGGGGCGTTCGCCGGCTACTTCCTGGGGTGGACCGACCGGGTGCTGAGCTGGGTGACCGACCTGCTGCTGGTGCTGCCCGCGTTCCTCATCCTGGCGATCCTGTCGCCCCTGTTCGGGTCGGGGCAGTGGCCGCTGTTCGTGGTCATGCTGGCGCTGTTCCTGTGGATGGTGACCTCGAAGATCGTGCGCGGGATGGCCATCTCGGTGAAGGAGCGCGAGTTCGTCCAGGCCGCCCGCTACATGGGCGTGCCGCCGGTGCGGATCATCTTCCGCCACGTGATCCCCAACCTGTCGTCGCTGCTCATCGTGGACGCCACGCTCAACGTCAGCAGCGCCATCCTCACCGAGACGTCGCTGTCGTACTTCGGCTTCGGCATCCAGCCGCCCGACGTGTCGTTCGGCACGCTCATCGCCGACGGCTCCAAGACCGCGGTCTACGCGCCGTGGACGTTCTGGTTCGTGGCCGGGCTGCTGGTGATCACCGTGCTGGCGGTCAACCTCGTCGGCGACGCGCTGCGCGACGCGTTCGACCCCTCCTCCGGAAGGCCGTGATGGACGACGAGCCGGTGCTGGAGGTCAGCGACCTCAACGTGTCGTTCGGCGACGTGCGCGCCGTGCGCGGCGTGAGCTACGCGGTACGCCGGGGCGAGGTGCTCGGCATCGTCGGCGAGTCGGGCTCCGGCAAGTCGGTCACCTCGGCCGCCGTAATGGGCCTGCTGCCGCCGGGGGCGCGCGTCTCCGGCTCGGTACGCCTGCACGGCAGAGAGCTGATCGGCGCCCCCGAGCGGGCACTGAACTCCTTCCGCGGCAAGGCCGTGTCGATGGTCTTCCAGGACCCGCTGTCCGCGCTCACCCCGGTCTACCGGGTGGGCGACCAGATCGCCGAGGCGGTGCGCGTGCACCAGCGGGTCGGCAGGGAGACCGCCCTGGTCAAGGCGATCGAGCTGCTGGAGCTCGTGGGCATCCCGCGGCCGGCGGAGCGGGCGCTGGCCTTCCCGCACGAGTTCTCCGGCGGCATGCGGCAGCGCGTGGTGATCGCGATGGCCATCGCCAACGACCCCGACGTGATCATCTGCGACGAGCCGACCACGGCGCTCGACGTCACCATCCAGGCGCAGGTGCTGGAGGTGCTCAAACGGGCGCAGGCCAAGACCGGCGCGGCCATCGTCATGATCACCCACGACCTGGGGGTGGTGGCCGGGTTCGCCGACCGGGTGCTGGTCATGTACGCCGGCCGGCCCGTCGAGGTGGGCGGCGTGGACGACATCTACTACCGCACCCGGATGCCGTACACCGCGGGGCTGCTCGCCTCCGTCCCGCGCGTGGACCGGCGCGGCCGGCAGCCGCTGACGCCCATCGAGGGCAACCCGCCGTCGCCGGGCGCGCTGCCGCCCGGCTGCCCGTTCGCGCCGCGCTGCCCGATGCGGATCACCGAGTGCGACGAGGCGGAGCCGCCGCTGTTCGAGGTGGGCCGGGATCATCGGGCGGCGTGCATCCGGTGGCAGGAGGTGCACCCGCGCGGGCCCGGCCGGCACGCGGCGCCGCCCGACGGTGGCGGTGGCGGCCGGCTGCGTGTGCGCGGCGAGCGCACCGTGCTGGAGGTGCAGCGGCTGGTCAAGGACTATCCGCTGCTCAAGGGGGCGGTGTTCAAGCGCCGGATCGGCACCGTGCACGCGGTGGCCGGGGTCAGCTTCGACATCCGGCAGGGCGAGACGCTGGGGCTGGTCGGGGAGTCGGGCAGCGGCAAGACGACCACGCTGACGCAGATCCTGGAGCTGGCCGCGCCCCAGGACGGCCGCATCGTGGTGCTCGGCCACGACACCGCCAAGCTGGGGCGGGGCGAGCGCGTCGAGATCAGGCGCGACATGCAGGTCGTCTTCCAGGATCCGCTGGCCTCGCTCGACCCGCGCATGACCGTGCACGACATCCTCGCCGAGCCGCTGCGTACGCACGGGTGGGGCGGGCCCAGGGACGGCGCGGGCCGCGGCGCGGGCGGCGCGCGCGGCCAGACGGGCGGCAGTTCGGGCAGCGCGGACGGCAGTTCGGGCAGCGCGGGCGGCAAGGCGAGCGGCGGCGCGCGCGGCCAGACGGGTGGCGGGGCGGACGCCGTGGGGTGGCGGGTGCGGGAGTTGCTCGCGCTGGTCGGCCTCGATCCCGCCCACGCCGCCCGCTACCCGCAGGACTTCTCGGGCGGGCAGCGGCAGCGCATCGGCATCGCCAGGGCGCTGGCGCTGGAGCCCCGGCTGCTCGTGCTCGACGAGCCGGTCTCCGCGCTCGACGTGTCGATCCAGGCCGGCGTGATCAACCTGCTCGACTCGCTCAGGACCAGGCTCGGCCTGTCCTACCTGTTCGTGGCGCACGACCTGGCCGTGGTGCGCTCCATCGCCGACCGGGTCGCGGTGATGTACCTCGGCAGGATCGCCGAGATCGGCCAGGTGGACGCGGTCTACGACAACCCCTCCCATCCGTACACCCAGGCGCTGCTCTCGGCGATCCCGCTGCCCGATCCGGTACGCGAGCGCGCCCGCGAGCGGATCCTGCTCGAAGGCGACCTGCCCAGCCCGGCCAACCCTCCGACGGGCTGTCGATTCCGCACCAGGTGCCCCAAGTTCCGCGCGGAGCTCACCGACGGGGAGCGTCAGCTCTGCGTCGGCGTCGAGCCCGAGGTGCGGCCGGTGGGCGAGGACCACGGTGCGGCCTGCCACTACGCAGAGAGACGCGAAGTCGTATAGACCTCGCTCGATCCAGGAGGAATTTCGCGCGATGAACTCATCACGTCGTGTCGTGGCCGCGGCCATGGCCGTCACCGCAGCGCTCCCGCTGCTGCTCGCGGGCTGCGGCTCGGGTCAGGGCGGCGTCCCGGGGAGCCAGGACAGCGCGGGGGACGAGCGGACGATCAAGGCTTCCGACGTCAACCCGCAGCCGCGAGACAAGGTCAAGGACGGCGGCACGCTGCGCTGGGGCATCAACGAGTTCCCCAGCCAGTGGAACCGCAACCACGTCGACGGCAACCTCGCGATGGCCGCCGTGATCAGCAACGCGCTGCTGCCCGCGCCGTTCACCTCCGACGAGAAGGCGGAGATCTCGGTCGACGCCGACTACGTGCTCGACGCCAGGGTCACCGAGCAGCGGCCGAAGCAGGTGGTGACGTACCGGCTGAACCCGAAGGCCAAGTGGTCCGACGGCAAACCGATCACCTGGGCCGACTACCAGGCGCAGTGGCAGGCGCTGAGCGGGCGCGACCCCGCCTTCCACATCGTCTCGGCCACCGGTTACCAGGACATCGAGAAGGTGGCGCGGGGCAAGGACGACCACGAGGTGGTGGTGACGTTCCGCAAGCCGTTCGGCGACTGGCAGGCGCTGTTCGGGCCGCTGCTGCCGGCGGCCACCAACCGCAGCGCGCAGACGTTCAACAACGCCTGGGTGAACCAGATCCCGGTGACGGCGGGGCCGTTCAAGTTCGGCGGGTTCGACCAGACGGCCAAGACCATCACCATCGTGCGGGACGACACGTGGTGGGGCGACCGGGCCAAACTGGACAAGATCATCTATCGGGCGTCCGAGCAGGACTCGCTGATCGGCGCGTTCAACAACGGCGAGCTGGACATCATCGACGTCGGCACCTCCGCGCCCAACTACGCGCGCGCCAAGGCCACCACGGGCGCCCAGGTGCGCCAGGCGGCCGGCCCCGACTTCCGGCACCTGACCTTCAACGGCTCCGGCGAGCTGCTCAAGGACCGCAACGTCCGCCAGGCCGTCCAGCTCGGCATCAACCGCCAGGCCATCGCCCAGTCGGACCTGCAAGGGCTGGACTGGCCGATCGCGCTGCTGAACAACCACTTCTTCATGAACACCCAGGAGGGCTACCAGGACAACGCCGGGCCGCTCGGCGCCTACAACCCGGAGAAGGCCAAGCAACTGCTGGACGCCGCCGGATGGAAGCTCAACGGGACGGTCAGGCAGAAGGACGGCAAGCCCATGGACCTGCGCTTCGTCGTGCCGTCCGGGGTGCAGACCAGCAAGGCGGAGGGCGAGCTGGTGCAGACCATGCTCGCCCAGATCGGCGTGAAGGTCACGATCAAGGCCGTGCCCAGCGACGACTTCTTCACCAAGTACGTGATCCCCGGCAACTTCGATCTCACGCCGTTCGCCTACATCGGCACGCCGTTCCCCGTCTCCAGCAGCTACGGCATCTACGCCAACGCCGCCAACGGGCAGAGCTGGAACGCCAACTTCGGGCGTACCGGGTCGGCGGCCATCGACGAGGCCATGAGCAGGGCCGCGCAGAGCCTAGACCCCGTACGCGCCCGCGCCGCCACGAACGCGGCCGACCGGCTCATCTGGGAAGAGGTCAACGTGCTGCCCCTCTACCAGCGGCCCCAGCTCGTGGCGGTGCGGCAGGAGCTGGCCAACATCGGGGCGCGCGGCTTCGACGACCTGCGGTACCAGGACATCGGCTTCACGGACTGAACCTGTCCGCTATCGGAGGTAGACATGTCCGTGTGAAAGTGACCTGGTCCCAGATTCTCGCCTGGCGGTTGAGCCGGCAGTTCGTCAGCGCGGCCGACGGCGGTGGTGCGGTGGAGGTCGCGCGGCGGTTGTGCGGGGTGCAGGCGCAGGTCGCCTCGTCCGCGCGGCTCGCCGTGGCGGTCAGGAGCGCGCGGCCGGATGGCTCCGAGATCGAACGGGCCTTGTGGGGGGAACGCACGCTCGTCAAGACGTGGCTCATGCGGGGTGGCACGCTGCATCTGGTGCCGAGTGATCAGCTCGCGGACTACTGCTCGGCGCTGAGCACGTTGCGGTTCTGGGAGAAGGGGGCGTGGCTGCGCGGCCAGGGGGTCACGGCTGGGGAGATCGCGGCGATCATGGACGCGGTCCCCGCCGTCCTCAACGAGCGGGCCACGTCGGTCGGGCGGGCCACGCCCGGTGAGCGGGCCGCGTCCAGTGCGCAGGCCGCTCACGGCAAGCCGGCCGCGTCGGGTGCGCAGGCCGCTCACGGCAGGCAGGCCGCGTCAGGGGCGCAGGGCGCGCTCGGTGAGTTGGCGCTGACCAGGGAGGAGCTGGTTGAGGCCGTGGTGGCGCGGACCGGGGACGCGCATCTGCGGGAGGCGCTCGGCTCGGGGTGGGGTGCGTTGCTCAAGCCGCTGAGCCGGTTGGGTGAGCTGTGCTACGGGCCGCCGCGCGCGGGCAAGGTGACCTTCACCACGCCACGCGCCTGGGTGCCTGGCTGGCCCGGCGAGCTGCCACCCCAGGAGGAGGCCGGGGTGCGGCTGGTGCGGGCCTTCCTGGGCGCGCACGGCCCGGCCACGCCGCAGATGTTCGACGCGTGGCTGTTCGGCGGGACGGCGCCCAAGGCGGTGCTGAAGGGCTGGTTCCGCGAGCTGGCGCCCGAGCTGACCGAGGTGGAGACCGACGACGGCACCACGCTGCTGGCGCTGACCTCGCACCTCGACTCCCTGGCGGCCACCGAGCCCTCGTCGGCAGTGCATCTGCTGCCCGGGTTCGACCAGTACATCCTGGGCGCGCCGCGCAACCTCGCGCCGCTGCTGCCGCCGGAGCTCAAGCCGAAGGTGAGCAGGCAGGCCGGGTGGATCTCCCCGGTGGTGGTGCACGAGGGGCGGGTCGCCGGGGTGTGGGAGGCCAAGGGCGGCGACCTCGTCACCGATCTCGCCGCTCCCGTGCCCCCCGGGCTGCTGGACGAGGCGGTCGCGCGCATGCGCAAACTCCTCGACGCGCTCAGCGCCGAGGGTCGGCAGGAGTCCTAGCCCGAGGCGGCAGGGCTGCTGGGCCGATAGGCGGCAGGGCTCCTGCGCCGAGTGGGCGGCGGGCGCCCAGGCCGAGGTGCCGAGGGCGAGGTGCCCAGGCCGTGGTGTCTAGGCCGTGGTGTCTAGGCCGTGGTGCCGGCCATGGTGCGGTCCACCAGGCCCTCGTTGCCCTCCTCGCGCGCGCAGTGGGCGCAGCAGTACCAGTGCTCGCCCGACTGCACGCCGTGCCCGATGACCTTGGTGCCGCAGTGCTCGCAGATGGGCGCCATCGCCTCGATCGCGCACTGGAAGCAGTCGAAGGTGTGCACCGCTCCCTGCGCGTGCACCTCGAACGCCATGTCGTAGTCGTTGCCGCAGGTCTCGCAGACAGCCATGGTGATCCCCTTTGCAGTCGATCCGCCGGGGGGATACCCGGTTCCGTGGTCTCTCTTCCCCAAGAAAGCGCCATATTCCGGCTCACGGGCGTTCGATGGCGGCCCGTACGAGGAGCGGCAGGCCCAGCAGGCCGAGGGCGGCCAGGGCGGCGGGCAGGCCGAGCCACCCGCTCAGCCCCGCCACCAGCAGCGGGCTCACCACGAACCCCGTGTAGGAGATCGTGGACACCCCCCACACCATCGTGCCGCTGGGGTCGTCGGCGGCGGCCCGGCTGAGCAGGGCGGGAACCAGCGGCCCGAGCGCCAGCCCGGTGAGCCCGAACCCGACCAGCGAGACCACCACTCCCCCACCGAACCCGGCCGCCGAGGCCGCCGCTTCCCCACCGAGCGAGCCGCCGAGCCCGAAGATCGACCCGCCGAGCCCCGCCAGGGCGATTCCGGCGCCGCCGCCGGCCCCCGCCACCACGTACAGCACCTTGAGCGGCACCCTGGGCAGCGCCTGCACCACCAGCCGCCCCGCCGTGAGTGCCGCCATGTAGACGGAGGGGGCGGCGCTGGCGACCAGCGGGGTGGCGCCCCGGTGCTCCTCCAGCAGCAGGACGGACCACTGCTCCACGGAGTTCTCGACGATCAGGACGCAGGCGGCCAGCACCCCCAGCACGACCGCTGCCCCCCACAGCCGCCGCCCGTCGCCGGTGCTCTCCTCCTGCGGGCCGCGCCCCTGGGGCAGCGCCAGGAGGACGAGCGACGTGGCCGCCACGATCAGGGCGATGATCACGAGCACGGTGGCGACGCCGAGCCCGTACGAGCGGGCCAGACCGGTGAGCGGCGCGGCGGCGATGACCGCCACCGGGAAGGCGGCGTGCACGGGCTGGAAGAGGCGGCGGCCGGTCTCGCGTTCGGCGCGTCCGGTGGCGAGGTTGAGCGCGATGTCGAGGGCGCCGCTGGTGGCGCCGACCAGCAGGAGGGCGAGCGCGAGCTGCCAGGCGGTGCCGGCCAGCCCGATGGCGGCCACGGCGAGCGCGAAGAGGATCAGGGTGGTGGCCAGGGCGGTGCGTTCGCGTCCTCTGGCCAGCCGTCCGGCCAGCGCCATCGCGGGCAGGGCGCCCACCGGTACGGCGCTGAGCGCCAGCCCGAGATCGCCGGCCGTGAGGCCGAGTTCGTCCTTGATGGCGGGCAGCAGGGCCGACCACGACCCCCAGAACACGGCCCACGCCGCACAGACCGCGATCAGTGGCATTTACCGGATCTCCTTGAAATTTCGGTCAAGACACAGTAAAGATCAGCCTTGCCCATATACCCGTTCAAAGGACAGCTCGTGCTCATCCGTTCGGTCATCGCGGCGAGTCTCGTCGCCGCCGGCATCGCCGCCGTTCCCTCCTCCGCGTACGCCGCCACGGCCGCCTACTCCCCCGAGCGCGTCTGCGGCAAGGGCTTCCATCGGGTCAAGGACGGCCATCGCGCGATGCGGACGCGCGACGGAGCCGTTTTCGGGCACGTCTACCTGATGTACAACAAGCGCAGCGGCAAGAACTGCGTCGCCGCGATCAAGACGGCCTACACCGGCAGGCGCACGGTCACCGGCGCGTACCTGGAGGTCAAGGGCGGCGGCCGGAGCGAGGACGCGCAGCGTTACCAGTACTACGCCGAGACCGGGCACATCGACGGCGCCTGGAAGTGCGTGAAGTACGAGGGCTGGACCCGCGACCCCGACAACCGCGTCACGGCGTGGGGCGGGCGCAAGAGCTGGGGCAACTGCGACGGCTGATCGGGGGTAGGGATGCGCTGAAGGTTTCTGCGCCGTACGTGTCACATCGGGGCGGGCTGTCCCGTCCTGGTGGCGTACGACGAAACCTTGGAGGTTCGCATGACCCAGCGCATCAATGTCGCCCAGCAGGTGCCCCAGGCCTTCCACCACTTCCTCGCCGTGGAGAAGCTGCTGCACGAGAGCGAGCTGCCCACCCCCACGCTGGAGCTGGTCAAGCTGCGCGCCAGCCAGATCAACGGCTGCGGCTACTGCGTGGACATGCACAGCCGCGACATGAAGAAGGCCGGTGAGAGCGACGAGCGGCTCTGGATGGTGGCGGCGTGGCGCGATGCCACCGTGTTCACGCCCGAGGAGCGGGCCGCGCTGGCGCTGACCGAGGAGGCGTGCCGGCTGGCCGACCGCGAGGCCGTGCCTGACGCGGTGTGGCAGCAGGCGGCCGAGCACTACAGCGAAAAGCAGCTCGGTCTCCTCATCGTGGCCCTCGCCATGATCAACGCGTGGAACCGGATGAACGTTATCGCACGTACCACGCCCGGTCAGTGACCGAGGGCACCGGCTCACCCCGCAGAAATGCATGGAGCGGGCGGGCCGGGCCCGGCTAGGTTGGCGTGCATGGCGGGCGTCGAGCGCCCGCCATGGCGCCGCCGGGAGGCGCGGCGCACTTTCGGGACGAGGAGAGCGGACGCGCTTCGGAAGGGGGAGATCATGAAACGCGTCAGGATCGCCAAGCCGACGGCCAAGCGGCGCACCCGGGCCACGGAGCTGGACCTCCGGTCACCGGCCGGTCGCAGGCTTCCCTATTGACGTACTCCTTACACCGAACTTACGGGGGTATCGGTAGATAACATAGGTAACAGATCCATCACGGGGGGCTCACGATGAACAGGCTTGTGGCGGTGCCGCCACCCGTCGCGCGGCACAAGGTCCGCGACATCCGGTCGATCGGCCGCCGCACGCCCCCCGCGGATCCGAAGGTGATCGATCTGCACGCCTACACCGGCAAGAACGTCATCCGCTTTCCCGGCGGGCCCACTCCGGCCGCCTGAGGGCCGGAGCGGGCGGGCGCGTCAGCCGTACAGGCGCTTGGCGTAGGCCTCGCCGTAGTAGCTCTCCAGTTGCTCGAGGCTCTCCTCGACCGGCTGCACCTCCTTGACCAGCCTGGCGTGCGTCGGCAGCGTGTCGGCGGCCCAGGCGTCGGGCTTCCACAGGGACGAGCGCAGGAACGACTTCGCGCAGTGGAAGAAGATCTGCTCGATCTCGACGACCAGCGCGAGGTGCGGGCGGTGGCCCTTGACGATCAGCTCGTCGAAGAACGGGGCCTCGCGGACGAGCCTGGCCCGGCCGTTGATCCGCAGGGTCTCGTTCCGCCGGGGGATCAAAAAGATCAACCCCACATGCGGATTTTTCAGGATATTGAAGAACCCGTCCGCCCTGCGGTTCCCCGGGCGGTCCGGGATCGCGATCGTCGTGTCGTCGATGACGTGCACGAAACCGGCCGGGTCGCCCTTGGGCGAGACGTCGCAGTTGCCCTCGTCGTCCGAGGTGGCGATGAGGCAGAACGGCGAGGCCGCCAGCCACTCGCGGTCGCGCTCGTGCAGGCGCTGCCGCTCCTTGGTCGCGGCCCTCGGCAGGACTTCGCCGAGCAGCTCCCGCAACTCGGCTTCCGACCCGATTTCGGCCCAGCTCATGTGTTACATCTCCCTTCGAGGGGTTACACCCGATTTTGTCAGGTAATCGGGTCGAGCATCCGATGTGGCGTCCGAAGGGCGAGACTGACCTGGTCCTGCCGCGTGTCGCCGGCGAGGCCGGGGCCGGGCCGCATCTCGACTTCCTCCAGCCTCACCACGCCGCCGCAGGTCGGGCAGTACGACGTGGGCTCCAGCCGGCCGCCGCAGCTCACGTGGTGGAACAGGCGGCGGGGGCCGTACGTGGCGAGGTGCCGCTCGCTCCACTGCGCCAGCGCCAGGACGGGCAGCCACAGCTCGTGGCCGGCGGGGGTCAGGACGTACTCGTCGCGGGGCGGCGCCTCCTGGTAACGGCGGCGCTCCAGGATTCCGGCCTCGGTGAGCGTGGTCAGCCGCTGCGACAGCACCGCCTTCGGGATGTCGAGGTGGGCCTGGAAGTCGCCGAAGCGGCGCACCCCGTACAGGGCGTCGCGGACGATCAGCAGCGTCCAGCGCTCGCCGACCACCTCCAGCGCGCTGGCCAGCGCGCAGTTCTGGCCGTCGTAGTTCTTGCCGAGTGCCATGCCGCCCATGTTAGTTCATTCACCGAACCGTGTTAGTGTGCGCGCCATGAGTTCAATCACTGAACCGACAGTGCGGCCGGGGACGCTCGCCGCGACCTCCGCGGTGCCGCTGCTCGTCCTGACCAACTTCACGCTGCCGATGGCGACGCTGCCGCAGACCGCCGCGTCACTGGGAGCCGGGCCGACGGGGCCGGTGTGGATCCTCGGCTCCATCGCGCTCGGGCTGGCCTCACTGCTGCTCGTGGCCGGCGGGCTGGCCGACGACCACGGGCGCAAGCGAGTGCTGGTGGCGGGCACGTCCGCGATGGCCGCCGCCGAGGTCGTCGGCGCGCTCAGCCCGAACGTGCCGGTGTTCGTGCTGGCCAGGCTGGTGCAGGGCGCGGCAGGGGCCGCCATGCTGGCCGCCAGCCTCGGCATCGTCGGGCACGCCTACCCGTCGGGAAGCGAGCGGGTGCGGGCCACCGCGCGCTACGGGGCCATGATCGGGCTGGGCACCGCCGTGGGGCCGCTGCTGTCCGGGGCGCTGGCCGCGGTGGTGAGCTGGCGGGCGGCGTACTGGCTGATGGCGGCGGGCGCGCTGGTGCTGGCGGTCGCGTCGGCGCGGACGCTGGAGGAGTCACGCTCGCAGGCGCCGCGCAGGTTCGACGTGCCCGGGGTGGTGCTGCTCAGCCTCGGCGTGGCGGCGCTGGTGGCCGGGGTGACCGAAGGGCGGGCCGGGTGGGGGCGGCCGGTCGTGGTGGCGGCGTTCGCGCTGGCCGTGGTGCTGGTGGTGGCGTTCGTGGCCGTCGAGCGGCGGCGGGCCGAGCCGCTGCTGGACCTGGAGCTGTTCAGGCGGCCGGTGTTCCTGGTGGCGACCGGCGGGGCGCTGGTCGTCGGGGCCGCGGTGGTGGGGCTGCTCAGCTACCTGCCGAGCGTGCTGCAGGTGGCGCACGGGCTGACGCCGCTGGACACGGCGCTGCTGTTCTGCGTCTGGTCGGGTCTGTCGTTCGTGGCGTCGCTGGCGGGCGGGCTCGTGCCGCTGCGCGCCGCCGCCCGGCTGGCGCTGGGGCTGGGCCTGAGCGCGCTCGGCTTCGCCGGGTTGCTGGGGGTGGGGTACTCGCTGTCGCTGCCGCTGGTCGTCGGCGGGCTGGCCGTCAGCGGGGTCGGGTCCGGGCTGATCAACTCCTCCATCACGCAGTTGGCGATCGAGAGCGTGCCCGCGCATCGGGTGAGCATGGGGTCGGGGGCGAACAACACGGCCCGGTACATCGGCTCGTCGCTGGGGGCCGCCGGGGTGGCGGCCGTCGTCGGGAGCCTCGGGCCTGGGCAGGGGGCCTTGGTGGCGGTGGCGGGGTGCGTGGTGCTGACGGGCGTCATGGCGCTGACCGCATTGCTGGTGCGTTCCTGAAGCGACTGGATGTGCGTGCCAGCGGTAGGCGCGTCCCTGGACGCGCCTACCAGCGGCGGGCGCGGGCCATCGCGCCAAGGAGCGCGTCGCGTTCCATGGCGAACCTGCGCGGCTCCACCCCCTGCCGCTCGTTGCGCAGGTGCAGCATGGTCAGCTCGGTCGCCGCCTGCTGGTAGTCGCTCATCGCCCGCCCCAGCCCCGCTCCCCTGGCCCACTTGCGCGCCGACTTGCGGGCGGACAGCGTGGTCAGCATCCGTACGTCCGCCTCGCTCACCAGCCCGGTCTGCCCGTACGCGGGCAGGTAGTAGGCCATCCTGGCGATGAGCTGACGCCGCTCGACCACGGTCACGACGATGAGCAGCACCAGCGCCGCCATGATCACCAGATAGGCGGCACCCAGCCACTCGAGCGAGCCGGTGGTGGCGGCGCCGTTCCAGAGGCCGTGCAGGAAGACGGCGGCCACGTAACCGAGCGGGACCGCGGCATACCTGGCCTGGCTGCGGCTGGTGAGCGCGAACGCCACGCCCAGGCCGATCATGGAGGTGTAGATGGGATGGCCGAGCGGGTCGATCAGCCCGCGCAGCACGAAGAGCTGGACGGCCGCCCCCGGCCCGTCCTCGCCGAACGCCAGCAGGTAGTAGCCGACGTTCTCCACGGCGGCGAAGCCCAGGCCGGCCATGGACGCGTACACGATGCCGTCGGTCAGCCCGTCGATCTCGGCCCGCCGGCGCAGGAGCAGCAGCAGGGCCGAGCCCTTGAGCGCCTCCTCCACCAGCGGGGCGAGCACGACGGTGCCGATGCTCTCGACGGCGGCGGAGGTGTAACCGGCCCTGGCGAACAACTGCTGACCGGCGAGGGTCAGCGCGATGCCCGCCACGATGGCCACCCCCGCACCCCAGGCGAAGGCGAACGCGAGGTTCAGTTTCGGCTCGGGTTCGAGCCTGTCGAGCGAGAGCACGGCCGCGAGCAGCACCGGCAGGGGCGCCACGGCCAGCAACGCCGACAGGCCGAACCCGATGACGCCACCGGAGAGCAGCATGACGGCCAGCACGGTCAGCGCGATGACTCCGGAGACGACCAGACCGATCAGCAGGGCCTTGCTGGGGCGCTGGACGAGCGGGGGAGCAGTCATGGTGATGCCTCTCTTCCCGTTGGCTTCGCCCACTATGCGCGCCACGCATCTACAGGCGCTTAAAGGCCACTTGATTCGCGGTAGTACGGGTCGGCCACGACGGGCTCACCGTCGGTGTAGGAGTACACCTCACGGCCGCTGATGAACACTTTCAGCGCCCGGCTCATGATGTCCAGTGGATCACCGGACCAGATGACCACATCGCCGTCGAGGCCCGGCCGCAGCGAGCCCACCCGGTCGTCCAGCCCCATGATGCGGGCGGGGTTGACGGTGATCGAGCGCAGCGCGGCGGCCGGGTCGAGGCCCTCCTTGACGGCGAACGTGGCCGAGTGCACCAGGAAGTGGATCGGCACCACGGGGTGGTCGGTGGTGATCGCCACCTCGACGCCAGCCCTGTCCAGGATGCCGGGGTTGCGCAGCGAGCGCTGCCGCAGCTCGACCTTCGACCGGCTGCCGAGCAGCGGGCCGATGATGACCAGCACGTTCCGCTCGGCCAGGACGTCGGCCAGCAGGTGCCCCTCGGTGCCGTGGTTGATCACCAGGCGGTAGCCGAACTCGTCGGCCAGCCGCAGCGCGGTGGCGATGTCGTCGGCCCTGTGGGTGTGCTGGCACCAGGGCAGCTCGCGGTCCAGCACGCGGACCAGCGTCTCCAGCGTGCCGTCACGGTCGAACGGCTCGCCCTCCTGCTCGGCGGCGGCCTTCCTGGCCCTGTAGTCCTGCGCCTTCATGAGCGCGTCGCGGATCACCGCGGCCACGCCCTGCCTGGTGGAGGGCAGCTTCTTCTGGTCGCCGTACACCCGCTTGGGGTTCTCACCGAGCGCGCTCTTCACGCTCACCGGCTGCTTGACCAGCATCTCGTCCACCGATCTGCCCCAGCACTTGATCGCGACGGTCTGGCCGCCGATCGGGTTGCCGGAGCCCGGTTTGATCACCGCGGTGGTGACCCCGCCGGACAACGCGTCGCCGAACGCCAAGTCAGCCGGGTTGATGGCGTCCAGCGCGCGCAACCTGGCGCCGTTCGGGTCGGTCATCTCGTTGGTGTCCTGACCGGCCCAGCCCTCGGCCTCCTCGTGCACGCCGAGATGGCCGTGAGCCTCCACGAAGCCCGGCAGCACCCAGGCGCCGGCGGCGTCCACGACCGGGGTGCCCTCCGGCACGGCCACGTCCCGGCCGACCGCGGCGATCTTCCCGTCCTGGATGAGCACGGTTCCGCCGTCGATGGGGTCTCCGTCGACGGGCACGACATATCCGCTGGTAATCGCAAGATTCATGGCTTGTAACCTACCGGTGGGCGGGTAGTGGGTCTGGATGATCTCAGATCTCTACCGACGATGGCTGCTCGAGCTCTGGAACGGCGACTTCGACCTGGCGTACGAGCTGGTCACCCCCGACTTCGTCGGCCACTGGCCCGGCATGGAGGTGTCGGGGCCCGGCGGGCTCATCGAGGCGCTGCGGCAGGGGCACGCGCCGTTCAAAGGCGTCAAGGTGACGCTGGACGTGGGGCCGGTCGCGGACGGGGACCTGGTGTCGGCCAGGTGGACGTTCGCGGGGACGTACCGGGGCGGGATGCCCGGCGTGACGGCGGCGGAGGGCACCAGGATCGCGTTCAGCGGTCACGACATCCTGCGGGCGCGTGAGGGGAGGTTCGCCGAATACTGGGTGATCTCGGACACCCAGTCGCTCAACCAGCAGCTCGGTATAGGGTGACATTTCCCGATTTATGAGGGCTGGTGCATGGCGGAGAACTACGGTCTCGGGGGGCCGGATCCTCTGTCGCGGAGCGACGAGGAGCTGTCGGACCTGCGGGGTTACCAGGAGCTTCAGGACTTGGGGGACGGGGAGCTGTCCGAGCTGCTGGCCGGGCAGAGCTTCGGCGCGCTGGCCACCGTCCAGGCCGACGGCCGCCCCCAGCTCTCCACCGTCCTGTACGCGTGGGACGCGCGGCAGCGCGTGGTGCGGATCTCGGCCGTCGCCGACCGGCTCACCGTACGCCGGCTCCAGCAGGATCCGCGCTGTTCGCTGTACGTGGCCAGCGACGACTTCGCGGAGTTCGCGGTGGCGGAGGGCGAGGCCGAGCTGTCGCCCGTCAGCGCCGAGCCTGGCGATGAGGTGGGGCTGGAGCTGCTGGCCATGCGGCAGCCTTTCGGGGAGGCGGCTGGGGAGCAGGCGTTTCTGCGGCGGATGGTGGCGGACCGGCGGCTGGTGATCCGGCTCAGGGTGTCACACCTGCACGGAACCGCCCTGCCCGTCACCTGACCCGACCCGCCCTGCCCGCCTTGGCCGCATGCCCGCCTTGGCCGCACCGCCCTCCCGCCTGCCCGCACTGCCCGTCGGCCGACGCGGGCTTGGCATGCGCGGCGCGGACTGGCGCTCGCCCGTGACCGGTTGCGCTCGCTCTCCCAGGACGGACCCTTGTCAGCCGTGCCAGGCGGGCTTACGATCCGGCTAATTGTTAGGAAACTTTCTTTAATGAAAGGTCTCCGACGTGCGCCGATTAGCCACCCCCCTGATCGCCGTCCTCCTGATCACGGCCCTGAGCGCCCTCCCCGCCCAGGCCGCAGGCCGCCTCATCGCCACGTTCTCGCTGTCCGGCACCACCGGCACATTCGTGGTGAGCAACCCGGGCACGACCGCCGTGACCGGCTGGTCGATCGTCTTCGAGCTGCCCCAGGGAGTCACCGCCTCCACCCCGCAGAACGCCACCATCAGGCAGAGCGGCACCAAGGTGACCCTCACCCCCGCCTACTACATCGCCACCCTCCAACCGGGCAGGACCACGGAGCCGTACAGCCCCAAGGTCACCCTCAGTTCCCCCGTCCAGCCCGTGAGCTGCCTCATCGACGGCGCGAACTGCGACGGCAGCGGCGGCGACCCGCCCGCCAAGCCACCCGTCACCGCCACCTACGACGTGGCGGGGACCGCCGCCAGGTTCGTGGTGGCCAACAACGGCACGGCCCCGCTCAACGGCTGGACGATCGTGTTCGACCTGCCCGCCGGGGTGAGCGCGAGCAACGCCCAGCACGCCACGCTGAGCCAGAGCGGCCGTACGGTGACGGTGACGCCCGCCCACTACAACACCACCGTGAACGCGGGCGCCACCACCGAGCCGTACAGCCCGTCCTTCACCGTCAGCACGGCGGGCGCCGAGCCGGTGAGCTGCCGGATCAACGACGTCAACTGCGACGGCAGCCCCGACGCCCCGCCGGGCGCGCCGCCGAACCTGCGCTCCCCCGCCAGAACCACCCAGACCGTGACGCTGGCCTGGGACGCCGCCGCGCCCGGCAGCCTGCCGATCACCGGGTACGAGGTCTACAGCGGCTCCTCGGTCGCCGCCTCCGTCACCGGCACCACGGCGACCGTCTCGGGGCTGTCGCCCTCGACGGCGTACACGTTCACCGTCAAGGCCAGAGACCGCAAGGGCACGCTGTCGCAGGCGTCCGCGCCGCTGGCGGTCACCACCCGTAACCCGGCCGACGACACGCAGCCGCCCACGGCGCCGGGCGAGCTGCGCAGCACCGCGCGGACGTCGTCCACGGTCACGCTGGCCTGGACGGCCTCCTCCGACAACTCCGGCATCGCCGGATACGACGTCTATCTCGGCTCTTCGCTGGCGACGACCGTCTCCGGCACCACGGCGGTCGTCTCGGGGCTGTCGCCCTCGACCGAGTACTCGTTCACCGTGCGGGCCCGTGACCTGTACGACAACCTCTCCCCCGCCGGCGCGGCGGTGAAGGTCACCACGGCGGACATCGTCGAGACCGGCTACGCCCGCGTCGGATATTTCGTGCAATGGGGCATCTATGGCCGCCAGTACTTCGTCCGGAACCTCGACACCACCGGCGCCGCCGCCAAGCTGACCCACATCAACTACGCGTTCGCCAACATCGACCCGCAGAACCTCACCTGCCTCCAGGGCGTCACGAAGGGAACCACCACCAACCCGCAGGACCCGAACCAGGGCGACGGCGCGGGCGACGCCGAGGCCGACTACGGCCGGCCGTTCAGCGCCGCGCAGTCGGTGGACGGCGTGGCCGACACCGGCTGGGAGAAGCTGCGCGGCAACTTCAACCAGCTCAAGAAGCTCAAGGCCAAGCACCCGCACCTGAAGGTGCTCATCTCGCTCGGCGGCTGGACGTACTCGAAGTACTTCTCCGACGTGGCGGCCACGGACGCGGCGCGCAAGAAGTTCGTGGCGTCGTGCATCGACATCTACCTCAAGGGGAACCTGCCGGCCTACAACGGCGCGGGCGGTCCCGGCACGGCGGCGGGCGTCTTCGACGGCATCGACCTGGACTGGGAGTGGCCGGGCGCCGAGGGGCATCCGGGCAACCACGTCAGCCCGGCCGACAAGGCGAACAACACGCTGCTGATCGCCGAGTTCCGCCGCCAGCTCGACGCGCTGACGGTCACGACGGGCAAGCGGTACCAGCTCACGGCGTTCACCCCGGCCGACCCGGCCAAGATCGCCGCCGGCTGGGACCTTCCCCAGGTCACGAAATATCTGGACATCTTTAATGTCCAGGGGTACGACTTCCACGGCGCCGGCAGCGACAACTCCTGGGAGCCCAACCGCACCGGCCACCAGGGCAACCTCTACCTCGACACCGACAGCCCGTACAACCCGGACTTCAGCGTCGAACGTGCCGTGGACGTCTACCTCCAGGCAGGCGTCCACCCCCGCAAGATCACCATCGGCCTGGCCTACTACGGGCGCGGGTGGCAGCGGGTGGCCGACGGCGGCCGGTACGGCGAATGGCAGCAGGCCGGCGGGGCCGCGCCCGGCCAGTTCCAGGAGGAGGCCGGGACGCGCGGGTACACGAACTTGCTGGCCATGGTGCCGGGGTGCACGGTCAGGCATGACGAGCAGGCGGTGGCCACCTACTGCTTCACCGGGGACGGTGGGCAGTGGTGGACGTTCGACGACGCCTGGTCGATCGGGAAGAAGACGGCCTGGTTGCGGAGTAAGGGGCTGCTCGGGGCGATGGTCTGGGAGATGTCCGGCGACTCCGGCACCCTGACCAGCGCGCTCGACGCGGGCCTGCGCTGACCGAAGGTTCCAGACGCCGGGGCGGGACGCGCCCGCCAGCCGCCCCGCCCCGGCGCACGCCCCCGACGGCATCCCACCCATGCCGCCCCGCCCCGCGATCCTCGCAGCGGCGCACGCGGCCATGGCACCGCCCCGAACCCACCACATCCCGCCCAATCACCGCGCCGACCGGCCCTCAAAAGCCCGCCTCCACGCACCTTTGCGTGTCGAATGCTCACCCGCACGGCCCCACAGCGTTACTCTGCTCTCAACTTCAAGTCACGCGAGGTTGTCACCGTCGAGTCGTTGTCTCTCCCCACCCGAGGAGACCCATGTTCAGGCGACTCGCCATCCTCATCGCGACCTCCCTCACCTTCCTCCCTTTCGCCACCCCCGCCGACGCCGCCACCGTGGTCAACGTCGCCCACCGGGGCGCCTCCGCCTACGCCCCCGAGAACACGATCGCCGCCTTCGAGCTGGCCGCCACACAGGGCGCCGACCGGTTCGAGCTGGACGTCCAGGAGACGAAGGACCACGAGCTGGTCCTGATGCACGACACGTCCCTGTCCCGCACCACGAACGCCGAGCAGGTCTTCCCCGGACTGTCCCCGTGGAACGTCGGCGACCTCACCCTCGGCCAGATCCGCGAGCTGGACGCCGGCTCGTGGCTGTCCGGCAAGTACGACGACGAGCGGGTGCCCACCCTCGGCGAGGCGCTGGAGGAGATGAGCGGCTCGGGCATGGGCCTGCTGCTGGAGGTCAAGGCGCCGGAGCTGTACCCGGGGATCGAGTCGCGCATCGCCGCCGAGCTGCGCCGCCACCCCGGCTGGCTGTCTTCGGGCAAGCTGGTGGTGCAGTCGTTCAACTGGGAGTCGATGCGCAGGTTCGACCGGCTGATGCCGGAGGTGCCGATCGGGCTGCTCGGCACGCCCTCGACGGGGGAGCTGGCGGGGCTGGCCGAGTTCGCCGACCAGATCAACCCGCCGTACCTCACGCTCACGGCCTCGTACGTGCGCCGCGTGCACTCCCTGGGGATGGGCCTGTTCGCCTGGACCGTCGACAGCCCGACCGCCATGCGCCGCATGATCGGCTACAAGGTGGACGGCATCATCACCAACCGTCCCGACGTACTGAGCGACGTCCTCGACTCCTGACCCCGAGGCGGGATCGGGTTACGGCGCAGGGGTGACGGCGCTGCGGTTGCGATCCCACGCGGCCCGCAGCACCAACCAGAAGATCAACGCATACCCGGCGAACAACCCCAGCATCGCCGTCATCAGCGCCATCTCCGGCACCCCGGTCGCATCCATCAGATAGTCGATCACCGCGACATAGTCCCGCTCCGCCCAGTGCCACACCGCGTACACGATGAGCTGCAACAACGGACTGATCACGAACGCGGTCACCGCCACCGTCGCCAGCTCCCTGGCGGGGCCGCGCCGCAGGGCCAGCAACCCGATGGCCGCCCACGCCACCACCTGCGTGGCCAGCACCCCCGACACGGCGACCAGCACGTTGCCCCACGGATCCGGAGCGTTCCTGTTGTAGTCGATGCAGCAGTCCAGCCCGACGATCATGTCCTTGTTGCCGATCAGCCACGCGACGGCCACCATGGCCAGCCTGTGCACCCCGTACAGCAACGCCCCGGACACCACGGCGAGCACCGCGATCCGCCTCATACCCGGCAGCATGACCGACAGGACCGCGCCCGATCCATCCCGCTGTCCGCTACTGGACATCCCCGCGCAGGTGCCGGGCGGTCTCGGCGTCGGCGGGGAAGTACGCCTCCACGGCGATCTCCTCCAGCGTGACGTCGAACGCCGCCCCGAACGTCGTGATCGTGTTGAAGAAGCACAGCTCCCGGCCCCGGTGCTCGATCCGGATGGGCAGCGCGATGTCGGCCGGCCCGTCCGCGACGGGGCCGCTCGCGCCGCCGTACTCCCGTACCTCCTCCAGCAGCGCGCTCAGCACCGGATCGCCGGTCCGCCCGACCTGCCGGGCCAGCCTCGGCAGCAGGAACCCGCGCACCTGCGCCAGGTTGCGCAGACGCGGCGCGAACCCCTTCGGGTGCAGCCCCAGCCGCATCATGTTGACCGGGGGCTCCAGCAGCTCCGGATCGACCCCGTCCAGGAACACCCCGGCCGCCGCGTTCGCGAGCAGCAGGTTCCACCGGTCGTCCACCGCCAGCGCGGGGAACGGCTCGTGCCCGCGCAGCACCTGCTCCAGCGCCGCCCGCGCCCCGGCCAGGTCGGGGTCGTCGAGCGGCCGATGCCGGTAGGCGGGCGCGTGCCCGGCCGCGACGAGCAGCCGGTTCCGTTCACGCAGCGGGACGCCGAGGTGCTCGGCCAGGTGGATGACCATCGAACGGCTGGGGATCGTCCGGCCCGTCTCCACGAAGCTGACGTGCCGGGCGGAAACGTCCGCCTGGAGGGCCAGGTCGAGCTGGCTGAGCTTGCGCCGATGCCGCCACTCCCGCAGCAGCTCACCGACCGGCCGGTCCTGTCGCATGGGGTCGGTTCTAGCCGATCCCGCACGGTACGCGCCATTACATGCCATGTAATCGACGGCCCGGACGAACGTCCGCGATGGTGACGGCCATGAACAAGGACCTCGTTCTGCACGCCTTCACCGAGTTCGCCTCCGGCAACCACGACATCCTGCGCCCCCTCCTGCGGGAGGACTTCGTCGAGCACAGCCCCGGCAACCCGTCGGGGCGCGACGCGTGGATCGAGTTCACCAGGAACTCCCCCGTGGCCGCCGCCCGCCTCCACCTCAAACGGGTCATCGCCGAGGGCGACCTCGTCATGCTGCACTACCACCTGCTCGCGCCGGGCGACGAGCGCGGCCTCGCCGTCGTGGACATCTGGCGGCTGGCGGACGGGCGGATCGCCGAGCACTGGGACGTCGTCCAGCCCGTACCGGACCAGGACCAGATCCCGAACGGCATGTTCTAGCACCCGGTGAGGGGCACGTCCGGCTTCAGCCGCCGTGCCCCTCACCGGCTGAGATCACGCGCCCACCAGGTCGAACGACACGGTGGCCGTGGACGTCGCGGACGCCGGCGTGGACACGCACGCCTCCATGCTGTGCAGCTCCGCCGGCAGCGCGACCACCTGGTCCACCGCCGTGCCGGTCACGTCGAAGACGATGTGCCTGCTGGAGTAGTCGGCGTCGAACCCCTGCAGCCAGAACCGCACGGGCACGTCGGACTGGGCCACGAACCGGGCGGCGCCCCTGGAGAACTCGCCGCAGAACATCGAGTTCTGCGTGAGCACCGCGTGGTGCGGCCCGATCCCGGCCTGACCGATCGGGCCGTTGCCGTACATGCGCAACTTGACGACCTGCCGGAAGCCATCCGTACGGGGATTGCGCACGCAGAACCGGTAGAAGTACGTCCCCGGATCGGGATGCGTGACCGTCGGATAGTTCTCGATGGAGCCCGTGCTGCGGCGGAACACCACCGTCTCAGGCCCGTTGACGGCGGAGGCGGCGAACACCGTCCACAACGACGGCTGGTTGTTGCCGATACCGTAGATCGTCACTCCGCCGCTCGACTGCGTCCTGTCCGTGCAGACGGTGCTGCCGGGGCTGATCCAGCCCGTCTCCGCGTTCGCCGGCCCGGACAGCACGGCCACGCCGAGCACCCCGATCACGAACGCGGACAGCACCACGATGACTCGTCTCACTGCTGCTCCCCTTTCCCCTCATAAGGGTTCGGGTACAGCCTCACGACGGGGGCGGGCCCGCGATAGACGAGCCCCACGCATCAGGCACCGGACCTGCCGCGCCCCGGCTGATCGGGTCGGACGGTCACCCTACGTCAGTACAGCCAGATGGCGTTGCGACGGTGCCGCGCGGGGTGAACTTCGAGATCGTCGCTCGTCTCGGCCTGGAGAAGGCCGCCAGTTGTGGCGTTGATCCTCCGGCGGATGGCGTCGAGCCTGAGGCGCAGGCGTTGGCGTGCCTGGCGCTCCTCGATGCCGGCCTGTTCGGATACCGACTGGTCGCGGGGATCGGACCTGGCCCGCGAGTAGACGTCTACCTTGCGGCGCAGCAGCTTCGGGCGTGGCCGCTGACCGGTCCGCCGGGCCTGGCGCAGGCACGCGGCGCTGTAACGGAGATCGACGATCGTGACCGACCGCCAAGGGGTTCCCCGGTCAAGGGCCGGACGACCGAGGTGATGGGCAGTGTGGGACATGAAGCTCCCTGGGTAGCACCGCCAGGCATTTCCTGGCGCACTACTGGAAGCCGGTCGGTCCCGTTGATCGCCGGTGCGTCATGGCCGGACCATAGCATCGCGGTACCCCCTCCCCAAATTCGTCGACTTCTCCAGAGTGATGGCTGGGAGAAACAGAACGTTCAGACTCCACCCTAACGTCACTCCTGAAACTAGCTCACTCGCTCGCAACGTCTTCGCAGGTCAAATCCGCTGTTCAGGACGTTCTAGATCACATCGGCAGTTCTTATCGGGGCGGGAACGCGATGCTGGACTCATCCGGTTCGCCATCCGGCAGGCGGAGATCGGGAACGACCTGGAGTCGGCAGCCCGACTCGACGACGCCCTCGGATATGCCACAGGCAGGGTGCTGAACATGTTCGATCCTGGTGATGTCGAACGTACACCTGGCGATCTCGTCGATCTTCGACGAATTCCTCGAGGAGCATCCACAAGCCGACATAACCGAAGCGCGGGAGTACTTCAGGCGGCTGGCCAGAGCATCAATCCAGGTGGTGGAGGATCGTGAGGCAGGGATCTACCGAGTCCACCGCCTGGATGAGGAAGCCAGCATCTGGCTGGCCACTACCTTGCTTAGGCATTCATCGTTCGAGCCGCTCACCGCATCGAACAGCCTCGCCGATGACCTGCCGCCAGAGTCACGGGCGATCCTCACTCGGGCCGACGCTGAATCGGTTCTCTCCGGGATGCAACTCCAGATTCGCCGCAGAAAACTGGCCGAGATCCGGCGCGTGGTCGAGCATCCGTACAGCTCAGAACGTCAAATCCAGAACGCGCTCACCGGTGCCTGGTGGCTGTTCGGAGGCGGGTACGTCGGCCACTCCCTACGCCGCAGACTGACCCGCGGCCTGGAACTCGACATCCCCTTGCTCCGCCCTGACGGCGTCCTGCATGTGGTCGAGTTGAAGCGAGCCGCTGCCAGGGTCATCGAGAGCCATCGGACAGCAACCATTCCCACGGCAGATGTTCACAAAGGCGTGGCACAGCTGTTCTCGTCATTGGTCACCCTGCTTTCCAGGACAGATTCTCTGAGGCTCAAGTCAATGAGACCCTCCGGGTCTACAACTCCCATCTCTCGCGAATCGAGGTAATCACTTATAAACAACTCCTTGACGCGGCGGAACGCGTCCTCGAACTTACTGATCCGTCAGCGTCCGACCTCGCCTGCCCTCACGAGTGACCCACAGCGAAGCGGGGAGCCGGCATCGGCTCCCCGCTTCGCGCTTTCCTCACAAACCAGTCGGGCGAATGTCCCTCACGCCAGAACACCGCAGACTTATTTCGAAAAGTGCGGCATTCCCGGGCTGGAGGTCCAGGGGTAGCGAGGCAAGATACCCGCTACCCCTCCTGACCAACAGCCATCTCGTTACGCACCCAACGCCGGATGCTGCATCCGCTACGGCTCGACCCGTCCTAGGGCCTGTTTCAGAAGTCGGGTGAGGAGTGCCGGGTGAGGGCTGCGTGTGCTCGAGATGCCTGGGCGGTCCAGATGGTGACGTCGGAAGCGATGCGGCTCGGGTCGGTTGCGGTGTCAAGGCGG
>NZ_BAAAQX010000075.1:0-26781 GCF_039531895.1 Nonomuraea monospora
CCCCGCCCGACCTGCCCGGCCCCGCCTGGATCAACAAGCCCAAGACCAACGAACCGAAGGACGCCACAGAGAAGACGACACAGAATTAGCCCAGCTCAACTGCCTTGATCAAATTGACAGGTTCCGTTGGGCAAGTTCTCCTGTCGGTGGCATGCCGCGGGCGACCAGGCGCGCGGCCGTCGGCGGGGATCCGGTTGAGGCTGGCGCGCTTGGTCTTGGCAGCCTCGAGGCTGGTTCGAAGTCCCTCGACCTCGCCGAGCCAGCCGTGCACACGGGCCCCCAGTGGTGCGGTCGCGCAGGTTGAGGATGATCTCCCCAAGGCGAGGCGCTTGATGGGGGGCGACCTGCAGAACAGGGCAGCGGATGTCCCGTGCTTGCACGGACTTCCGCAGGGCCGTTCCGCAGGTGCCGGGGAGCCCCTGCGCAGCTCGAAGTGCTGCTGCAGGTCGCGCCATTCCTGCTCGGTTGTTTCGCGGTGCTCCTCAACGGGGCGGTCTACTCGGCGGGTGGTCCGGTCAACGGTCCAGCGCCACCCACCCACTCACGCACGCTCCTGCGAACGCGAGCCGTGACACCACACTCCGAACGCATGTGGCGAACCGGCACTACCTCTGGCAGCGTCCGAAATCGACCACGAACGTGCCGCCACCACTCGCCGCCGCGCCCGCCGGGTCAGCAGCTCCCGCCGCCGCGCCCACACCGACGTCGGCCATGGTCGGGCTGAGCACGATCTGCCGGTGCCCGTACGTGCTGACATACACCCACCAGCGCACGGCGGCCCTCGGCGTTCCGGACCCGCCCCACCCGGTGTACGTGGTCTCCGCGTAGGCCCATGACAGCGGGTTCGGGCAGTAGCCGGCGGCGGTGATGCGGCTGCCGGGGGTGGAGCCGGTCTGCGGGTTGGTGTGCGAGTTCGCGCCCGGCCGCCACCACTTCAGCCGCGCCGCGGCGTCGGCGTGCGACTGCGCGGCCGTGTCCAGGGCGTTGTTGCGGGTGAGCGGACGGAGCCCGGCCTTGGCGCGCTCGGCGTCGATGAGGCAGAGCACCGCCTGGCGCACCATGGCGATGTTGCCGCTCTGCGGGGCCGTGTCGTAGTACGCCGCCGCGACGTCACACCCGATCCTCGCCTGAGCCGAGGCGCCCGCCACGCCGAGCGCCGCACCCTGCGCCGAGCCGAGTGCCGAGACGTCCGCCGTGTCGAGCCCCGTGGCATGCGCTGTGCCATGTCCCGAGGTGCCCACCTTGGCGCGTGCTACGGCAGGGGCGGCGCCGTGCGTCGTGGCATGGGCCGAAGCGCGGGCCGTGCCCGACACCGAGGCGTGGGCCGTGCCGTGCGCTGTGGCGTGGGCCGTGCCGTGCACCGAGGCGTGGGCCGGGGTGGTGAGGGCGGGAAGGCCGCACGTGATGGCGCCCGCCGTGGCCGCGGTCGCGAGGAGCCGGGTGGTGCGCCTGGCCCCCCTGGTGCGCGTGGCCCCGGTGGTGCGCTTGGCCCCGGTGGTGCGCTTGGCCCGGCCGCTGACGAATGGCGAAAGGTCGCTCATGAGGACCCCTTCTGGTTGGGTCCTCCAGTGATACGGCCGGTCCCCGGGCTCGGGCATGAGTAGTCCTTACTCAGATCCGGGCCTGCGCCCCGGGCTCACTCCCGGTTGTTGAGACGGTACGAGTAGATCAAGGCGACCAGGATGACGGCGCACATGGCGATGGTGAGCGCCTCCGTCGAGATCGCCGCCGCGACGAGGCACACCGCCCCCGCGGCGATGGACAGCACGACCACGACACCGTTCCTGCTGATGCGGGGCCCTTGCGGTTCGGGGCGCGGGACCGTAGTCGGTTCCGGTGGGAGGGGCTCCCATAAGGCGCCGCATTCTGGGCATTGCCACGGGCTGTGGCTCGTGGAGGCAGGGCGCATGCACTGGTGGTTCACTCGGTGCTTCCTTCGCGGTCTTGTCGGTGGCCGGTCCGCGCCGCGGGTCGGGTGGCGCTCACGGCCGTACGGTAGAGCATTGGAAGCGGTGAGGGGACGGGACGTCAGGTGGTGCCCAAGAGGTCGGAGCGTGAGGTGGTGGCCGGGAGGTCTGAGCGTCAGGTGTTGGCGAGGTCGGGTCGTGAGGTGGTGGGGGGAGGTCGGGGCGTCAGACGGGGAGTGGGGCGAGGTTCAGTTCGCGCATGACGAACGCCAGCCAGTACGTCTGCTGCTCCACGATCGTGCTCCAGCTCGCCCCGCCGTGCCCCGCCCCCTCCCACACCCTTAACAGCACGGGGTGCGAGGAGGTCGTCGCGGACTGGGTGCGGGCGGCGAATTTGCGGGAGTGCCAGGCGGGGCAGCGGGGGTCGTTGGCGCCCGCGTCCAGGAGGATGGCCGGGTACGGGGTGCCGGGGCGGACGTGGTGGTACGGCGAGTAGGCCATGAGCACGGGGGCGTCGGCGGGGTCGTTCGGGTTGCCGTATTCGGGCAGGGTCGCGGCGGTGCCGAGTGGGTCGCGGGTGACGCGCATCAGGTCGAGTTTCGGAGCGCTGCAGACCGCCGCTCGCCAGAGGTCGGGACGCTGGGTGACTGCCACGCCCGCGAGGAGGCCGCCGTTGGAGGCGCCCTGGACGGCCAGGCGGCCGGGGGTGGTGATGCCGTCGGTGATGAGTTGCTCGGCGATGGCGTACAGGTCGTTGAAGCTGTTCTGCTTGGCGTGCAGGCGGCCGGCCTCCCACCACTGCAGGCCGAACTCGCCGCCGCCGCGCACGTGGGCGTGCGCGTAGACGCCGCCTGCCTCGACGAAGGCCGCCAGCGGCCCCAGGTAGGAGGAGAGCTCGGCGATGTTGAAGCCGCCGTAGGCGTGGATGAGTGTGGGCTGCGGGCGTGAGCGGTCGAGGTCGGCGCGGTGGACGAGGGTGCAGGGGACCCGGGTGCCGTCGGCCGAGGTGGCCCAGACGCGGGTGGTGACCAGCCCCGGGAGGGTGTGGCCCGCGCCCTGGAGTTTGGTCAGGACGCCGGTGGCGAGGGCGTAGTGGTAGACCGTCGGGGACTGGGTGTAGGAGGTGTAGGCGAAGGTGATGGCGTCCTCGCAGCCGATGACCTGGTCCATCACGCCGAGGGCGACGACGCCCTGGGCGACGGAGCTCACCGAGCCCGGGCCGGGGAGCGGCACCTCGCCGAGCTCCTTGCCGTCGAGGTCGAGGATGCGGATGCGGGAGACGGTGTCGACCAGCTCGCCGAGCACCAGCCGGTCGCCTGCCAGCGTGACGCCGGTCAGGACGGCGTCGCCGCCCGGGATGAGCTCCGTCCAGGTGTCCGGGTCGCCGGGGCTGTCCAGGGGGATGCGGACCAGGCGGCCTCGGGGGGCGCCCGCCGTGGTGACGGCCACGTAGGAGTCGCCGACGAGCACGCCCTTGTAGAGGTGCTCGGTGTCGGTGATGAACTCGCGCCACTGCCAGGACGGTTCGTCCGGGGTTGTGGGCTCGTTGAGGCGGGCCAGGAAGTGGGGGCGGGGGCGCAGGTGGTCGACCTGGAGGACGGCCCATCGGCCGTCACGGGAAAGCTTGGGGATGGCGTACATGTGGGGGATGTTCAGGGGCTCGGGGGCGGTGGGTGGGGGTTGGCCGATGCGGTGGAAGAACAGCCGCCATCGCAGGGGCATCCGAGCCGCCGCGCCGGGCCTGGCTGCCTGGCCCGCGCCGGTTTCCTTGCGAGAGCCCCCGCTGGCGTCCCGGCCTGAGCCCGCGCTGGCGTCCTGGCCTGGGCCCGCGCTGGCGTCCTGGCCTGAGCCCGCGCTGGCGTCCTGGCCAGAGCCCGCGCTGGCGTCCTGGCCGGACCTCGCATCGGTTTCTTGGACGAAGGCCGCCCTGGCCTCACGCCTCACGCCGGTTTCTCCGACTGCGCTTGCACCGGCTTCTTGGGCAGGGTCCGCCCCCGCCGCACGCCTCACGCCGCCCTCCTGGCCCGAGCCCGTCCCGGCAGCACGCCCCGCGACGGCCCTGGGTTCCTGGTCGGCGGGGTCGGGTTCGGCGTTGGCCATGTAGAAAAATCCAGTGGCGTCAGGCAGCCAAGCCACCAAGCCGGGTCGTTGTTGCGGGACGCCGTCCAGCAGCACCTTCCCCGTGTCGATCTCGATCACCTTGAGCTCGGGCAGCTCCCGGCCGGACGCGTCCAGCGAGTACGCCAGCAGCCGCCCGTCAGGTGACGGCTGCGGGCTGATGCGCAGCGGAATGCCGCCCTCGGACAGCTCGTTGAGGTCGATCACCGTACGCCAGGGCCCGGTGACCTCGTCGGCCACCTCCAGCACCATGAGGTCGCGCCCGCCGGGGATGCGCCCGCGGAACCAGCGCGGCCCGTGGCGGACCGGCACCACGAGGTTGCGGGCGTCCATCTGCTCGACCAGCTCCCCGACGCGGGCGGCCAGGCGGTCGTGGTGCGGCCAGGCGTGTACGTAGGAGCGGGCCAGCTCGTTCTGGGCCCGTTGCCAGGCGGCCACGCCGTCGCCGTCGTCGTCCTCCAGCCACTCGTAGGGGTCGTCGAACACCAGCCCGCCGACCTCGTTCCGCTCCGGCCGCGCGGGAGCGGCGGGATACGTCATGCTCATTGCTTGCTCCTTGGCGATCGTCGCGCGGTCAGGGGGCGTCGGGTGTCTGTCTGGCGCGCTGGAAGTACTCCATGAGGGCGGGCAGGTCGTCGGCCTCCAGCCAGTCGATCTGGCGGCTCATCTCCGCGCTGAGCTGGGGGCCGGCCCTGCGCCACAGCGCCATGCCGGCGTCCTTGAGCTGCTCGTCGACCTCCTGGTCGCCCACCTGGAGGCTGGTCGTCATGGCCTCCCAGCGCGTGGCCACCTCCTGCACCTGCGGGTCGTCGACCGGGGTGTCGGCCAGCATGAGGCGGCGGGCCTCGCGCAGCAGGGTGAGCATCTCGGTGCGGTAGTCGTCCATGCGGCCCTGGCCGAGCTCCGCCCTGCGGCGCGCCAGGTGGTCGCGCAGCTCCTGGTCGAAGTACGACTCGTAGACGGAGTGCAGCTCGAGGGCGGCCATGACGCGTTCGGGGTCGGGCATGATGGCCTGGTCGAGCATCGTCATCAAGCCGCCGATCCGTTCTCTGAGCTGCTCGATGCGGACGGCCTGCAGGTCGAGCTCGGCGAGCTGGGCGGCGAGCAGCGCGCGCAGCGCGCCGAGGTCGTCGGACGAGCGGTCGAGGACGCGGCCGATCTCCTCCAGGGTCAGGCCGAGCCCGCGCAGCGCCCGCACGCGGTAGAGGCGGCGCAGGTCGGCCTCGGTGTATCGGCGATGGCCCGACATGGTGCGCTCGCCGGCCGGGACCAGGCCGATCTCCTCGTAGTGGTAGAGCGTGCGGATGGTCACGCCGGTGGCTTTGGCCAGCTCACCGATGCTCCACCGGCGCTCGCCGTGGTCGTTGGGAGTCACGGGTATGACGGTAGGACCTACCGTGGCGGGAGGTTCAAGTCGTCACTCCTAGTGATTGAGTGACTACGTGCCGGGGTAAGGGTGCAGAAAGCCAAACATCCCCAGCGGGGTGGCGCGGCGTCCCCCGATCCCTCCGGCGTACGCCCCCCGCGGCCATTCGAAAGGGAGCCCCCGTGCCCAATGACGCCCGCTGCGCCACCATGCCCGTGCACCACCAGCTCATCGCCACGTCCCCGCGCTACGCGGTCGCGCTGGCCGCCATCGAGAACGAGACGTTCGCCAGGAAGAACGCCAGAGCCGCGGCCAGGGAGGAGGTGGTGACGATCCCCATCGTGGTCCACGTCGTGCACCACACCCCCGAGCAGGACATCACCCAGGAGCAGATCGACAGCCAGCTCAAGGTGCTGAACGAGGACTTCCGGCGGGCCAACCCCGACGTGGACAAGGTGCCCGAGGTGTGGCGTGACCTCGTGGCGGACGCGCGGCTGGAGTTCAAGCTGGCCGACACCGACCCCGACGGCAACCCCACCAACGGCGTCGTACGGAAGGAGACCAGCGTCGAGTCGTTCGACGCCGACCACGGGGTCAAGCTCGGCGACCGGGGCGGGTCGGACGCCTGGCCCGCCGACCGCTACCTGAACGTGTGGGTGTGCGAGCTGAACAACGCCCTCGGGTACGCCACGTTCCCCGGCGGGCCCGCCGAGATCGACGGGGTCGTGATCCTGCACCGCGCGTTCGGTACGACCGGGACGGCCGAGGCGCCGTACGACGGCGGGCGTACCGCGACCCACGAGATCGGGCACTGGTTCAACCTGCGGCACATCTGGGGGGATGATGGTGACGGGTGCTCGGGGAGCGACTTCGTCGACGACACTCCCAATCAGGGCGGGCACAATCGGGGCACGCCTACCTTTCCCAAGGTGAGCTGTGACAACGCGCCTCATGGGGACATGTTCATGAATTACATGGACTATGTGGAGGACGCGTCCATGTACATGTTCACAACGGGGCAGTCGGAGCGGATGGACGCGGCGCTGGCGGGGCCGCGGGCGTCGTTCCTGTCGCCGCAGCTGAGGGAGAGTATGGGGGTTGGTACGCCTGCTTGATGCGCTTGCGGGCCGCGGGGCCGCGCCGCCCGGTGCACGGGTGTGGCGTCGCGTCCGGTGCGAGGGCAGGACGCCGCGGCCGGTGCACGGGCATGGCGAGGGCAGGACGCCACGCTCGGTGTGCCGGCAGGAGGCCACGTCTGGTGCGTGGGGAGGGCGTCGCGTCTGGTGCGCGGGCAGAGCGCCCCGCCCGGTGTGCGCGCAGGATGCCACATCTGGTGCGGGGCAGGACGCCACGCTCGGGCGCGGGCAGGGCACCACGTCCGGTGCGCGGGCAGAGCGCCCCGCCCGGTGTGCGGGAAAGGGTGCTGTGCTCGGGGCGCGGGCAGGATGCCGCCCTCGGGCGCGGGCAAAGCGCAACGCCTCGTGTGCGGAGAGGGCACCACGCCCAGTGTGGAGCCCGGCCGTCACTCGGCGGCCGGCGTCAGCGCAGGGCCCGACCGGGGCGGTGCTCGGCGTGCCGCGCCGAGTCAGGCGAAGCGGCGCTCGTCGTCCCGCGCCGAGTCAGGCGAGGCGGCGCTCGTACAGCGCCGTCGCGAATCCCCCGATCCCCCGCCGGTTGCCGCGTTAGGCTCGGCGAGTGCTGCCAGAAAGCACCCGACGAGCCGTCCCCCGTCCGGGCCCCGAGCCCAGGCTCAGCCGGGAGAAGATCGTCAAGGCGGCCGTCGAACTCGGCATCGAGCAGGTGTCCATCGGCGCGGTCGCCGCTGCGCCCGCGAGTCTCTACTGCTACATCGACAGCCTCGACGACCTGGTGGCCGCCGCCGTCGAGACGGTGCTCGCGGCGACGCCGTTGCCCTCGCCGGAGCGGGGGTGGCGGGCGTACCTGGAGGAGGAGGCCGGCATCCGGCTGCACCTGCTGACCCGTTACGCCGGGCTGGTGCCGGAGGGGGCGGCCGGTCTGGCGGGCGTGGCGGGCCGCCGGTTCGAGCAGCTCGTTCAGGGGCTGGTCGGGTTGGGGTTTCCGGTTGAGGAGGCTGTGCTGGCGGTCGTCGGGGCGCCGCGCGAGCACTTGGCGCGCAAGCTCGGCCTGGTGCTCGACGGCATCGCGGCCCGCCACACGACCGCGTCCCCGTAAGCCTGGCCGCGCCGCACGGCCAGCTCGCCGTAGTCCCGACTCGGCCGCACGACCGCATCCCCGAAGCCCTGGCCGCGGCGTACGACTGCGTCCCCGTGACCACGTACTCCACAGGGCCGGTTCTGAAGACGCCCTTGCTACGGCGCGGGGTGTAGTGGAGTGAGCGCCGAGCGGCGGATGCCTCGCCGCGACCGCGCCGCGACAGTGAACGCATGGACGGAGGAGGTCTGAGCATCGCGTTACTGGGACCGCTGGAGGTGCGGCGGGACGGGGCGCAGGTCCGGCTGACCACCGGCAGGCTGCGGGCGCTGCTGGCCGTGCTGGCGGTGTTCGCGGGCGACGCGGTGACCGTGGAGCGGCTGGCGCGGGCCCTGTGGGGCGAGGAACTGCCGGCCAACGCGCGGCGCAGCGTCCAGACGTACGTCGCTAGACTGCGCCGGGCGATCGGCCGTGCGGCGATCCGCACGACGCCGGACGGTTATCTGCTGGACGTCGCGCCCGGCCAGGTGGACGTGGTGCGCTTCCGTACGCTGGCGGCCGAGGCGGGCAGGAGGCGTGGGACGGCGGCGGAGCGGCCCCTGGTGGAGGAGGCGGGCCGCCTGTGGCGTGGCGCGCCGTTCGAGGGTGTCGAGTCGGAGTGGCTGCGCGCGACCGTCTCGCCGACGCTGTACGAGCTGCACCTGAGCGCCGTGGAGCGGCGGGTCGATCTGGGGCTGGCCGAGGGCCGTCACGGCGAGCTGGTCGCGGAGCTGCTCGGCCTGGCCGCGCGTCATCCGCTGCGGGAGTCGTTGTGGGGGCGCCTGCTCGTGGTGCTCGGCAGGAGTGGACGGCAGGCTGAGGCATTGGCCCTGTACGAGCGGCTGCGCCGCCGCCTTGCCGACGAGCTGGGCACCGACCCTTCGGCCGAGCTGCGCGGCATCCACGCCGCCCTGCTGCGGCCAGGCCCGGCGGAGGAAACGCCGCAGGTGACGGTATTCAGGGGCCCGGCGGAGGAAGCGCCGCAGGTAGCGGTGTTCACCGGCATGCCGGAGGAAGCGCCGCAAGTGACGGTGCTCACGGGCGTGGCGGAGGAGGCGCCGCAGGTGACGGTGTTCGCGGGCGTGGCGGAGGAGGCGCCGCAGGTGACGGTGTTCGCGGGCGTGGCGGAGTCGTGCGCCGGGATGTGTGTGATCTCGGGACGGGCCGGCGGCGGCCGCCGTTTCCTGGCGGTCGTGTGGAGCCCGGTGTAACCGCGGGCACAGGCAGCGGGACGGGCGCCGTCCAGGATGGGTGATCGGATTCCCTCACACAACGGAAGGTGCCGCCGTGCGTCTGCTCGCAGGGTTGACGATGAGTGCCGTGCTCGCCGCCGGGCTGCTGACCGCCTCGCCCGCCATGGCCGCCGAGGCCGTGAAGTTCGCCGCGGACTCGGGTGACACGTGCCGCCGCGGGGTCGCGGAAGGCACGCTCGAACGGTACGACGGGCCGGTCATCCATCCCGTCGTCAACGTGGAAGGCTTACTGTCCGACGAGGCGCTCCCGACCATCTGCTTCCCCGACAACCTCCACTCCACGGTCACGATCGCGGGTTACCGGGGCGCCGACCTCGTGGACTCCGAGACGTACAAGGCGGACAACGAGCAGGTCAAGTTCGCCTTCGAGCTGTCCAACGGGCTGCTGAGCATCGACCGGGTGGTCGTGCAGGTGTGCCGGTTCAGCAACTCGCCGATCGGGATCAGCTACTGCGGGACGGCGCAGGAGTACAAGATCCCCTAACCGGGGGTCACGATGAGGGCGCCCGACAGCCCCTCGGGAAAGACCCAGACGTGCCGGCCCGCGGCGATCATCAGCGCGGGCGGCGCGTCCAGAGCCAGGCCGATCGGGCGCAGCGCGGCGCCCGCGGCGGGGGCGAGCGCGAACAGGTCGCGGACGCCGCCCACCAGCACGCCGTTCGCGCACACCAGGAACGGCACCGGCCCCTCGGGGGCCCGCACGAACCGCCCCGGCTCGCCGGACCACGCCGACACCCGCAGCAGCCCGCCCGTCACGCTGATCCATAACGATCCGGCGCACACGGCCATGGCGCCGCGCCTGCGCCGTCCGAGCTCCACCTCCTTGGGGCCGCCGCGCAGCACGTCGTCGCGTTTCGACGTCCACCACAGCCGGTCGCCCTCCACCGCGCACGCGTCCAGCGCGGGCAGTTCCAGCGGCTCGCCGAGGACGCCGGGCTCGGCCAGCCTGCGCGCCACGCCGTCGCCGACGGCCCAGATCGCGCCGCCGCCCGCGACGACCCGGCCCGTGAAGCGTGCGCTCGCGGTCTCGGTGCCGGACGGGTCCAGCCAGTGGACGTGGTCGCCGGTGGCGCCCGCCAGTGTGCCGGTCGGGAGCGGGTCCGGGGCCGGTGGGCCGGCGAACGCCCTGGGCACCAGGACGGTCTCCGCCAGCGTGCCCGGCACCGGCCCGATCCCGGCCACCGTTCCCGGTACGGCCGCCAGGGACAGCCACTCCGGCATGGTCGCACCCTGCCTGGCACCGCCCAGCGCGCCACTCGCCCCGCCGCCCAGCGCGCCGCGTGCCGTGCCGCCCTCCAGGGGACGGCCCGACGGCGTGTACACGCGTACACCGTCGTCCGCCACACACCAGACGGTCGACCCGTCGGACGCGGCCGCCCGGACGGGGCGCGGCAGCTCGATCCTCGTGACGGCGACGTCCATGCGCTGAGACTAGACCCCACGCCCGCAAGCCGGACAGTCATGATCGCCACCCTGTCCCAGGCAGCGAGAAGACCGTGACCGGGTATACCGCTCGGCAAGTGCAGGATCCGGTCGTCGGCCCAGGTCAGC
Organism: Nonomuraea monospora; assembly: GCF_039531895.1. Taxonomy (NCBI): domain Bacteria; kingdom Bacillati; phylum Actinomycetota; class Actinomycetes; order Streptosporangiales; family Streptosporangiaceae; genus Nonomuraea; species Nonomuraea monospora. Next base: position 10,407 of record NZ_BAAAQX010000075.1, read on the forward strand.
CCGGCTGCGATCATTGTGACCATGCGTGTAGTGGTGATCGGGAGCGGCATCGTGGGGGCCGGCGCGGCCTACCACCTGAGCCGCCGTGGCGTGTCGGTGACCGTGGTGGACGCCGGCTGCCAGGGCGGGGCGACCCAGGCGGGCGCGGGCATCGTGTGCCCGTGGGTGGACCATCCGGAGGACGACGACTGGTACCGCCTGACCCGCGAGGGCGCCCGCGCCTACCCGGCGCTGGTGGAGGAGCTGGGCGAGGACATCGGGTACGCCAAGGTGGGCGCCCTGCTGGTGGCCGAGGACCCAGTGGACCTGGAGCCGGTGCGCACGCTGCTGCGCCGCCGCCACGCCGGCGCGCCCGAGATGGGCGACGTCGTGGACGTGGACACGCCGACCGAGCTGTTCCCGCCGCTGTCGGACAACCTGAGCGCGCTGCTCGTGCCGGGCGCGGCGCGGGTGGACGGCTGCTCGGTGCGGGACGCGCTGCTGCGGGCGTGCGTGGCGCGGGGCGCAGTGGTTCGTACGGGCATCGCCGCGCTGACCCCGGACGGCCAGGTGCTGCTTCACCAGGCGGACGCGGCGAACGGCACCCGGAGGAGCCCGGCCGTGGCGGGCAGTCAGGCGGACGAGGGCCAGTCCGGCGGTCCGGCGGGCACGGGCGCGTTCGCCGGACCGGGGGATGGGGACGCGTTCGCCGGTCAGGTGAACGAGGGCGGGTTCGCCGATCCGGCGGGCGGCAACGCGTCCGCCGGTCGGGTGGACGAAGGTGGGATCGCCGGTCGGGCGGATGAAGGCGAGTACGGGTCGTGGCGGCAGGCCGCCCCGATGGCGGCCCCGCTGGCCACGCCGCTGGCCGCCGCCCGCGCGCACGCGCCTGCCGCGCCCGCGAGTATGGAGGCGCTGCGGCTGGCGGGTGAGGGTGTTCCGGTCGAGGCCGACATGGTGATCGTGGCCGCCGGGGCGTGGACCGGGGAGGTGTGCCGGCCGCTGGGGGTGGAGCTGCCGGTCTTCCCCAGGCGCGGCCAGATCCTGCACGCCACCATGGAGGGCGTGGACACCGCGTGGTGGCCGATCATCCTGCCCAGGGTGGGGCCGTACCTGCTGGGGTTCCCCGACTCGCGGGTGGTGGTCGGCGCGACGGTCGAGGACGTGGGGTTCTCGCCGCGCGTCACGATGGGCGGGCTGGACGAGGTGATCGAGGCGGGGCTGCGGGTGGCGCCGGGGCTGTTCAACGCGACGGTGACGGAGGCCAGGGTCGGGCTGCGGCCCGTGTACGCGCCGGGCCGGGCTCTGATCGGGCGGTTGACCGATCGGGTGGTGGTGGCGACGGGGCTGAGCGCGTACGGGCTGACGGCGGGGCCGTTCACGGGCGAGATCGCCGCGGCGCTCGCCCTCGGCGAGACACCGCCGATCGACATCACACCGTACGCGCCCGCGTGAGGCCGCCGATCGGCAGAGTGAAGCCGCTGATCGGCAGCACGCCTTACACGTCCACATGGAGCCGCTGATCGGCGGCACGTCTCACACGTCCGCGTGGAGCCGCTGACTGACGGCACCCCTCATGCGCTCGCCCTAAATCGGACTTTGGGCACCCCGGCCCCTCAAGCAGGACAAGCGGCAACGTAGCATCGGATACCTCCCCACCGTGACGATGTGGGGAGGCCGCCTTGCCGTTGCTCGCGTTGCTCCTGCTCCTGCTCGTGGCAGCCGCCGGATGCGCCTCCGCCCCGCCCGCACCCGCGCCCGCGCCACCGCCGCCGCCTCCCAAGACCGCGCCGCCGCCGAAGCCCATCGCACCGGCCCCGGAGAAGGTGCGGGTCCCGCAGTCGGCCTCCGGACGGTACGCGGTCGTGAGGGGTGGCGCGCCCGCGAGGCCGGGGCGGGGCCGGGTGATGCGGTATCTCGTCGAGGTGGAGCGCGGCCTGCCGTTCGATCCGGCGGAGTTCGCGGCAGAGGTGCACCGCACGCTGAACGACGTACGCGGCTGGGGTCGTTTCCAGCGGGTGGATCACGGGCCGGTACGGGTGCGCGTCGCGTTGTCGAGCCCCCGCCTGACCATCCGCCAGTGCCTGCCGCTGCGCACGGGCGGTGAGCTGTCGTGCTGGAACGGCCGCCGGTCGGTGATCAACGCGTTGCGCTGGGCGGAGGGCGTCCCGCAGTACGGCGGCGACCTGGCGGCCTACCGCCGGTACCTGATCAGCCACGAGGTCGGCCACGGTCTGGGGCACCACCACCGCAGTTGCCCGGGCCCCGGGCGGCCCGCGCCGGTCATGGTGCAGCAGTCGAAGTCGCTGGGCCGCTGTCGTCCGAACCCGTGGCCGTTCCCGCACCGCCGCCCGGACGGACGTTAGCCGCAAGCAGACGCTGGCCGCAGGCGGGCCAGGCCGAGAGCCGCGAGCAGGCGTCGGACGCAGACGGCCAAACCGAGAGCCGCAAGCGGGCGTTGGACGCAGGCGGGCCAGGCCAAAGCGCGGGCGTTCGCGGCAGGGATCAGGCCAGGCCCGGCCCCGCACCGACCCCCCGCAGCAACGTGTCCACCACCCGGGTGGCCAGGGCCTCAGGGTCGCCGTCACGTTCCTGGCTCGCCTCATGGCACAGCGCGTAGTAAACCCGCCTGGCCCACAGCGGATCCACGTCCCCCCGCAGCACCCCCGCCTCCTGCGCCCGCCTGAACAGCCGCTCGCACCGCACGTCCACGTCGGCGTGCACCCTGGCCACCTCGGGATCGTCCGACAACGCCCGGCTCATCGCGAACCCCCAGTCGAGCTTGACCCGCAGCACGTTCGCGGTCGCCTGGTAGAGCGCGACCAGCGGCGGCGCGGTGTCGGGCCGGGCGGCGTCGATGGCTTCGGCGAAGCGCCGGGTGGCCCAGGCCGCCATCGCGTCCACCAGCGCCTCGCGGGAGGCGAAGCGCCGGTGCACGGTGGTGCGCGCGACCCCGGCCGCCTCGGCGATCTGCTCCATGCTGGCCGCCGGGTTCCTGCTGAGGACGCGTTCGGCCGCCTCCAGGATCGTGCGCACGGTCCGTTCGGCGTCGGAGCGCAGCGGGCGCGTCGTCTCAGTCACAGCACACAGGGTACGGCATCGTCCCTGTTACATCCGAACTTGCGTCATCGGTGTTGCAAGTTCTAGATTGACCGCATCAACGATGATGCGATTGGGAGAACAACCATGGACATGCGACTAACCGGCAAGACCGCCGTGGTGACCGGAGCGAGCAGGGGCATCGGGCTCGCCATCGTGCGGGCGCTGCGTGCCGAGGGCATGCGCGTGGTGGCCGCCGCGCGGACGGCCACCCCCGAGCTGAAGGAGACCGGCGCCGTCGTGGTGACGGCCGACCTGTCCACCGCCGACGGGCCCAGCAGGGTGATCGAGCAGGCCGTGGCGGAGCTGGGCGGGATCGACGTGCTGGTCAACAACGTGGGCGGCGGTGACTCGGCGACGGATCTGGTGGGCGGGTTCCTGACGGTGGGCGACGAGGTGTGGCGCGAGGTCCACGACCTCAACCTGCTCAGCTCCGTCCGCGCCACCCGCGCCGCCATGCCGAGCCTGCTGCGGCGGGGCGGCACGGTGGTCAACATCTCCTCCAACAGCGCCAGGGTGCCCGGCGCGGGCCCGATCGCGTACGCGACGGCCAAGGCGGCGCTGACCGCGTTCGGCAAGGCGCTGGCCGAGGAGTTCGGCCCGCAGGGGGTGCGGGTCAACACCGTCTCCCCCGGCGCGGTGCTGACCGCGATGTGGCAGGCCCCCGACGGTTACGGCGCCGCGGCGGCGCGGGCGTACGGGGTGGATCACGAGCAGTTCCTGGCGGGGCTGCCTGCGAACGTCGGAATGACGACCGGTAGGTTCATCGAACCGGACGAGGTCGCCGCTCTGGTGACATGGCTGGCATCTCCGCATGCCGGAAGCGTGACCGGCGCGGACTACGTCATGGACGGTGGGGCGATCAAAACAGTCTGACCTATCGCGATATATCGTACATAGGGGAACACCGGGGAGTCCCGTCCGGTTGGAGCGGGACAGACGAACATTCCAGGGGAGTGTGGGCGATGGCAAGAATGCGGACGGCACGGCGGATCCTGGTGGGCGGCGCGGCCCTCGCCGCGGCCGGATGGGCGCTGCGTGAGGTGCCCGCCGAGCTGGGCGTGCGGCCGCTGACGTCGGGGCCGGACCGGGCGGCGCGGATACGGCGCTCGCCGCAGTTCAGGGACGGCGCGTTCGTGAACACGATGCCCGAGCAGACCACCCTCGTGAGCAGGCCGCCGGTCGGCGTGCTCGGCGAGCTGGCCAAGGACAAGGAGCAGCGCCGCCCCGCCGGCCTCGTCCCGCTGCGCGTCCCGCCGACCGACCCGCCGCCCGCCGACGGCGTCCGGGCCGTCTGGTACGGCCACGCCTCCACGCTGGTCGAGATCGAGGGCAAGCGCGTGCTGTTCGACCCGGTGTGGAGCAGGCGCCCCTCCCCCTCGCAGCTCGTCGGCCCCAAGCGGCACCACCCCGTGCCGGTGGAGCTGGGCGAGCTGCCCGAGGTGGACGCGATCGCGATCTCCCACGACCACTACGACCACCTCGACCTGGCCACGATCCGCTCGCTGACCCGCACGCAGAAGGCGCCGTTCCTGGTGCCGCTGGGCATCGGGGCGCACCTGGAGCGGTGGGGCGTGCCCGCGTACCGGATCATCGAGCTGGACTGGGACGAGGAGGCGCAGGTCGCCGGGCTGCGCTTCGTCGCGACGGCCGCCCGCCACTTCTCCGGCCGCACCTTCGCCCGCAACGACACCCTGTGGGGCTCCTGGGTCGTCGCGGGCCGGAACAGGCGGGTCTTCTACGCGGGCGACTCCGGCTACTTCGAGGGGTACCGCGGCATCGGGTCGGCGCACGGGCCGTTCGACCTGACGCTGATGCCGATCGGCGCCTACAGCCCGGCCTGGCCCGACGTCCACATGAACCCGGAGGAGGCCGTCAACGCCCACCTCGACCTGGGCGGGAAGCTGCTGCTGCCGGTGCACTGGGCCACGTTCACGCTCGCGCTGCACCCGTGGGCGGAGCCGGTGGACCGGCTGTGGCGGGAGGCCAAGGCCCGCGACGTGCGGATCGCCGTGCCCCGGCCGGGCGAGGCCGTGGACGTGTCGGCGGCCCCGACCGTCGAGGGCTGGTGGGAGATGCTGCACTGACGGGACGGGGACGTACAGTTCTGCCGTGAGCAACCTGGAGCTTGACCCGCGGGAGATCCGCTGCGGCGGCGCTGAGATCAACGGCCGCGAGGTGCTGGAAGGGCGGGACGTGCCGCTGGGCGGGCCGCGCGCGATGGCCGTCAGCAGGACGCTGCCCGGCGTGCACCGGCGCATGATCGGCGCCTGGTGCTTCGTGGACGCCTACGGGCCGCAGCGCTCCACCATGCGGGTGCCGCCCCACCCGCACACCGGGCTGCAGACGGTGAGCTGGCTGGTCGAGGGCGAGGTGCTGCACCGCGACAGCCTCGGCACGCTGCAGGAGATCCGCCCCGGCCAGCTCAACCTGATGACGGCCGGGCGCGGCATCTCCCACTCCGAGGAGTCGCCCGAGACGGTGCTGCACGGCGTGCAGCTCTGGGTGGCGCTGCCGGATGCGTCGCGGGGCGTCGAGCCGGGCTTCGAGCACCACCCGTCGCTGCCGGTGCTGTCCGGGCCCGGCTTCTCGGCGACCGTCGTCATGGGGACGCTCGGCGGGGTGACCTCGCCCGCCACTGCCTACACGCCGCTCGTCGGCGCGGAGGTCGTGGTGGACGGCGACTGCGAGGTGCCGGTGGATCCGGCGTTCGAGCACGGGCTGCTGCTGCTCGACGGCGAGGTGGCGGAGGTGGAGCGGGGGCCGCTGGTGTACCTGCCGCCGGGCCTGGGCGGGGTGCGGTTGTCGGGGCGCGGGCGGGTGATGCTGATCGGCGGGGAGCCGTTCGGTGAGGAGCTCGTCATGTGGTGGAACTTCGTGGGGCGATCCCACGACGAGATCGCCGCCTTCCGTAAGGAGTGGATGGAGGGCGGAGGGTTCGGCGTCGTCGAGGGCTTCGATGGGGCGCCGCTGCCCGCGCCCGTCCTGCCCGGCACGCGACTCAAGCCACGCGGCCGGGTCCGTTGAACCCCCTCAGGTGAGCCGCTGGGCCTTGCTCAGCAGCCGCTGCGCCACCACCACCAGCGCCAGGAACACCCCGCTGACCACCTGCTGGAACGCCGAGGTGAGGCTGCCCACCTGGTTGATCAGGCTCTGGATCACCCCCAGCAGCAGCACCCCGGCGACCGACCCGCTGATCCCGCCCGCGCCGCCGGTGAGCAGCGTGCCGCCGATCACCACGGCGGCGATGGCGTCGAGTTCCAGCCCGATCCCCAGAATCGTCACCCCGGACGAGAGCCGGGCGGCGTTGAGCGCGCCCGCCAGCCCGGCCAGCAGCCCCGACATGACGTACACGTACACCTTGGTCCGCACGACGGGCACCCCCATGAGGGCCGCCGCCTGCTCGTTGCCGCCGATGGCGTAGACGTTCTGCCCGAAGCCGGTGCGCTGCAGGAGGACCATCGCGATCAGCGCCAGGCCGATGGTGACGTAGACGGGGTAGGACAGGCCGAGCACCTCACCCTGGCCAAGAGCGGCGAAGGCCTGATTTTTCACGAGATAGGTGGTGGCGCCTTCGTCCGAGATGGCGAGCATCAGCCCGCGGACGCCCAGCAGGCCCGCCAGCGTGACGATGAACGGCGCCATCCCGGTCCGCGCGATCACCAGCCCCTGCAGCAGCCCGACGACGCCGCACACCGCCAGGGGCAGCAGCAGCGCCACCAGCAGCCCGTACTGGGAGCCGTAGGCCGCGAGCACGCCGCCGAGCACGAACAGCGACCCCACGGACAGGTCGATGCCGCCGCTGATGATCACGAACGTCATCCCGATCGCGATGATCGCCAGGAACGACGACGACACGACCACGCTGGCGGCGTTGGCAGGGGTGGCGAAGGAGTCGAAGGCCAGGCTGCCCACGACCACCAGCAGCCCCAGCACCATGACGGCGCCGTGCTGCTGGAGCAGGCGGCTGGTCTGTTCGCGGTTCATCGGGTGCCCCGCTTCCTGGTGGCGTAGACGGCGGCCAGGATGATGACCGCCTGGACCATCTGGGTCCACGACTGCGGGAGGTTGTGCTTGATCAGCGTGGCCGCGAGGAGCTGCATGAGCAGCGCGCCCATGACCGTGCTGAGCACCCTGATCCGGCCGCCCGTCAGCGGGGTGCCGCCGACCACGACGGCGGTGATCGCCGACAGCTCGATGAACAGGCCGAGCGAGGTCGGGTCGCTGGCCTGGAGGCGAGCGGTCGCCAGCACCCCGGCCAGGGCCGCGAGCAGGCCGGAGATGACGTACACGGTGAGCAGCACCCGCTTCACGGGCAGCCCCGACAGCTCGCTGGCCGACCGGTTGCCGCCGATCGCGACCACCTGCCGGCCGAACGTGGTGCGCCGCACCACGAACAGCACGATCACCGTCAGCGCCGCCGCGATGAGCACGATCACCGGGACCCCTGCGACGGAGCTGCTGCCCAGCGCGATCAGGCCGGGGTTGCGGAACTCGACGAGCTGCGGCACCAGCACGTTGGCCAGGCCGCGCACGCCGACGAGCAGCGCGAGCGTCGCCACGATGGGCTGCACCCCGACGTAGGCGACCAGCGCCCCGCCCGCGGCCCCCACCACCGCCCCGCCGATCACGGCCACGACGAGGGCGGGCAGCCAGCCGTACCCGAGGTAGAGCACGGTCAGCGCGGCGGCCAGCGCCATCACCGAGCCGACCGACAGGTCGATGCCCTGGGTGCCGATGACCAGCGCCATGCCCAGCGAGACGATCACGATGGGGGTGACCTGGACGAGCTGGGTGCGGAAGTTGGCGGCGTCCAGGAAGTGCGGGGTGAACAGCACGTTGAACAGCAGCAGCGCCAGGACGGCCGCGTACACGCCGTAGTCCTGCACCCAGGCGAACACCTGCGGCTTGAGGAGGGCGACGCGCCCGCCACCCTGACGGGAGGTCAGCTCAGCCATTCGTCTGCTCCGCGATCGTGGCCATGATCCTCTCCTCGGTCACCTCGTCGCCCGACAGCTCGCCCACGACCGCGCCCTCCCGCAGCACGAGGATCCTGTCGGCGCCCTCGACCAGCTCCTCCAGGTCGGAGGAGATCAGCAGCACGCCGAGCCCCTCCCCGGCCAGCTCGTCGATCAGCGCCTGCACCTCGGCCTTGGCGCCGACGTCGATGCCGCGGGTGGGCTCGTCCAGCAGCAGCACCTTGGGCCGGACGGCCAGCCAGCGGGCCAGCAGCACCTTCTGCTGGTTGCCGCCGGACAGCTCGGAGACGAGCTGGTGCGGCGAGGCGGCCTTGATCCTCAGCCTCCGCATGAAGATCTCGACCACCCGGTCGATCTTCGCCTCGGACACCACCCCGGCCCTGCCGAGGGCGGGCAGCGCGGCCAGGGCGATGTTCTCGCGCACGGACAGGGTGGGGATGATGCCCTCGGCCTTGCGGTCCTCGGGCAGCAGGCTGACTCCGGCCCTGATGGCCGCCGCGGTGGAGCCGCCGCGCAGCGGCGCGCCGGCCACGAGCACCTGCCCGCCGTCCAGTGGCAGCGCGCCGACGATGGCCTTGGCCGTCTCGGTACGTCCCGCGCCCAGCAGGCCGCCCAGGCCGACGACCTCGCCCGGCCTGACGCTGACGTCCACGCCGTCGAGCACGTGCCGCCTGGTCAGGCCGCGCGCCTCGACGGCCGGGGCGCGCCCGTTCGCGGCGGAGCCCCGGGAGAAGCTGGTCAGCCCCTGGGTGCGCACCTCGTTCAGGTCGCGGCCGAGCATGAGGGAGATCAGCTCGATCCGCTCCAGCCCCGCCAGCGGCCCGGTGTGCGCCAGGCGGCCGTCCCGCAGCACCGTCACCCGGTCGCACACCTGGTACAGCTCGTCGAGGCGGTGGCTGACGTACATGACGGCGATGCCGTCGTCGCGCAGCTTCCTGATCACCCCGAACAGCGTCTCCACCTCGCGCGGCTCCAGCGACGAGGTGGGCTCGTCCATGATGACGACCCGCGCGTCCACCGACACGGCCCGCGCCAGGGCGACCATCTGCTGGGCGCCCACCCCGAGGGTCCGCAGCGGCCGCCGGACGTCGGTCTCGACGCCGTACCCGGACAGCACGCGCTCGGCCTCGCCGTACATGGCGGCGGCGTCGATCACCCCGAACCGGCCGCGCGGCTCGCGGCCGAGCAGCAGGTTGCGGGCCACCGACATCATGGGGACGAGGTTGACCTCCTGGTAGATGGTGGAGATGCCGGCGCGCTGCGCCTCCATGGGGGTGCCGAAGGCGGCGGGGCCGCCGCGGTAGCGCAGCTCGCCGCCGTCCGGCTGGTAGACGCCGGTGAAGACCTTGATCAGGGTGGACTTGCCCGCGCCGTTCTCGCCGACCAGCGCGTGCACCTCGCCCGGGTGGAGGGCGAGGGACACGTCGTCGAGGGCGAGCACGCCGGGGAAGCGCCTGCTGATCCCCCGAGCTTCCAGAACCGGTTCCAACTCAGTACGCCTCACCGAGGGAGTCCTTGGCGTTGGCCGTGGTGTAGTCCCGGTCGGAGATGATCACCTTGTCGGGGATGGCCTCTCCGTCGAGGAACTTCCGGGCGGTCTCGAAGGCGAGGGGGCCGAAGCGCGGGTTCGACTCGATGACCGCGTACAGCCAGCCGTCGGCGATGCCCTGGACGGCGCTGCGGGTGCCGTCCACCGAGACGATCTTGATGTCGCCCGGTTCCTTGCCCGCGCCCTTCAGCGCGGTGACCGCGCCCAGCGCCATCTCGTCGTTCTCGGCGTAGATGCCGTTGATGTCGGGGTTGGACTGGATGAGCTGCTCGGTGACCTGCTGTCCCTTCTCGCGGGCGAACTCGCCGGTCTGCTCGAAGGAGATGGCGATCTCGGGGGCCTTCTCCTTGACGCGGTCCTTGAAGCCGTTCGTGCGCTCGGTGGTGACGTTGTTGCCGGGCGCGCCGAGCAGGATGGCCACCTTGCCCTTGCCGCCGAGGGCCTCGATCATGCGGTCGGCGGCGCGCTTGCCCTGCTCGTAGAAGTCGGAGCCGATGAACGTCAGGTAGTCGCTGCACGCCTTGGCGTTGATCTTGCGGTCGACCGTGATGATCGGGATCTTCTTGGCGGCGGCCTGCTGGAGCACCGGCTCCCAGCCGTCGGAGTTGAGCGGCGCGATCACCAGCAGTTGCACGCCCTGGGCGATGAGCTGCTGCACGTCGGTGATCTGCTTGGAGAACTGCGACTGGGCGTTGGTGACCTTGAGGTCGGCGATGCCCAGCTTGGCGGCCTCGTCCTTGATCGACTTGGTCTCCGCGATGCGGAACGGGTTGGCCTCCTTCTCCGACTGGGAGAAGCCGACCGTGGCGGCCTTCAGGTCGAACTTCGTGCCGCCGAACTGCTGGAGCGTGCAGGTGGGCCCGGCGGAGCCGGTGGGGCTCTGGACGACCTGCTGCCCGGCGGTGCTGGTGGCGGCGGGCGCGGCCTGCGGCTCCTCCGCCTTGGCGCAGGCCGCCGCGGTGAGGAGGACGGCCAGCGCCAGGGCTGCCGTCCGGATGTGGGGGGTCATCGCGGTTCCTTTCCTATCAGGTGCCGGGCCACGAGAGATCCGGACTCGGCGGAGATCAGCTACAGGCGGGGTTGATCGCGCTCGTGAGCGCCTTGTGCGCGGCGGCGACGCGCTGGACGTCCGGCTTCGTGATCGCCCTGTCGTACGTCATGAGGCCGTTGATCTCGGTCTCGACGTCGGTGGTCTGCGTGTAGATGGCGGCGCTGAGCTGCTCGCAGGCGTGCAGCCTCGCCAGTTCCTCGGCCATGTTCACGTACCGGGTGGTGAGGGCCTCGGGGTCGGGCTCGACCGCGTAGCCCCAGCCGCCGCCCGACCAGGTGTGGCCGACGACGGGCAGGGCCAGGCCGCCGTACTCGCCGATGACGTTCGCCCTGCTGCCGGACGGCTTGCCGGGGTTGCCGGGGCCGGGGTAGATGTGGAAGTCCTTGACGTCGCCGTTGCCGCCGTCCACGGCGCCGCAGCAGTTGATCCCGCTCATGTTGTTGACCAGGCGGGAGGGGTCCCAGCTCTTGACCAGGTTGGCGATGCGGGCCTGGTCGTACTGGCCCCAGCCCTCGTTGAAGGGCACCCACATGATCACCGAGGGGCTGCTGCGGTGCTGGTCCACCAGCTCCTTCAGCTCCGCCTCGTACTGCGGCCGGTCGGTGGTCCTGAACGCCGCCGGCATGTCCTGCCAGACCAGCAGGCCGAGCTTGTCGGCGTGGTGGTACCACCGGTCCGACTCGACCTTGACGTGCTTGCGGACGGCGTTGAAGCCGAGCGCCTTGGTCTGCTCCAGGTCGTAGCGCAGCGCCTCGTCGGTGGGCGGGGTGTAGATGCCGTCGGGCCAGAAGCCCTGGTCGAGCGGGCCGATCTGGAAGATCGGCTGGCCGTTGAGCAGGATGCGCCAGCCGGAGACGGAGATGGAGCGCATCCCGAAGTACGACTCCACCTTGTCGTTCCTGAGCCTGACCTCCAGGTCGTACAGGTGGGGGTCGCCGGGCGACCAGAGCTTGGGGTTCGGCACGGGCAGGCGCAGCTCCTTGCCGGTCTCGCCGCGGACGGTGCCGACGACCCTGCCGCCGTCCCTGGCGATCACGGTGGCGGTGGCGGGCGAGCCGTGGACGGTCACGTACAGGGCCTGGCCGCGCAGGTCGGGCTCGGTGTCCACGCGCTCGACGTGCTCCTTGGCGACCGGCTCGATCCAGACGGTCTGCCAGATGCCGGACACCGAGGTGTACCAGATGCCGCCCGGGTTGAGCCGCTGCTTGCCGATGGCCTGGGCGCCGTTGTCGGTCGGGTCGGTGACGCCGACGACCAGCTCCTGCGCGCCGGAGCCCTTGAGCGCGCCGGTGACGTCCACGCTGATCCGGTCGTAGCCGCCCTTGTGGGTGGCGACCTGCTTGCCGTTGACGTAGATCGTGGCGTCCCAGTCGACGGCGTCGAGGTGCAGCATCAGCCGCTCGCCGCGCCAGGCGCGCGGCACCTCGAACGTCCTGCGGTACCACATGCGCTCCTCGTGCCGGCCGATGCCGGACAGCTGCGACTCCACCGGGTACGGCACGACGATCTGCTCGGCCAGGTCCTTGCCGATGGGCGCGGCCTCGCCCTCCTTGGCCGGCGCGAACTGCCAGACGCCGTTGAGGCTGCGCCAGCGTTCGCGGGCGAGCTGCGGCCTGGGGTACTCGGGCAGCGGGTTGTCCCTGTCCACCTGGTCGGTCCACTTGGTCTTGAGCACATAGGTGGAGGCGTTGACCACGTGGGCGAACGGGTAGGCGGCCAGCGGGGTCCCGTCGGCGTAGGTGAGGCCGCCGTTGCCGTCGTAGGAGGTGCGCACGGTGCTGCCCGCCTTCGACGGGACCTGGGCTCCCAGCTTGAGCTCCACGGTCTCCGGGCTCTTCTGCGTCGCGGAGGTGACGGGCCAGGCGGCGGCGCCGACCGTGACGGCCAGCTTCTCGTGCGCGCCGGCGGGCAGGGCGGCCAGCGGCTTGGCGAAGGTGAGCGTGGCGACGTCGCCGGCCGCGTTCAGCCGGGCGTCGTACGGCCCGTCCGGCTGGAAGTCCGCCGGGACGGTGAGCGCGTCCACGGGCACGATCGCCTTCGGCTGGCTCGGGCTCTGCCAGCGCAGGCGCAGGTTGGCGCCGCCGAAGTGCTCGAAGTACTCGACCTTGATGTCGTGCTTCTTCCCTGCCTCCAGGGCGATCGGGGTGCCGGTCTGTTCCTTGTCCCAGTCGTCCACCCAGTGGTCGATGACCGGCCGCCCGTCGATCCACAGGCGGAAGCCGTTGTCGCCGATCATCGAGAAGGTGTAGGTCTCGGAGAACTCGGCCGTGATCTGTCCCGTCCACCGGACGGTGACGTCGTCCTCCCGCCCTGTCAGCAGCTTGAACGTCGGGTTCAGGTCGGCCATCTCGAGGTTCGGGTCGATGATGCTCGCCTTGAGCTCGGCGAAGTCGAACTTGCCGGCCGCCGAGGCGAGGTAGTAGTCGCCGCGCAGCCCGTTCCGCTCGGGGAGGGCTGCCGAGGCTGGTGCCGGAAGCTGCCATAACACGGACATCAAGCCGGCCAGCAGCAACGCGAGGCGCTTACGCACGGGGGGTCCTTTCGGAGGGCGCCGATCAGGTTCGGACAGCTTTTGACCCTGACAAGCTCCAAAGTAAGCACCGGCGGACGCAGATGGTCAAGATTTCCGATCAGATTCGTTCTAGTTCGGTCAAAGGTGAACCGGCAGCGCCGCCGCCTCCTCAGAGACCCCCGTGGAACGCATTTCCGGGATTAGTTCCTTTGCCGTAATTGCCTATTGCCAGCACAGCTCGCCCGTCCTTAGGTTTCGGTCATGACCCTAATCAGACGCTTAGTGGCGTGCGGCCTGGCCGCCGCCCTCGCCGTGCTCGGCGCCGCCACCCCGGCGGCGGCCGGAGCACCGCGTGTGGAGGATCTCGGCGTCCCCCTCCAGGACGTGCTGCTGATCGGCGGCGTGGTGGCGCCCGGCCCCGGAGGGCGGACGGTGCTGTGGGGCGCGTCCTCGGGCTCCCCCGCCCACCTCAACGCCCTCGATCCCGCGACCGGGGCCGAGGTCGCCAGGTACGACCTGCCGGGCGCCGGAGGCTCATGGGCCGTGGACGCCGCCCAGGACGGCAGCGTGTACGTCGGCACGTACGGCGACACCGTCTCCGGCGGCCGCCTCTACCGCTGGACCGGCCAGGGCGGCGTCCAGGACCTCGGCATGCCCCTGGCCGGGCAGAGCTTCGTCTGGTCCGTGGCCGCCGGCGAGGGCGGCACCGTGTACGGCGGCACCTCGCCCGGCGGCCGGCTGTTCGCCTACGACCCGGCGACCGGCGTGCGCGACTACGGCAGGCTCTCGCCCGCCCACTCCTACGTCCGCAGCGTCGCCTACGCGAACGGCAAGGTCTACGCCGGCACCGAGGCCCCCGCCGCCGTCTTCGAGATCGACGCGGCCACCGGCGCGAGCAGGCAGCTCCCCACGCCCGAAGGCCTGGACCCGGCGAACCAGTGGGCCTACGACGTGAACGTCGCCGGGAACCACCTCTACGTCCGTTACGGCGGCGCGAGCCCGGGCCCGCTGCGCGTCTGGGACATCGCCGCCGGCCGGTGGACCGGCGCGCTGGAGTCCGCCCACGGCCTGGACGTCTCGCCCCCGGACGCCGACGGCGCCGTCTACCTCGTCAGGAGCGGCGAGCTGGTCCGCTACGACCCGGCGACCGGAGCCGTCACGGGCACCGGGATGCCGTTCACCGGCCGCGTGGCCAACACGCGCGGCATCGGCTGGGCCGAGCTGGGCCTGCCCGACTACCCGGGTAAGAGCGTCGTCGGGCTGCTCTGGCGCGGCCTGATGTTCCGCTACAACCCGCAGACCGGCGCGAGGTCGTTCGTGCAGACGGCGGTCAGGGGCGAGCCCATCGAGGTGACGACCCTCGCCCAGGGCCCCGACGACCGCATGTACGCCGGCGGCTTCCTCAACGGCGGCTTCGCCGCCCTCGACCCGGAGACCGGGCAGCGGACGGAGTTCCACACCTTCTCCCAGAGCGAGGCCATGGTCGCCCACCAGGGCAGGCTCTACATCGGCGCCTACCCCGAGGCCAGGGTCTACGCCTACGACCCCGCGCTGCCGTGGAACAGCACCGAGTACTCGCCCAGCCCAGAGCCGGGCCACCAGCCGAACCCGGCCCGGCTGTTCGACTTCGCCGCCGACAAGCAGATCAGGCCCCGGGCGCTGGTCTCGGCGGGCCGCTACCTGGCCGCGGGCACCATGCCCGACCTGGGCCACCTCGGCGGCGTCCTGGCCGTGTGGGACCCGCGCACCGGGACGCTCAAGCACGCGCAGCGCGACGTCGTCCAGGACCAGAGCATCGTCTCGCTCGCCTACCGCGACGGCGTCCTGTACGGCGGCACGTCCATCTACAGCGGCCAGTCGGCCACGCCGCCGACGCAGCAGGAGGCCAAGCTGTTCGCCTGGTCGGTGAAGGAGGACCGGCTGCTGTGGGAGATCGTCCCCGCTCCGGGCAAGCCCGCGATCCCGGCGCTGACGTTCGACGCCCGCGGGCGGTTGTGGGGGATCGCCGGCGGCGAGGTGTTCGCGGTCAGCACGGCCGCCCGCGAGGTGGTCGAGCGGGTCACGCTGTCCGGCAGCAGGAGCGCCGGCGGGCAGCTCGCCTACAACCCGCGCGACCGCAGGCTGTACGGCGCGCACGCCGGCCAGGACGTCTTCTCCCTCGACCCGCGCACCGGGCGGCACACCGAGCTGCGGCAGGGCCCCGTGCAGCACCTCGCCGTGCACGGGAACGGCGACGTGTACTTCGCCGAGGGGCCCCGGCTGTTCCGCCTGACCCGCTAGCCCGCGACCGCGTGCCCCCTGGTGAGGGGGCACGCGAGGGGTCACGCGCAGATCCGGTAGGTGTAGAAGTTCTCGTAACGCGACAGGTAGAGGTGCCCGTCGGGGCCGAGGGCCAGGTTCGAGACGGGGCGGACGATCTGGGTGAACGCCATCGTCGCCGGATCGATCCGGTACGCCTTGCCCTGCACCTTGCCCCACAGGGAGCCCTGGTGGAAGACGAGGTGCGTGTCGAGCCAGACCTGGGTGGCGCCGGCCCAGGGGTAGGTCTGGTGCTGGACGGACCTGACGGTCCGCCCGGTGGCCGGGTCCAGCTCGAACAGCCTGTCCGGGCTCAGCCCCCACAGCCGCCCCGCGTCGTCGAAGGTGATCGAGCCGAGCGCCAGGTCGCCGGCGACGGGGGTGGTCCGCCACAGCACCGTGTCCGTGGCGAGGTCGTACGCGAACGCCGCCGCCTCCCCCGCCGGCGTGCTGGTGCCGCCGAACGCCGAGGTGGCGCCGTAGACGATCCCGTCGCGGTAGGCCAGCCCGATGACACTGTGTCCCGGCACGATGTCCCGCTTGATCACGCTGCGCCCGGTGGCCGGGTCGAGCAGGCCGAGCACGCCGCCGTGGGTGCCGGCCTTGGGCACGGTGCCGAACGCCAGCCAGTCGCCCGCGGAGACCATCGCGAAGGGGCGGTCCTGCTCCTGGGCGCCGAGGTCGAGCAGCAGCTTCGGCTGGCTGCCCGTCCACTCGTAGACGCGGGCGCCCGGGTAGACGCCGAGGTAGAGCTTGCCCTTGTGGGTGACGATGCCCTCGCTCTGGCCGACCTCGGGCCAGAACTCCGACTCGCCGGTGGCCGGGTCGTAGGCGGCCAGGCCGCCGGTGAAGAAGCCGCCCGCGTACAGGCGGCCGTCGGGGCCCGCGCCCCCGGCGGGGGCGCTGGC
>NZ_BAAAQX010000076.1:0-24952 GCF_039531895.1 Nonomuraea monospora
AACAGGTCGGCGAACATTCCATCCGGGAACAAACTCCGGCACTCACGGTGCAGCACCGCGTAGATCGAGTTCGGCGCAATCCGCCCCTCGACGAAACTCACCGTGGAGGACAGCAACCCCGGCTGCACAGGAGTCTGGCCCACTGCCATCGCTCGATCTCTCCCCACGCCCGGTGACCAACACCGATCACCCTGACACACCAGGCCAGACCTGCGCGAGAGAGATCAAAAAACACCAGCCACCTAGGGCCACCACCCGGCAACTGGCGGCGCTCTTCGGCGGGCCGACCACGACCTGACCGTCGGCGTGCACCCGCTGCTGCGCCACGGTCAGCTCCGCGGCCTGCAGGTCGACGTCCGTCCAGCGCAGCCCGGCCAGCTCACCGCGGCGCAACCCGCGCAGCGCAGCCAGCCACCACGCGGCATACAGGCGGTCCTGCGCGACGCCGGTCAGAAACGCCGCGAGCTGTTGTTCGGTCCAGACTGCTACTGCTGGACGTTCTCCGGTTTGCTGCCACCGGGCTGTCCGCCCGGCGGTCCAGACGACCGGATGCGGTCGGCGAGGCCGGGGCAGCGCCGCTCCGTTGGCCGGGTTGACCGGGATCAGCCGGGCGCGCACCGCTGCGTTCAGCGCGGTCCGCAAGGTGGCGTGGATCCGCACCACGGTGGCGGGCGACAGCTGGCGGTCGGTCGACGAGGGACGGGACGCCAGCACCGCGAGCAGCCCGTTGACGTCGCGCGAGGTGAGCTGGTGGAGCAGGATCCGTCCCAGCTGCGGGATGAGATAGAGGCGGATGTGTGTGGCCTAGCCCTGCCGGGTCGACGGACGAAGGGCGTCCTTGGTGGCCAGCCAGCGTGCCAGCCACTGTCCCAGCGTGCATCCGGCCCCCGCGCCGTCGCGATCGGCAGCGGCCAGAGCGCGGCCTGCCTCCTGGGCTTCCTCGGGGTCGGCGTAACCACCCTGGCGGACGCGCTGCCGCTGCCCGTCCAGGCCACGTACCTGGACCGAGAAATACCAGCTGCCGTGATCGCCATCCACCGGCAGACGCGGACACGTCCCCCTCGCTGACGTCCTGTTACCGGATCCACGCAGCCGCACCGCCTGCTGATCTGCACACGAGTTTTTGCCATCTGTCCCACCTCCACCCTTCACGGTGTGCGACGACGGACACGTCAGCCAGGGCTCGCACTCGATCAGGGGTGACCCCAGGTCAAGTGTCCGGAGAGTGGGGCAAGTTCACGCGCTGGCCGGCCCGCCCGGATGGGCAAGACCAACACGTTGCGACGGTTGCAGGCGCAGTCCTGATCGCGCAGGGAAGCCTCAGCTCACGGTGCGAAACCGGGTTTCGAGCGGGACACCATTCGATAGGACGTAACCAACCGGTCTTCGCTCGTAACGGGGATCCCTTGTCATCCGCCGCTGGACTTCACCGGGGCTGCTCAATCATGAGGGAGGCTGCTTGTCAACGAGGGACAGGGCACGCTGGGCGGTGTGCTGGTAGCGCTCGTCGGCCCAGACGGCGTGTCCTGTCACCCGGGCATGGCCGTGTGCGATGGCTTCCAGCGCCGGTGCGGCTGCGGAGGCCACTTGGCCCATCATGCCCAGTGCCTGCACGGCGAGCAGTTCTGAGGCGGGCCGCCGCCATCCCCAATCGAACAGTGGCCTGGCCGTGATGGCGTCGAGCAGCGGTGTGACGAGTCCTTCGCCGTCGCCCGTGATCGCCCACAGCGCCCGCGCGATCGCCACCCGGTCGTACAGATGGCCGTGCTCAGGGTCATGGAGGTACTGGCGCAGGACTGGGACGGCGGCTGCGGCGGCGGGGCCGAGTTGTTCGAGCATCGGCGCGGTGTCGCGGGCGGCATGGCCGCCGTGGCGGGCGAGGTGCTCGGTGAGCAGCGCCGCGGCCTGCCCCGGCTCGCCGGTGATCCGCCACAGCGCCCAGGCGGCCTCGGGCCGGTCACCCTCATCGTCGAGCAGGGCCCGTACCTGCGGTTCGACGTCGATGGCGGCCGGGCCGATCGCTCCGAACAGTGGCAGCGCGACGGACAGGTACGCCTGGGACACGTGCGCGGCGACCGCAGGTGCCAGAGGTGCCGCCGACGATCCCCATGAGGCCAGGGCGCTCAGGCAGTCGGGACCGGCGAATGGAGAGGAGCAGAGGTAGGTCCGCAGGGCGGGTATCAGCGTGTCCGAGTACGCCGCCATGGCCGGCAGTATGTCGCGGACGGGGAGATGCTTCGCGTGGCCGTACTCGTCGAGGAAGGCGGCCACGAGCCAGGGAACGCAGCGGTCGTCACCGAGCCGGGCCAGCCCTTCCACGGCGGGACCGGCCACGTCCGGCCACGGTTCGGCGGGGTCCCCGGTCAGCAACCCGGCCAGTAGGTCGGCGTGGCCGGCGGCTGCCTGCCCGGAGTGGGCGATCAGTTCGACCGCGTTCACCAGCGGATCCTGCTGGCCGAGCTTGCGCCTGCGCCGTACTGACAAGGGAGCCGAGACCAGCTCGCGCACGCGGCCGGCGATCATCGGCAGCAACTCGGCCGGCGCGGCACGCCAATGTTCGATCGCCTCGCGTGCGCTGTGGAGAGCCTGGTCAATTCTCTGCAGCCCCGGACGGGCCAGCAGATCGCGGGCCACCGCCTGCTGCCAGTGCTCGGCGCGCCGCAGAGCCGAACCGACGGGCATGATGCCGTCGCCGTGCCGGTGGACGCGCTCGAAGGTCGATGCCGGGTCGGCTTGCGCGTCGGCCAGCAGCGCGACCGCGGCGTCACTGTCCGGTGCCGCCGCGGGGGAGGCCAGCGCGAGCCCCACCAGGGCCATGGCGCGCAGGTCACGGTGCGCGGTGGTGGCATCGCGCAGGCCGGTGAACCACTCCGCGTGATCGGTCGCCGCGAGCCACGCCACGGTCAGCACGCAGGCCACCGCTCCGGCATCGGCCGCCGGCCGCACCCCCTTCTCGGCCCGCGCGCGCAGCGCGGGCAAGCTCCTCGGCGCGGCCTCGGGTAAGAGAGCGAGCAAGTGGGCCACCCCTGCCACGACCTTCGGGGAGGCGTCGTTCAGCCACCGTGTGATCGCGTCGACGTCGGTGGTCATGGCCGCCCGTGCGAGCGCGGCGTGGTCGGGTTCGGGTCCGGCGGCGGGATCCCAGGAGATGTCTCGGTGCGGCTGAGCCAGCGCGATGTCGGTCAGCAGGTCCACGACGAGTCCTCGGTGGGGCTGCCGCGCGATCCTCACGATCTCCAGCAGGTACGGCACCAGGTACGGGGCCGCGTCGTACACCTCGCGCGGGTTGATCCCTTGGAACAGTCCGTGCCGCAGCCGCCACACCGGCGACCTTTCCGACGAACCCGACGGCGCCGCCGCGATCTCCCTCAGCAGGCCGGGCACCGCGACCGAACCTCCAGGCCAGTACCCGAGCCGCCCCCACGGCACCTCGTCCACACCCGCTAACACCACATCACCCCTTCAGACCATGCGAACCGCGACAACTCTTCCGCCGGGCGATGCGCTGGTGCTTCGTGGCGAACGGGCGCAGCCGCGACTTCCAGGAGTTCAGCGAGGCGTCGAGGTCGTCCGGGTGCTTTCGCAACGCTCGGTCGAGCTCGGCATCACCGAGGAGGCCAGAGGCGGCTCCCATTCCCGGGAAGAGATTCAGGCACCACGCCGCATCGCCTACGAGAACGACGTTACGTTACTGGCTCTGCATGCCGAGTCGTCGGCAGCACTGCTTGTACTTCCGTCCCGAGCGGCACCAGCATGGGGCGTTCCGCTCTGTTCGCCATGGCAGGTCTGTGGCATCCAATGCCGGGTCTTCGAAGTACTCGTCGATCGGGTCGGCAAGGTCGGGGCGCTGGATCATGAGCTGGGCGAATGCGGTGAAGTCGGCGTACAGGAGATGCAGCATCGAGCCTTCGCCAGCGAGTTGGTGACCGGCGAGTTCGATACGGGTGCGGTGGTTGTCCCAGTCGGTCCCGTACTTTTCGGCGATTCGCGGCCACCGCTGGGCGAGGCGGCCGAAGTCTTCACGGGGCCAGAACAGCGTGCGCGGATCGCCCTCTTCTTCGTGCCAGTGGGCGTCCGGGTCCGGCGCTGCGGGCGCGTCGGGGAAACCCATTTCGCGGCGGAGCCGGTTGATCGAGCGTTGCAGCTGAGCGGCGGACAGAGCCTTGCCTTGCCTGGTCAGCCGTTCCTGGCCGCCGACCAGGATCTGCAAGGCGCCGGTTTGATCGCCGCTCTGGTCGAGCGCGTCAGCGTAAAGGTCGTAGTCGGTCCAGTCTGCCAGCCCCTCCTTGACCACGCGGCGGAAGGTCGCGGAGGCCTCCTCGGTCCGGCCCTGTTCGTGCAGGAGCGCGGCCAGCCGGGTCAACGGCTCCATGCCTTCGCGCCGGATGTCTTCGGTGTCCGCTCGGCGTAGCAGCTCTGTCGCCCGGTCGACCTCGCCGTCCATCGCCAGGAAGTCGCAGGCCACCATCAGCGCGTACGGCCGGTCGAAGTCCTCACCGCGGAGAGCGGGATCGTCGACGGCTGCCAGCACTCGGGCCACTGCCGCGTCCCGCTCGGTCCCGGAGAAGCGGCCCATGCCCAGACTGTCGATGTCGGCCTGGCTCACCAGGTTGTCGCTCGTCACCCGTACGAGCGTAGAGGCACCGCTATGGCCATCTGCCCCAACTCCACGATTGGCACTGTCTTGGCGGGGTCAAAAGAGATACGGGTGGTCCCTGTTGGGTCTGATCGCCGTGGAGGAACACAAAATGGGCGCAAGGGATCGCCGTCTGGGCCGTGGTCGTTCAGTCGCTCTCTGACATCAATGCGGGGTCGTAGTCGTTTACCAGGCCGACCGGCTCGTCGGCAGTGATCGTGAAGTTCCAGCCCTCATTCTGGATCGCCTGGCCGAGTTCGTTCCAGGTCATCTGCCGGCCGTCGACGACCACGCCCATCTCATCCCGGCTGCGCCAGATGATCCTGCCGCGTACTTCGCGGTCGGCGATGGTCATCTCGCTGGTGAACGGGCTGCGCCTCAGGTATTGCCTGCCGATCTCGCGGCGGGCGCTCTCCCGCACGTGGTCAAGGGCGCGCTGCGGATCGGCGTGCGGGTCGGCGAGCGCCCTGAAGATATACCCGTCCTCGACGTCGACTTCCGTGAGCTCGGCGTCGATGCCGGTGGCGCCGTGAGTGAGGCGGTAGGCCAGGACATGCGGTCGTCCATCGGGATCGACAAACCTCTCCGGTGGCGGAGGCGGCGGTAGCGGATCACGCCCCGTACGGTCACACATCCAGGAGTTCCAGCAGGCGTCGCAGAGCATGCCCACGGTGTTCAGGGAAATCCGGGCCGGACGTCCACACCAACTGCATTCTGCGCTTTCGGCAGCCACTCGTTGACCTTACGCCTGCGGGGTGTCCCGGGCTCGCATCTTGAGATCGGCGAGGCGATACGCTCGCGGCCATGCCCTCTGTCGCCGAGAGTCCGGTGTTCACAGCCGCTCACGCCCTGGCCTCCTGGGTAGGGGGCGGTCGGGCGATCACGCCATCGATCGCGATCAAACCGGCGCTGGTGCCCGATGCCGCGCAGGCGCTCGGTGTGGCGTGTCCGGCCAAGGTCCGACGCCTCAGCGATGTGCCGGAGCTGCAGCGGGCTTGGCTGACCACGGTGGCGGCAGGGTTGGTCACGATCGAGGGCTCGCGTGCCGTTCGGGCCGAACCTGCGCCGGCGCTTGACGCCGAGGTTTGGTACGCGGCCTTGGAGCAGGTGATCGCGGCGCAGTTCACTGACCCCTGCGAGGTGGACCCGCGGATCTGCTGCCTGGTCACGCTGGACCTGCTGGCGGAGGAGGCGCCGCCGCTGGGCGGGGCGCTGCGCGAGGCGGTGGAGCAGGGGATGCGGCAGCGTGGTGATTGGGACTGGCGCTTCGTCAGGCTGGCCGATCGGCATCCCGTCGACCACCTGCTGACAATCCTGGTCGCATTCGGTGTGGTCGACGACCGGTTGATGGTTACGGAGCTGGGCGAACACGCTCGTAAGGAGTTGGCGGAACGGTTGCCGCCGCCGATCACCGCGGACCTGAGCGCGGCTGAGGTACTGCGCAGGATCGCTAAAGCCCCGCCGGAGGAGGTGCCGGGGCTGCTGTGGCGGTGGCGGATCGCGGATGTCGTACCGGGCTCTCGCAAACTGGTTGACCGGCTCCCCGAACTGTTGCGGGCGGCGGCTGAGGCGTCCCCTGCCGGACGGCTCAGTGTTGTCGAGGTCGTGGCCGAGCTTGGTGATGCCAAGGGGTTGTGGCAGGCGGTGCGTAACCTGCCTCTGCTGGGGCCGCATGCCCGCTGGTGGTTGGATGCGGAGATGGAAGGGGATCGGGAGTGGCGGGCGGTTGATTATGCGCTTGCGGCGCTTGATCGCTATGGGGTGACTGACGCTCGGTACGTCCTGCTGGACATGATGGGCGGCGACCTCCATGAAGGAGTCGGGGGCAGTGGGCACCCGGAAGCGGATCGGCTCCTGGCCGTCCTGCCACGGACGGCGCCGGCGATTCCTGGCTACCAGCTCAAGATCTCCGTCTCCGGGGCGTGGCGACGGGTCCTGGTCCCGGAGAACTATTCGCTGGGTGATCTGCACCAGATTATTCAGAGATTGTTCGGCTGGTCTGATGACCACCTTCATGTGTTCAGAGTCGGCAAGCGTCGCTTCAGCGACCCCTTCCGGCCGCTGGAGGAGTGCGGGAACGAAGACCTGTGCCGGTTGAACCGGGTGCTGCCCGAACCGCGATCGGTGCTGCGGTACACCTACGATCTCGGCGATTGCTGGGAGCACGAGATTCTCCTGGAGATGGTGGTCACCGGGGAGCTCGCCGCCCCGGTCTGTGTGGGTGGCCGTGGCGACAACCCGATCGAGGACTACAACCCGGAGTACCCCGACGAGTCGGTGCCCTTCGACCGGGATGCCATCAACCGGGCGCTGGCAAGACGGACTCTGGCGGGTGAGGGCGATGACGAGTGACCAGGCACGGACCTCTATGCCCGGCTCAGGCTTCCGGTAGACCCCGCGACGCCTCGTGCGCCCGGGTCCGCACGTATTCGTCGTCCGCCTGCTCGATCATCGGATCAAGGCCCTCATCGTCGTCGGCGATCTGGATGCCGCTATCGAGATTGTCCAGCGCCTTATCGCTGAGTACAGCGAGATTGCCGACGACAACCTGCGGGGGTCATCGTCCGTTGCATCCGCAGCATGACGGCTGGCCGATGTGACCAGGTTCCGACTCGCCTTCTACGTATCGCTGGCAGGAGCTTCAGCTCTACGGCGTAGTCGAGAGCGTCTTGCAGGATGGTCTTGGTTCTGAGGACAGTGCTGGTCGCCGCTCGCTTCCCGTCCAGTCGTGAAGTGGCAGTGTCGAGAACGCTCCTCACGAGCGTGGGATTGTCGGCCAGTGCTGAGACCGGCTGGCTGTTGCTGCCGAGCCAGCGCAGCGCGGCTGCCATTTCTGCCGGGGCCTGCTCCCGCTGCTTGCTGTTGAAGCCCCATCGGCGCATGGCCGTGCGGAGAACGAGGTCGTCAGGCTTCCCGCGTTGCCCGTCGAACATGGCGGGTGTTGCTGCGGTCAGCGCGCGGGCGATGTCCTGGCGGTACTTGGCCGAAGCGGCCTTCCACTTCATGTCCGCGAACTTGCAGGCGAACTCGTACCACCCCATGACCGGGGTCGCGGTTCTCTTCCAGGAGACAGGCTCCCCGGTGAGCAGGCTGAACGCCTCTCCGCTTCGTGCAGCGGTGAGCAGGGTTCCTCGGAAGGTGTCGGCCTGGGCGATGTTCTTGAAGGATCGCTTCCACGTCTGTGCGCCGGTCCGCCAGGCCACGCGGTAGGAGGTCACCTTGCCGTCGGTGTTCTTGCGCGTCTCGATGGCGTACACGCGGGTGCTGTAGGTGATGTCCTTCATCAAGCGGCGTCCTCCAGGTCGGCGAGCCAGCGGTCCAGGTCGATGCGGCGGATGCGTAGGTCGCCGTTGGGGAGCTTGAGGCAGCGCGGGGCGTGGCCTTTGGCTCGCCAGTCTTAGAAGGTGGATCGGGCGATCTGGAGTTCTTCGCAGAGTTCGGCGAGGGTGATGGTCCCTCGTGGTTTGGTGCCGGTTGGCATGGTGGTGCTCCCTGGTTCGGTGCTGTTCGGTTGGGTGGCCGGCGGCGGGCTTGGTGGCTATGCGCCGGGCTTGTGCAGGTCGGGATGGATGGCGTAGCGGGGGGAGGGGTTGCCGCGTGTGCCGGGCGGCTCGGGCTCGCGGCGGAGCCAGCCGAGTTGTTCGAGGTAGTCGAAGGCGGGTTCCAGGTCGGCGGCTTTCTTGAAGTGGCGTTGCAGGGCTCGGTGGGCGTCGCGCTTGGTGACGTGGGTTTTGCCGGTGCGGGTCAGCCAGGCGTGCAGGGTGCGGCCTGCGGCGATGTTCGGGTCTTGGCCCATGGCGTCGAAGGTGGCCAGGGCGTGGGCGGTGTAGTACTCGCCGAGTTCGATGGCGGCGGCCATGGTGTCGGCCTCGATCGGGTGGCGGAAGCCGTCGTCCACGTGGGTGGCCAGGTGCAGGAGTCCGGCGATGCGGGCTACCGCGCCGTCGAACTTGGCGGCCCAGTCGGAGATGTGCGAGAGGTCGCCGGAGTCGGGGCGTAGCCGGGGTTCGGTGCGCTCGCGTTGGGCGTGGATGAGGTCGGCGGCTCCCGGTGAGAGCACGAGGCGGGCGGGGTCTTCCCAGGCCCACATGGTGGTGACGAGGCGTTCCAGGAGGCGGTGGCCACGGTCTCGGGCACGGCCGGCGGATCGATGCGGCGGTAGCCGACGTTGTTGGCCGGGAGGCTGTAGAGGATGCGGCCGAGCAGGCCCTTGCCTCGGAAGCCTGGTGAGGCGGCGATCTCGGTGACGATGTCGGGCTGAACGGACGACGGTAACGCAATATTCGAGCGACACAGCCATCCGTCATCGCGCGATCGGTCCGGGCATGCGCCCTTGGATTAGGGCCTAACACTAATGAAGATGGATGCCGGAAATATCACAATATGAGGTTTTAATTACCCCGACGCTGTGACGGCTGTATAACGCCGTGCAAGTCGTTGCATATCGGTACATGTTGCACTAGCTTGTCGATCGACCATATTCGGCACGCTTGCCAGGGGGCACGCAGAGCATGGAGACGGACAGCCGGGCGATGCTTCGCCGTCGAGTGGGAGCTTTGCTGCGCAGGTCGCGCGAGACCGCCGGGTTGACGATCGAGGACGTGGCGGCCCACCTGGAATGCTCCTCTGCGAAAGTGAGCCGGATCGAGAACGGCCAGGTGTCGGTCCGCCCGCTGGAGATCCGCGAGATCCTCGGCCTCTACGGAGTGCCGGACGCCCGTCGTTCCGCGCTGCTCGACCTTGCCAGGAGCAGCCGGGAGAGCAGGCCGAAATGGTGGCACGAATACGCGGACGTCGTGGGCCCCGACTATGAGTTCTTCGTCGAACTGGAAGACCGGGCCACGTCGATATGCGACTACCAGACCTTTCTGATTCCGGGTCTACTGCAAACCGAGCCCTATATGCGGGCGGTCATGGCAGCCCACCGGGTTACCGCCGACGTTGCCGCGCGGCGCATCAGGTTCCGCCAAGAGCGCCAAACACTCCTGAGACGCCCCGGCTCGCCCGCCTTCCACGCCGTCATCGAGGAGAACGCCCTGCGAAAGAAGATCGGTGACGGCGGCGTGATGCGCGAGCAGCTCCGGTGGCTGGTGGAGGCCGGGGCGCACGGCGAGGTCTCCTTACAGGTCGTCCCCGCGGCGACCGGGCTCCACCCGGCCGAGGGCCGCGCCTTCATCATGCTGGGCTTCCCGGATCCGGAAGAGCCCAAAGTGGTCTACCTCGAACACCTCAACGGCTCTCACCTGCTCGACACGCCAGCCGGCGCCGGCGCGTACGACCGGGCCTTCGCCGACCTTCAGGCGATCGCGTTGTCACCCGAAGACTCGGCCTCGTTCATCGAAAGCATGGCGAAGGAGTGACCGTCGCGGATTCCCCGAACGAATGAGATCCACTCGGCCCTCGAGAGGATCAGACAGTGGTCCGGCTGATTTGACGATCGCATCGCGACAGTGCTGTCGTCGAGCATCGCCACTTCCACACATGCTCCGGTTGCACCGCAGTAACGACTACGCTGCCACGTCGCTTTTGCCGCGTGGAATTCGTCCACTTTCGCACCGCCTTCAATGGGCAGGGCAGACAAGGGTGATATCACAGATACCCATAAACGGTGGAGAATACTCGATCCAGCTGCAAAGGCGCGGCTGTCACCAAAGAACATATGGAATGTACATAAAGAGACTTTCCCGTGAGCCGAATGAGAAGCCCTGCACTCTCGGCCCTCTGTCCGTCGATCAAACAACGCTCATGAAGATCGTCCGCGCCGCTTCCCGGCTCGGCCGCACGAGCGTCATGGCCAGGGACTCGGCCGGCGAATGGTTCGCCTTCTCGAAGGCCGAGGGCTTCGTGGAACTGGCGGATGCGACGGCACCGGAATTGAGAGACGTCAGCATATGCGTGCACCAGCACGGAGAAATAACGCCGGCGCTGTCGGTGGAGTTCACCCGGGAGCGGGCCGAGCTCCGCTACGCCACCGGCTCGGCCGAGGTCGTGGAGGCGGCGCAAGAGATCATCGGCCTCTGCCGCCCACGCGTCCGCCGCTGGACCAAGTTCGTGCTCAGGCACACGACGGTGACGCAGGCCGCCGTGGTCGGCCTCGCCGCCGTGGTCGGACTGCTCGTCACGCTGGTAGCCAGGATAGAGCTCGTGTGGTGGCACGTGCCCGCTGCCGGGGTGGCGAGCGTCGCCCTGGTCTGGGGCTGCCGGTTCCTGCTGCGCCGCCTCATCACGCACGCCGTGATCCGGAACCGCCCCGAGCAGGAACAACCGGACTTCTTCGCCCGCAACAAGGACGCCCTCATCGTGGCCAGCATCGGAGGGGGCGTGGGGTCGGTGATCGGGGCCGTCGTCGCCACGATCCTGGCCATCCTCACCAGACTGTGGCAGTGAGCTGGGACCCGCGATCGAGCCTGTACCGCTTCGAACTCGTACGCGTAGTCTGATCTGGTGTTTCTCCAGGTCGGCCAGGCTGCTCGGTGGTACTCGTTGATCGCTCGGCTGAGCACCTGTCGGCGCTGGATCCGGCCTTCCAGCGGCACCACAACTTGCCGTCTTGATCGGGTGGGCGTTGTTGGCGGGCGCGTTGTAGCGCTCGGCGTACTCCTTCAGGACCGATCGAAGGTGGCGTTCGTCGTAGAGCAGTATCCGGTCAGCGCATTCGGCTCTGACGAAGATGGCGGTGAACTTCGTGTCCCGATCCCTGATCAGGAACCCGGAACGTCCTGGCCCGGTTCGTCAGCTTGGCGAGAAGGTTACGGGCTTGCGGGGCAACCCAAGCGCCATCAGGGTGCGCGGTCACGCCGAGCACGTGCACGAAGCGGGTGCCGACCTCCACCACGAAGATGACGTACAACCGGCGCAGCGTGGCGGTGTCCACCGTGCAGAAATCACACGCCGGTGTGGGCGCGGACGAAGTCACGCCGGCGGTCATCGGCCCGTCGCTGCGCCAAGCGCCCCCGTTTCAGGACTCGACGGATCGTCGCACCTGATGGCCCACAAATGCCGTGGCTGCGCCACGGATACGCTCGTAAACCCCAGCGGAGATTCTCCCGCGCCAGCCCCAGGGGCAACGCCACGACCGCCGACTGGGTCGCAGGCCGTCCCATCCTCCGGTGCGGGTAGGTCCAGTGACGTGCGACCAGATGCCGGTGTCGGCGCAAGGGAGAAGACGAGCCTCGGGCATGCCCGGCCCAGGCCACTGCTCCGACCAGGAAACCGGGAGCAACCCGCAGCTCACGACAGTGAACGGAGTATCGACACCCTTCAGGCCGAGTTCATGGCACCCGCAGGGTCCCAGGGCGGGCGGTGTAGTTGCGTCCGAGCATCGAAAAGCGAGATCATCACGCATGCTCGACCCCGCGCCCGACGACGATGGGACGTCACCGACGGTCTCTACACCGCACTTCGTGGGTCGTGATCGGGAGATGGCCGCGCTTCGGGTCGCCTTGGCCCGGCCACCGGCGATCGTGCTGGTGGAGGGCGAGGCGGGGATCGGGAAGAGCCGGCTGCTGCGCGAGTGGCTGGCCGCGCCGGATCAGCGCACTGCCTTGGTCTCGGTGTGCCCGCCGCTTCGCGAGTCGCTGACGTTGGGGCCGATCGTCGACGCGTTCCGTGGGATCGACCGCCCGGTGTCGCGATTGCGGCTCACCGAGCTCGCGGGTGCGTTACGGCCCCTGTTCCCTGAGTGGTCCTCGGATCTGCCGCCCGCGTTGCAGCCGTTGAACGATGCGAAGGCGGCGCGGCATCGCCTGTTCCGCGCCCTGGACGAGCTGCTGCGGGCTCTGGGTGTCGACGTTCTCGTGCTCGAGGACGCTCACTGGGCCGACGAGGTGACCTTGGAGTTCCTGCTGTTCGTCGCGTCCCGGCAGCAATCGGACGGGCCGAGCCTCGTGATCTCCTATCGGCCGGAGGAGGTGGACGCCGGATCGCTGTTGCTGCGGCTGACGTCCCGGTTGCCTGCCGGCGTGACCCAGTTGAGGATCGCCTTGGCGCCGATGCGACCCGGCGACACGGCAGCGCTGGTGTCCTCGATGCTGGACGGCAACCCGATATCGCAGGAGTTCACGACGTTCCTGCACGAGCGGACCGGTGGGGTTCCGCTGGTGCTGGAGGAGTCGGTTCGCCTCATGTGCGACCGTGCCGACCTGGTCTTCCGTGACGGGCAGTGGGTCCGGCTGAAGCTGCGCAAGCTGCAGGTGCCGCCAACGGTGCGTGACTCCACCCGGGAGCGGGTGGGCCGTCTGTCGCCGACGGCGCAGCAGGTGTTGCGAGCGGCGGCCACGTTGGCCGAGCGGTCGTCGGTGGCCACGATCGCGATGACCGCCGGTCTGTCACCGGATGCGTGCCGAGGCGCCATCGCGGAGGCGGCCGACGTCGGCGTCCTGGACGGAGACGACCGCGGCCAGTGGCGGTTCCGGCACGTGCTGCCCGCCACGGCTGTGTACGAAGCGATCCCGTTGACCGACCGCAGGCACTTCCACCTGCTGGCCGGCCGGGCCCTGGAGGACATCCATCCGCCGCCTGTCGCACGCCTGGCCCATCACTTCCGTGAGGCGGGCGAGACACGGTCCTGGGCGCGGTACGCCGAGCAGGGCGCCGAGCTGGCCATGGCCTCGGGTGACCACACCAAGGCGGTCGACCTGCTGGTCGATCTGTTCTCGTGGTCCGAGCTGCCGCCGGCGGATCGAGCACGAGTCGCGCGCGTCGCCGGAGTAGCCGCACTGGGCCGTCGTGAACCGGTCGACGAGGTCTACCATCGCGTGATCCGTACCTTGCGCTCGGTGCTGGAGACCCCCGGCCTGTCCGCCCGCCAGCAGGCCGAGATCCGCAACCCCTTGGGCCGGCTCCTGCTCATCGGGGGTGAGGCGCAGGCCGCGCTCAGCGAGCTTGAGCAGGCGGTGACCAACCTCGACCATGACCCGGTCGAGGCGGCCCGGGCGATGACCTATTTGGGCTGGGCCTACGCGGGGCCGTGGCCGGCGTCGACCCATCGGCGTTGGCTGGATCGCGCCGCTGAGCTCACCGCCGAAGTCGATTCTCCCGCGGAGCGGCTGAACCTGGCCGGCAACCGGGCCGCCGCGTTGCTCATGCTCGGCGAGGAGGAGGCCTGGGACGTCGTCGCTGACCTGCCCATCGACGGCGCGGCCTCGGCGGAGCGTCTCGACGTGGCCCGCATCCACGCGAATGTCGGGACCGGCGCGCTGATCTGGGGCCGGTACGCCGACGCGGAAAAACACCTCGCCGTGGCCATGCGCCTTGCCGAGGCCGAGCAGGCGTCTCGGCTGCAGCACAACGTCCGGCTCGAACAGACCAACCTGGCGTGGTTCACCGGCCGGTGGGAGGGGCTCGCGGAGGCGAGCGCGGCGCTCGCCGATGCCGACCGGGACCGGCCGGCGCACTACCTCGGCAGCGTTCGCCTCGCGGCCCGGCTGGCGGCCGCGGCCGGACGGCGGCGCGCCGCGGGGGAGCAGTTCCGGCTGGTCCTTGAGGAGTCCGCCCGTCTCGGTGCGGCCGACGACACGATGGAGGCCGCCGCCGCGCTGGCCAGACTGTGGCTGACGGACGGGAACAGCGGCCGGGCGCTGCAGATCACGAACGAGCCGATGGACACGGTCCAGAGAAAGGGCATCTGGGTCTGGGCGACGGACCTCGTCCCCGCCCGGATCGAGGCGCACCTCGCCGCGGGCGACCTGAAGGCCGCGACGCGCCTCTGCGACCAGTTCGCCAGGGGACTGCGTGGCCGTACGGCGCCCGCGCCTCGCGCCGCCCTCACCGTTTGCCGTGCTCTGCTGGCCGCCGCGGCCGGGGATCACGCGCGCGCGGCGAGGGCGTACGACCGGGCGGCGCGCGCCTGGGACGCGTTGCCGCGCCCGTACGACGCCATGCTCGCCCGCGAGCGCCAAGCCGAGGCGCTCATGGCGCAAGGCCGGCTCGAACAGGGCCGGGAGCTGCTGGCCGCACAGTACGAGCGACTGTTCAGGCTCGGAGCCCGCGGCGATGCGGACCGTGTCGCACAGCGGCTTCGCGAACACGGCGCCGAGGTTCCGCGCTTGTGGCGCGGCGGTCGGCGGGGGTACGGGGACCGGCTCTCACCTCGTGAGCTCGACGTGGTCCGGCTGATCGTCGCCGGCAAGACGAACCGGGAGATCAGCCGGATTCTGGCCAAGTCGCCGGCCACGGTGGATCAGCAGTTGCGTGCGGCGATGCGCAAGTTGAAGGTGGGTTCCCGGACCGCGCTCGCGGTCAAGGCGGTAGAGGCCGGAGTGTTCGCGGAAGAGGATTCCCTCAGCGATCCGTCGTGAAAATTGACGTATCCGCCGGATAGCGAAGATCGCTCTTCACCCCGAGCATGACTTCATGATCCATGGCACTGGGGCAGTGCATGCCTGAGCGACCTGCCGCGCGTGACGACTCCCTCATCGAGCACCAGCAACCACTTGAGCCGTCTCGTGAGCCGCGAGTCAACACCCCTGACACCCAAGATGACGGCGATGACGAGAGCCACGACCCCTACCAACCCCTGTAGGCCGGAGGACCCCGCACGTGAGACTGAAAGCCCTCGTCGCTTCGCTGGCCGCAGTGGTCGGCCTGAGCATGATCTCGCCCTTACCGGCGTCGGCCGCTGAGCCGGATCCCGGTGCGCCCGCCGACAAGATCGCATCCGACCTGAAGGGCCGCTTCCGCACGGAGCCGGTCACCGACTTCTGGATCACCTTCGACACCAAGGCCGACCTCGAGCCGGCGAAGAAGATCGCCGACTGGGCCGCTCGCGGTCAGTTCGTCTACGACGCGCTGAGGGCCTCGGCCAAGGCCTCCGCGGCGTCCGTCTCCGCCGAACTCGACGCGGCGGGCGTGAAGTACACGTCCTACCCGCTCGTCAACGCCGTGCTCGTCAAGGGCGGCACGCAGCAGCTCGCGCTCGACGTCGCCTCGGTCGGGCAGGTCGCCGAGATCCATGCCTCGCCGCAGGTCGCGCTGGTCGAGCCCGTGGACCAGAAGCCGCTGGCCGACCAGGCCGTCCGCCCCGACGCCCCCAAGGCCACCGCCGAGGACGGCGCCGTCTCGTGGGGTCTGGACGCCATTCACGCCCCCCAGGCCTGGGCCATGGGGGCCACCGGTGCGGGCATCACCGTGTCCAACCTCGACTCGGGCGTTCAGTTCGACCACCCCGCCCTGACGCGGCAGTACCGCGGCACGAAGCCTGACGGCACCGTCGACCACAACTACAACTGGATGGCCACCCGGGGCTCGTGCACCGGCGCGCCGTGCGACGACGACGGACACGGCACGCACACCATGGGCACCATGGTCGGCGACGACGGCACCAACCACGTCGGCGTCGCCCCGGACGCGCAGTGGATCGCGACGAACGGCTGCTGCGACAGCACCGGCGTCGAGTCGCTGCTCAAGTCCGGCTGGTGGTTGCTCGCCCCGACCGACGTCAACGGGAACAACCCCGACCCGTCCAAGCGCCCCCACGTCATCAACAACTCGTGGGGCCAGGACGTCGAGCACAACTTCAACGACTTCTTCCAGGCCATCGACGAGGCCTGGAGCGCCGCGGGCATCTTCAGCGTCTGGTCATCGGGCAACACCACGCCGTACGCGGCCTGCGACACCGTCTCCTCGCCCGGCTCCGCCGAGAGTGCCTACTCGGTCGGCGCCTACGCGTCGGACGGCACGCTCGCGTTGTTCTCCCGCAAGGGCGAGGGTGAAGGCGGCCGGACCAAGCCCGAGATCTCCGCTCCGGGCGTCGACGTCCGTTCGTCCTACCCGAACGACGGTTACACCGGGATGTCCGGCACCTCGATGGCGGCTCCCCACGTCGCCGGCGCCGTCGCCGGCCTGTGGAGCTACGACCCGACCCTCATCGGGCAGGTCGAGGAGACCCGCCGCCTGCTGGCCGAGTCGGCCGTCGACGTCGACGACACCGAGTGCGGCGGCACCGCCGACTTCAACAACAAGTACGGCGAAGGCCGGCTCGACCTCGTCCGCCTGCTCGAGCTCGCGCCCCGGCAGGGCGGCACCCTGACCGGTGTCGTCACCGCCGACGGCGACCCGGTCCCCGCCGTCGACGTGACGGTCAGCGGACCGTTCAGCCGGTCAGTCGGGACCGGCAAGGACGGCCGGTTCACGATAAACCTCCCGGTCGGCGACTACCAGATCAGCACCAAGGCCTTCGGGTACCTGACCGCGACCGCGAGCGCCACGATCACCCTCGGCCAGAACACCTCGGTTGACGTTCCCCTCACCGCCGCCGCGCGCCACGACCTCAGCGGCAGGGTCATCGACGACAAGGGGCAGCCCGTCCCGAACGCCGACGTCTCCGTCAAGGACACGCCGCTGGACGCCGTGCGCACGGACGCCAACGGCGCGTTCACGATCGCCGGTGTGCCGGAGGGCCAGTACGGGCTCGCCGTCACGCCCAACGCCTGCTTCTCGCCGACGGCTGTCCCGCTGACCGTCGGCGCCGAGAACAAGTCGCTGGAGATCCCGATCGGGCTCATCGTGGACAAGGGCGGCTACAGCTGCTCCCTCTCCCAGGGGGAGTACCTGCGCGGCACCGACCCGGTCGCGTTCAAGAGCGGCGTGTGGGCGACGGTGAACCTGCCGTTCCCGGTCGCGCTCTACAACGGCAGCCACGACACCCTCGGCATCAGCCTGCGCGGCGTGATCTCCCCGGACACCTCCACCGGACCCGGGACCGGCGGTGCGGGCCTCTTCCCGTTCTACGTCCCGTCCCCTGTCCAGTTCGCCCCCGGCGGGGGCGTCTTCACGGCGGCCACCAAGGTCGACGGCGAGGACGCGTTCGTCATCGAGTTCCGCGACGCCAAGATCTGGGCCTACCCGATCCGGTCCGAGTACACGGAGCCGGTCAGCTTCTCGGCCACGCTCACCCGCTCCGGCAAGGTGATCTTCGGGTACGGCGACGGCGTCGGGACCGACGACCCGGTGACCGGCGGCGCCCGCACCATCACCGGCATCCAGGGCTGGGCCGGTGTGGACGGCATCCGGTTCTCCGACAACGTCCCGGTGCTCCACGACGGGATGATCGTCACCTACGACCTTCCGGACTGGGGCTACCTCGACGCGACCGTCGTCGACAAGAACGACGGGCTGCCGGTGTCCGGGGCCAAGGTCTCGTTCACCGGCAAGAACGGCCTCGTCGAGAGCGTCACGACCAACGGGACGGGCGTCGTGCGTCGCCAGCTCCCGGTCGCCGGCTACACGATGACCGTCGAGGCGCCGAACTACGTGACGGGGTCGTACGACTTCACCCTCGACAAGCTCTACGCGAAGGCGACGATCGACGCGCGCCTCACCACGGGCGCCGCCGGCCTGGAGGCGAGCGGCCTCGACGTCGTGATGGGAACCGGCCAGAACGGTGTGGGCTCGCTGACGCTGACCAACAACGGTTCCGCCCCGCTCACGTACGGCCTGGGCGAGGCCGCGCGCCACCACGAGCTCGACGCCGCCGGCGCCACCACGCGCACCGGGACGGGTGCGGACAGCACGATCGACCTCACCGCGTGGAAGGCCGGGGCGAGCGGCATGAAGCCGTCGAACGTGGACGGCAAGGCCGCGACGGCGAGCGCCGCGGAAGAACAGGCGGCCGGCAAGGTCGGCACGACCTCCGGCGGCGACGTCATCACCCGCATCGACATCCCGGGCACGATCGCGGAGAAGGAACCCTCCGGCATCGGGTACGACGGCGACGTCTGGGTCCACGACTACACCGCGCGGACCAACACCGCCTACACCGTGACGGGCAAGAAGACCGGCAAGGTCTTCGACGCCTCGTGGAACCCCGAGTACCGGGCGTTCGACATGGCGCTCGACACCAAGACCGGTGACATGTGCCAGATGGAGGACAGCCCGGCCAGCTACATCCACTGCTTCGACCGGGAGACAGGAAAGGAGACCCGGCAGATCAAGGGCGACTGGTCCACGCTGCAGCTGACCGGACTCGCCTACAACCCCGCCGAGGACGTGTTCTACGTCGGCGGCCGGAAGAACGGCCTGATCGGAACCGTCGCAGGGACGTCGCACGACAACGCGGGTGCGCTGCTGTCCTTCTGCGCCCCGCCGCTGCCCGAGGTGATGGGCCTGGCCTACAACCAGGCCTCCGACACCATCTGGTACACCGATCTCACCTCGAACAGGCCCACCCGCCTGCTGCAGGTCGACCCCGACGACTGCTCGCTCGTCAACGCGTGGTGGTTCCCCGGCCAGAAGGCGGGCCAGGGCGGCGGCCTCGAGACCGACTCGACCGGGGCGCTGTGGGCGGCGGACCAGATCGCCGATGACGTCGTGCTGGTCGACGTCGAGGACGACCTGATCACCGACCTGCCCTGGCTGTCGCTCTCCTCGACCGGCGGCACCCTCGCCCCGGGCGAGTCGGCGACGGTCAAGGTCTCGATCTCCTCGAAGGACGCCGACCCGGGCACTCTCGGCGCGAACATCGTCGTGCGGTCCGACTCAGGACGGCAGCCCAAGACCTACGTCCCGGTGACGCTCACGACCACGAAGTACCAGGTCGGCGTCAACGCCGGCGGCCCCTCGTTCACCGACGCCGGCGGCTACACCTGGTCCGGCGACCAGGCGGCCGGTGACAAGGCGTGGGGCTACACCGGGAAGGGCAGGACGATCTCCACGAGGGCCCCGATCAAGGGCACCGGGGACGCCGCCCTGTTCCAGTCCCAGCGCACCACGCCGGGCAAGGACCTGGTCTACACCTTCCCCGACGCGCCGAAGGGCACCTACGCCGTCGACCTCGGGTTCGCCGAGATCGAGCAGGTGAAGCAGGGCAAGCGGGTGTTCGACGTCCTCGTCGACGACGAGCTGACGCAGTACGCCTACGACCCTGTGAAAGCCGCCGGCCCGAACGCCGCCGACTGGCACACCGCCGTCGTGCGGCACGACGGCGGTCCGCTGACCGTGGAGCTGCGGGGCAGCAAGGGCCTGCGGGCTCCGAGCATCGCGGCGCTGCGCGTGACGCTCGATCCGCGCGGAGACAAGGCGGAGCCGGAGCCTCAGCCCGAGGAGCCGGAGCCGGGCCCCGTGCCGGTGGCCCCCGCCGGTCGCTCGTACTCGATGAAGGTGACCGACGGGCTCTACCGCCAGGGTGCGGAGGAGTCCGGGTGGCACGGCGATGACGTCTGCGGCGTGCTGTGGTTCGACTCCAGCTTCCTGTTCCCGTTCTACGACACGGCCTGGGACGGCGTGTGCGTGACGACGAACGGCGCGCTGATCTTCGACCGGGCCAGCGCCCTGGGGAGCAACGCGGCGCTGCCGACGCCGTACGCGTTCGACGGGATCTTCCCGCTCTGGGACGACCTGGTCGTCGACGACCAGGCGGGCATCTACTTCGGCACCACCGAGGTGGACGGCCTGGCCGCTGAGGTCATCGAGTGGCGCAACGCCGCCTTCGACAGCGACAGGACGGCCCGGGTGAGCTTTTCCGTCACCCTGATCGCGGACGGCCGCATCCAGATCGGGTACGGCGACGGCATCGGCGGCGACAACCCCCTCACCCGCGGGTCGTCGGCGACGGTCGGCGTGGAGAGCCTGAAGCGCAACCCCGCGAGCCAGTACTCCTTCAACCAGCCCGTCCTGAAGGCCGGTCTGGGGCTGGAGTACACCCTCCCGGCCGCGGGCACGATCGAGGGCACGGTCACCGACGCGAACGACCGCAAGCCGATCGCGGGCGCGATCGTCACGCTCAAGGGGCCGAACGGTGAACGGGTCATCACCGCCGACGGGAAGGGCCGGTGGAAGGCCCAGGCGCTGGTCGGCGAGAACACCGTGCAGGTCTGGGCGCCGAAGTACGTCACGTTCAGCCACCCCGTGACCATCGCGAAGAAGGATCAGGCCGAGGTGGTCGACGCGGCGTTGACCACGGGCGTCGCGACCGTCACGGGAGGCGACCTCGACTGGCTCCTCGGCCCGGACCAGAAGGCGACCGCCGACGTGATTGTGACCAACACCGGCTCCGCCCCGCTCGAGGTGCGGCTCAGCGAGCAGAAACGCACCGGCGACGGCGGGCACGAGGCCGCCGACCTTCCGTGGCTGACCCTCACGGGCGCGGCCGCGGCCGGCACGGTCAAGCTCGCGGCCGGCGAGTCCACCACGGTCACGGCAACGGCCGACAACGCCGCCGTCGAGCCAGGCGTGCTCGCCGGGGACGTGCTCGTGGCGTCGAACGCCGGCAAGGGCGAAGCCCAGCTCAAGCCGGTCCGCCTGGCGACCTCGGCCTACTGGCAGGGCGTCGACGCGGGCGGGTCCGGGCACGTCGGCGCTGACGGCTTCGTCTGGTCGCCCGACCAGAAACTCGGCTCGCGGCCGTGGGGCCACGTCGGCGGCAGGACGCGTGCCACCAAGGCCGGCATCGGCGGCACGGAGGACGACGACCTGTTCCGCACCCAGCGCACCGGCGAGACGTTCGCCTACGTGTTCAGGAACGCGCCCGCCGGGACGTACCGCATCGGCCTCGACTTCGCGGAGATCGAGAAGGTCAAGGCCGGCAAGCGTGCCTTCGATGTCCTGGTCGGCGGCAAACCCGTGCTCCACGACCACGACGTGCAGGCGAAGGTGGGTGCGCTGACCGCGGACGTGAACACGGTCACCGTCGAGCACGCCGGTGGCGATCTGAAGGTCGAGTTCCTCCGCGAGATCGGCGAGGGCGACCCGATCCTCAACGCCCTGAAGGTCCAGCAGGACCCGCGCCCATGAGATAGCCGGCCAATCCGTCAGCAGTGGTCAGAGCCTCCTCGGAAAGGATCGCCGTGGAGGCTCTGATCACGCCTGCCGAGTTCAGTTGTGCCGTCCCCACCCTCTGCTCCGCTGTTCCTTGTGCACCTCTTGCTGTGCGGCCTTGAGCGCCTCCGCGCTGGCGGTCCTGCCGTCCTTCTCGGCGTCTCTGATGGCGTTCGCCGCGAACCTGTCCTGGACTTCCAGTTCACCCAGCCGGGCCTCGTTGACGTTCGCCTGGTGCTGGGCACTGTTCTCCGCCGCCTTCTGCACCGTGGGAGGCGGCGCGTCGTCCGCGGAGCCTCCTCGGCCGAACCAGCCCCTGGCCTCCAGTCGCTGGCCGCCGCGAGGGACGGGGCCCTGCATCGACGGCCCCGGCCCGGCGGGAACCCGGCCGCCCGCCCCGGCATGGGCCGGCGGCGGCCCGCCCGGGCGCTTCATGGTGCGGATCAGGTTCTCGAGAGGCTCGATGACCTTCCGCCTGATGGCCTGGGTGAGCACGTTGCCCGTGCCCTCGCGTACCTCGTTGAGGATCTTGCCCGTCCTGTGGCGGCCCTGCAGCAGTTCGGCCGTCGCCCTGACGGGCGCCGTAGGGTCCGGGCTCATGTACTGCATGAGAGCCCGGTAGGTGAAGTACGTGGCCGTGGCGCCGGCGAGGACTCCCGCGGTCTTGACCACGTTGGACAGACCGTCGAGGGCGACGGGCAGCGTGCTCGCGGCGGCGTTGGCCTGGGCGAGGTGTCCTCCCTCGTTACCGCTCTGCTGCCAGTGGCCGGCCAGCGCCGTGCCGCCGTCCCCGCGGTAGGCCTGCTGGGTCCGCCGCATGGTGGACTCGGCGTCCTCGGCCGCGACGCCGGTGCCGGCCGCCACGGTCCTGAGCGCGGACGCCTGCTCGTCCATCCCGTCGGTATGCGGGAAGATCCCGGCCGGAATGCCGATCATTTCCAGGGCCTGAGCGGCCTGTGGCGAGAGGGTCACAGCGCCTGCCCGTCGATCCGGTGATCGAGGTCGCCCAGGGAGGCGTGTTCGGCAGTGGTGATGTTGGACGCGGCGACGTGCACCTGCTCACCGGTCCGGTTGAGGCCGGGGCCGAGCTCGCCCAGCACTTCGTGCAGGTAGTGACCGCTGAGACCGAGCGCCGAGGCGCATTTGGCGATCAGGCCCACCTGCCCCCACGAGGCGCCGCCGATCTCGTGCTGCCTGAGCGCTTGCACGGCCGCGTCGTAGTCTTCGCCATGGGCGTTCATCCGGCGGGGGGCGTGTTCGCCGGCCCACTCCCTGTCGATCTCGAGTCCGGTCACGCGACACGACTTTAGTCGGACATCTCAGGCCATCAGGCGATCTTTAGTGTTTTGCTCACGTTTGTCGGAGCACCTGGTCTACTGTTGGCCCGATCAACGATAGATCGGGCGCTTCGCGCAGGTAGGAACAGAGGATGTCGATGGCACCACGATCCGCTGACCAGGAGGAACTACTCGCCTACCTGAAGCGCGCCCAAGCCGCGGTGCGCAGCCTTCAGGAGGCCCAAGAGCGGATGGGCGCGGTCATCGGTGAAGGCGTCAGCGCCGACGAACTCGTCAGGGCCACCTGCGACGGCCGAGGCGTCCTCTCGCAGGTCTGGCTCGACCCCCGCGTGATGCGTCAGGACCTGCAAGCGCTCGGCACGACCGTCACGGCGGTGCTCCAGTCCGCCCAGCAGGACGCGGAACGCCAGCGCATGGCCATCAGCCGGCAGACCCTCGACGGCATGGACCCCCTCCCGGAGCCACCCGACGCACGCGTCGTCCGCGACCACATCGATCGGGTCGCCCGCGACATTCTGGAGGCGTGAGCCTTGGCCGGCGACCACACGGGCGTGGACGACCTGTTGAACGAGGACTTCGACGAGGCCGGGCGCCGGGTCGGACAGCTCCTGGATTCCGTCGAAACGCTCCGGGACGACCTCGAGGAGATCAACGGCGTCGGGGAGGCGGCGGGGGGCCAGATCACGGCCAGAGTCGCCGCGAACGGCAGGGTACTGGAGGTCGCCTTCGGCCCGCGAACCCCGCGTTCGGACAGCCGGGCGCTGGCCGAACAGGTGCTGACCGCGGTCCTTGAGGCGCAGCGCGACGCCGAGCGCAAGACTCAGGAGCTGATGCGGGAGACGCTGGACGGCTACGATCCGGCAGCGGCCAGAGCCGATCTTGATCGGATGCTGGGGCTCCGGTGGTGAGCGTCGTTCCGGTGCCACGGTGCAGAAATCACACGCCGGCGTGGGCGCGGACGGAGTCACGCCGGCGGTCATCGGCCCGTCGCGGTGCCGGACCCAAGCGCCCCCGTTCCGGGATGCGGCGGATCGTCAGGCCACTGCTCAGGCTCGAACGCGGGCGCGCTCTCATGGTCCTTGAGCTGGTACGGATCCCTTGATCACGGCCCGGTCCCGCAGGCGATGACGGGGCCGTGATCGAGGGAGTGCGGGTCAGGCGCAGGTGTAGCCGGATGGCAGGGCGGTGTTGCCGTTGGGTCTGCTGGCCTGGAAGCCGAAGCTGGTGGTGGCTCCAGGGGCGAGGGTGCCGTTGTGGGCGGCGTTTCTGGCCGTGATGGTCTGGCCGCTGGTGGTGATGGTGGCGTTCCACGAGCCGGTCAGGGTGTGGCCGGCCGGCAGGGTGAAGGTGACGGTCCAGGTGGTGATCGTCGAGGTGCCGGTGTTGGTGATGGTCAGCGGCTGGATCACGTACCCGTTGCCCCACTGGGTCTGTACGGTCGCGGTGGCCGAGCAGGCGCCGGTCGTGCTGCCTGGCTGGGTGGTGATCTGGATGGTGCCGGAGACCGGTGAGACGTTGCCGGCGGCGTCGCGTGCCCGGACCTGGTAGCGGTAGGTGGTGTTCGCGGTCAGGCCGGTGTCGGTGAATGAGGGTGTGGGCGAGGTGCCGGCCTGGGTGAACGTTCCGCCCGTCGTGCCGGTGGCGCGCAGGATGTCGTAGCCGGTTACGCCGGTGTCGTCGGTGGAGGCCGTCCAGGTCAGGGTGGTGCCGGTCGCGGTGGTGCCCGAGGCGGTGAGCCCGGCAGGGGCGGTCGGCGGGGTGGTGTCGGTCTGGCTGGTGGTCAGGCCGAAGAAGTCGATGGCGTGGCGGGCCATGCCGCTCTGCGGGAGGACGTGCCCGGCGCCCTGGATGCTGTACGCCTCCACCTGCGCGGTGCCGGACGCGTTCGCGTACCGGCTGCGGTTCCAGCCTGCTTGCGGGGTGTCGGTGGCGGTCGGGGTCTGGCTCAGGCCGAACACGTTGGTCCACTGCTCGATCGACTCGCGCAGCAGCGAGTAGGGCACGAGGGTGTCGCCGGTGCCGTGCCACAGTTGCACGCGCGGGCGGGGGCCGGAATAGCCCGGGTACGCCTGCCGGACCGCGTCGCCCCACTGCTGGGGGGTGCGGTCCATGCTGCCGCCGGTGCACCTGCTGCTTCCTGGCGGGTAGTCGGAGGCGCCGGCGAAGCAGTTGAAGGGCACGCCCATGAAGGAGGCCCCCGCCTTGAACACGTCCGGGTGAAGGGCGAGCAGGTGCTGGGTCATCATGCCGCCGGACGAACTGCCCG
>NZ_BAAAQX010000077.1:0-24212 GCF_039531895.1 Nonomuraea monospora
GTGGGGCACGGCGGACCCGATGAGCGAGGTCATCGCCAGGGAGAGCTTCAACGACCCTGACCGCGGTGTCTTCGTCGCCCCACCGATCTGACTCCGCGGCCAATCCGTGGGCGCTCCGGCTGGGCGGGCCACGTTGACAGGCCGGCTCCCGCACCGCCGGCGGCGAAGGCTCGAGCGGGCCTCAGCCGACGGCGGGCCGCATCATGCTGCCGGGCAGAACACCGAGGTGAGGGCGTCGCCGAGGGGCCGGCTCGCGGCCTGGCGCTCGTCGTCGTTCATGGCCAGGGTCATGGACACGGCGAACTGGACGCGGCCGTCGGAGGAGGCGAAGGTCGTGGCGACGAAGCCGGGAGCACTGCCGTCACTGCGCGGGCCGAACTCGGGGTCGCCCTTGCACGGGCCGCCCTCGGTGATCGGTGGCGCGCCGGGGACCGTGGTGATCACTGATGTCGGGGACGCCGGTGCGAGCTTGTTCTGGGTGAAGGCGCGCTTGAAGGCGCTCATGTCGTGCGCGGTGGAGATCACGCCGCCGGTGCCGAGCATGGCGGTGGCGTTCATCGGCAGGTAGGTGTCGCGCATGCCCAGTGGGGTGAAGATCCTCTTCTTCAGCTCGCTCGCCAGCGAGTGCCCGGTCGGCTTCTCGATGATCATGCCAGCAGGATGTGGTTGGTGTTGGCGTAGGCGACGGTGCCGATCGTTCCCGTCCCGGTGACGGCCGGCAGGTCCATGGGGCGATGGGTGACGGTGGTGTCGAACACA
The DNA here is from genome assembly GCF_039531895.1 of Nonomuraea monospora. Taxonomy (NCBI): domain Bacteria; kingdom Bacillati; phylum Actinomycetota; class Actinomycetes; order Streptosporangiales; family Streptosporangiaceae; genus Nonomuraea; species Nonomuraea monospora. Next base: position 760 of record NZ_BAAAQX010000077.1, read on the forward strand.
TCGACGTCGGGGTTCTCGGCGTCGAGGATGCCCGAGGTGTGCTGGACCAGGTTCTGCACGGTGACCTCGTCGGCCCCCTTCACCAGGCCCTTCTTCGCGACCTCGGGCAGCAGCTTACCGAGCTTGTCGTCCAGCTTCAGCTTGCCGGCCTGCACGAATTGCATGATCACGGTGGCGGTCATCTGCTTGGTCTGGGACGCGATGCGGTAGCGGTCGGTGGAGGGGATCTTGCCGCCCTTGCCGTCGAGCAGCCGGGATCCGGCCGAGCCCTTCGCCACCCGCTTGCCGTCCACGTACACCTCGCCGATGGCGCCGACCACCTTGCCCGACTTCACCAGGGCCTCCATCGCCGCCTGCACGTCCCCCACCATCACAGGGGCGAGGGTCGCTGCGGTGGCGGGCGTGGACACGCTGAGGGCCAGAGCCGCGCACGCCGCCGAGACGACGCGTGCGGCTGTCAGTTGACGCGAGAACATGAAGTGCTGCTCCTGAATAGCGTTTCCATCCAGGGAGTTCAGACGAGCAGCCCCTCGAGGGCGTCCGCCGGCCTGCCGTGAAGTCCGTCATCGTTCTTGCTCCGCGTGGGTCATGGGGTCGTCCATCAGCGGCACGTCCTGGCCGGGTGCCGCGCTGGATGGCCACGTCTCCCGCGCGCATCACGGTCTCGGTGTCGGTGCCGTTGGGGCAGGGCGGGACGATGAGCGAGCGCTCAGTCGGATCAGGTTCTTCAGCGGCGATCGGGGCGGGCATCGCGGAGGTGTTCCACAGCTCGTAGAAGAGCGCGGCGAACATGCGCTGGCCGACCTTGAAACCAAGGGGCCTTTCACAGAGTCACCAGGCCGCCGTCCACGCGCAGCGCCTGACCGGTGATGAGCGAGGCGTCGTCCGAGACCAGGAAGGCGACAGCGCCGGCGACGTCGGACGGCTCCAGCGTCCGCTTCACCGCCTGACGCAGCCGCACATCCTCGAACACCTCCGGCGGCATGCCGCGCAGCGCGCCCGGCGTGCGAGTCAGGCCGGGCGCTACCGCGTTCACGGTCACGCCGCTCTCGCCCACCTCCACGGCCAGCGCCCTGGTGAGGCCGAGCAGCCCTGCCTTGCTGGTCACGTACGCCAGGAAGCCCGGCCCTGGTGGCTCCCACACCGTGTTGGACACGATGTTCACCACCCGGCCGAACCCGCGCTCGGCCATGCCCGGCACGAACGCGCCGCACAACAGGAACGCCGCGTCCACGTTCACCGTCTGCACCCGCCGCCACGTCGTCCAGTCCAGCTCGCCGAGCGTGCGCAGCACCTGGTGGGCGGCGTTGTTGACGAGCACGTCGCAGCGGCCGAAGCGGGCCGTCACGTTCGCGCAGAACCGGTCGATGGCCTCGGAAGAGGCCAGCTCGCACTCCTCGTAGTAGATCTGCGCGCCCAGCGCGCGCACCTCGGCAGCCGTGGCCTCGGCGGGCCGCAGGTCGGCGATGGCGATGTCGTGTCCCCGTTCGGCCAGCCGGACCGCGATGGCCCTGCCCAGCCCGTCCGCGGCTCCGGTCACGACCGCCACCCGGGTCATGCGCGTTCTCCGCGTGACAGCGAACGCATGGATGGGACTCCCTTCATGCCGGGCCCGCACGTCTGCGGCGAGCCAGGTAGGTGGTGAGCGTCACGGCGGTGAGCAGCGCGATTCCGGCCCGGCGTCACGGCGCGGAGCGGCGCTCACTGCGATATGGCCGCGAGCTTAGGCAGGCTTCGATGTCGCCGGGAAGCATGAATCCGAGATGCCAGCCATAGGCGGCGGCCGGGCCGGTGAACACCGTCTTCCGCCCGCGAGTCCCGCCAGGGGCCTAGCGCCGCCGCACGGTCGTGATCACCGGAGCGACGCGAGGGCAGGGAGCCGCCGCGGCGGGCGCCTTCGTCGTCGCCACCGACATCCTGGACGACGAGGGGGCCGCGCTCGCCGGACGCACCGGGCCCGGCCTGGTCTACCGCCACCTCGACGGGTCCAGCGAGGACGAGTGGAGCGACCTGGCCGCCTGACTGAAGGCCGAGCGAGGCGAGGTCCACGGCCGGCGATGGAGCCGCTGTTGCGGTGGGGCGCGTCGATCGTGAACGTGGGATCGGTGGCCGCGCTCACCGCGCACCACGCGGTGGCGTACACCGCCAGCGAGTGGTTCCTGCTGTCGGACGAGGCGTCATACGTCCACGGTGCGGAGATCGCGGTGGACGGCGGTCCGGCGCCTCAGTGAGCGGGCCCCGTCTGCGAATCCGCCCGGCGGGTACGGGCAACGGCTCGCTCCCGGCCACCATGGTGTTGGTGACCGTCCCGGGCGAGGTGCCCGCGCGCCTCCTCCAGCGTCAGATCCCGCCCGGCCCTGCCGATCACCACCGCGACCTCGCACTCGAAGTCGAAGGTCGCGCTTTCGGGGAAGATCGGCACAGTCTACTGGTGCTCCGGCTGAATATTCGTGCCCTGCAGGATCAGGGGGCTTCAGGAAGAGGGGCGCTGGTGTCGGAGATCCAGCCGGCGCTTTCGTTGATCTTCTCGGGTTCGTATTCCCAGAGGATCGTCCATGCCAGCGAGCGGATCTTCCAGCCCTTGGAGGTGTGGTGGAAGGTGACGTCGTAGCGGGAGATCTCGCGGTGGGCGGTGTAGGTGTGCTCCTTGTCCTGGGGCGGGACGCCCATCCCGGGTCCGAACAGGGTGACGCCGTTGTCCTGCCAGATGCCTCGAGCTGACTTGCCGTCCTGGCTCACCGTGATGACGGGAGAGGTGAGCATGTGCTGGCCGAGAACGCCCCCGTTGGCCTTCATGACGCGTTGGAGGTTATTCCAGTATCCCGTGACCGCGGCCTTGCCCACGAGGGTCGGTCCGCTGGCGATGGAAAGTTGAACCTTGGGGCTGTCCAGGTCGAACAGGGCCAGGACGGAGGCCGCGAAGTCGTCTCCGAGGGAGGGAGCGACGTAACGGCCCATGACGTTCTCGATCTCCTGGCGGTCGCCGACGCGCGCCAGGTCGCCGCTGTGCGGTGTGGGCCCCGCCTTGGCGTCGGCCGATGCGGTCACGGCGGTGAGGCTCGCGAGGCCGATGGCCGCGGCGGCGAGCATCCCTGCGGCGGCGTGACGGAGTTTCATCGGGTTTCCCTTCTCGTTTCCGGAATGTGTTCGCTGTACGGCCGATGCGCGGGATGGCCGCCAACGCCTGATTGTCGAAGCCCGCCACGCGTATGCCCCCGGTGAGCAAGCGCTGCACGATCCTTCCGATGCGGATGTGCGTCGCCTATGCCAGGCGAAGGCTTCGTCCGTCGAGAGACGGTCCCGTCGTAGTACGGCCGCTTGCGGTGCGGGCATGGGTGCCGCACGCCTGCGAAAGCGTGAACCTCCGCCTGGCGCCGCCACTCTCCGCAGGTGCAGTCGCTCTTACGGTTGTGAATATGTACTCACATTAAAGCCATGTCAAGGGCATGTATCCGCGAGACGTAGGAAGCAAGCCGGCGCGCCCACACTGCCTTATCGGCTGATCGAACCAACCTTCGCCGAATATCGGTCGCGTAGAGGTCTTGACAGTGCCCCTGGGTCGCTTGTGAACTATCCCTCACATTTTCTGTGGGGGTGGTCACAACTCCCGCGTCCCGTCTCGCCGCCACCGGGTCCCAGGAGTCCCCATGAACGCATCAGCCAACTGCGACGTCGCGATCGTTGGTTACGGTCCCACCGGCCTTGCGGCCGCATCTCTGCTGGGGCGGCTCGGCCATCGGGTTCTCGTGGTCGAACGCTGGCCGAGCCTGTACGGGCTGCCACGGCTGACGCACATCGATGGCGAGACGGCGCGGTTGATCCAGTCGGTGGCCGATGTCGACGAAGCGCTGCACGACTCGTGCCCGACGGAGTACCTCTGGGTCAATGGGCAGGAACAGACGCTGGTGCATCTGCCCGCCACGGAAGACGGGCCGATGGGCTTCCCCGATGACATCTCGATGTATCAGCCGGACGTCGAAGAGGCGATCGACTCGCGGATCAGAACCTACCGGGGCGTGGAGATCCGGCAGGGTTGGGTGCTGACGGACCTTCGCCAGGACGAGGCCGGCGTCACCTTGACGCTGCGCGACTGGGACGCGGTGGAGCGCCGAGAGGGGCGAGCGTGCGACGAGGTGCGCGCCCGCTACGTCATCGCGGCAGACGGCAGCCGCAGCAAGGTCCGGGAACTGCTCGGCGTCGAGCGCGACGACCTCGGTTTCAGCGAGCGCTGGCTGAACGTCGATGCCGAGTGGATCCGTCCGGCACCGGAGGAATTCGCCCTGACCAAGCAGTTCTGCGTGCCCGAGCGAGGGCACATGTTCATGCGGATCGGCGAGCGGCGCCAGCGCTTCGAGTTCGCTCTCCTGCCCGGAGAGACGGCCGAGGAGATGTGCGAGCCCGGCAAAGCCTGGAAGTTGCTGAAGCAACTTCACGGGCTCGGCCCTGACGACCTGCGTTTCATCCGCCAGCTCGTCTACACCTTCGAGTCCCGCATCGCGCGGCGATGGCGGGTCGGCAGGGTCTTCCTCGCCGGAGACGCCGCCCACACCATGCCTCCCTACCTCGGCCAGGGCGCGTGCGGCGCGATGCGCGACGCAGTGAACCTCGGCTGGAAACTCGACCTCGTGCTGCGTGGTCTGGTCGAAGACGCCTTGCTGGACACCTATCAGACCGAGCGCGCCCCCCACGTCGAAGCGCTCACCCGCGCCTCGATCGCTCTCGGGGAGATCGCCAATATGAGCGACCCGGTGCAGGCTGCCGCTCGCGACGCTGCGATGCTCTCCGGCCACGCGACGCCGCCGCCCGGCATTCCGCCTCTCCTGGACGGTGTCCTCCAGCGCGATGCCGATGCCGCGCCCGTCGACCGTGCCGGAGCCCTCACCCCGCAGGGCCGGATCGAGATGGCCGGCCGTTCCGGCCGGTTCGACGACGTGGTGGGCCATGGCTTCGTTCTGGTCGTCCGGGAGCGGGTGAACCTGCCCGCCGCCCAAGCGGCCTTCCTGGAGTCCGTCGGGTGCGCGGTGGTCGGGCTCACGGAGATCAACGACCTCGACGGCCGACACGGGGCCTTCCTGGACGAACTCGGCGCCTACGCCTACCTGGCGCGTCCCGACTTCGTGCTCTTCGGCGCCGCGCCCGACGCTGCTTCCGTCGCCGGGCTGGTCGACGACCTCCGCAGCGCCCTCCATGTTGTCAAGGAGTCCTGATGGCAGTGCCCTCCGAGCTTCCACCGCACGTCGCGGCGCAGCATCGCGCCATGCCGCTCAGCCGGCTGCTGGATTACGGCATGGCCCGGGCAGACGCCCGCGCCCTGCTCGCCGACACCGCCGCCGGAACGCCCTGGGCCGAGAGCGCGGAACGTCTGGCCACCGCGCGGTGGGACCTTGCCCGCCGGGCCGAGGACAGGGGAGCTGTCGCCGTGGCACGCCAGGAACTCCGGGCGGCCGCAGCCGCGCTGATGTTCGCACAGATGGCCCACCAGACCGACACCCCTGAGAAGCGGCGGCTGTACGCCGGCCACCTGGACGCGGTCGCCGAACTCGCCAGGCTGGCGGGCCCGTTCATGGAGCGGATCGAGCCGGAGTATCGGAACGGACGACTCCTCGGCTGGCTGTGCCTGCCCGAGAGCGGCCGGGCCGACATCACGATCATCGTGTGCGGCGGTCTCACCGGCTGGGGCGCGGCATTCCTGTCGAGCGCCGAGGCCCTTGTCGCCCGAGGCCTCGCGTGCCTCCTCGTCGAAGGGCCGGGCCAGGGATGGCCCCGGCTCGCGCACGGCCTCTACCTGGACGGTTCGGTCGCCGCGGGGCTCTCCCGGTTCGTCGACGTCGTCCGGGGCGACCCGCGGCTCGGGGAGACGGTGGGCGTGCAGGGCAACAGCTTCGGCGGCCTCTTCGCCGCGTTGCTCGCCGCCGAGGACCCGCGGGTGAGAGCCTGCGTGGTCAACGGCGCGCCTGCGGTCCCCGTCCTGCCGGAGTTCCGTACGGCGCGCGAGCAGATCTTCGCCGCCCTCGGCCACACGGACGCCGGAGCAGCCGCCGCGACTCTGGCTGAGCTGCGCCTCGATCCGGTGAAACGGCCCATCGGCCGGCCCGTCCTCGTCCTGCACGGTGGCGCTGACCGGCTGGTCACCCGGGAACTGCAGGAACCGTTCGTCGCCGCGGGCGATCCGGCGGCTTCCTCGCTGCGGCTGTGGCCCGATGGGGAGCATACGATGTACAACCACGCCGCTGAGCGCGACGCGCTCACCGCCGACTGGTTCGCGGAGCAACTCGGGAAAGCGCTCGGGGGAGCGGAGTCCGGGCCGTCCGAAGGGCGGGCGTCATGACGCGGACCACACGTTCATGGGCTTACGAGGCCCGCCCGCAGCGCGTTGTCACAGGACGGAACGCCGCAGGCCGCCTCGTGAAGGCGGAACTCGACCGTCTCGGCGCGCGCCGCATCATGCTCATCGCCGGGAAATCAGAACTGGCCACCGCCCAGAAGCTCCTCGGAGGTATGGCAGCCGCCGCCACGTTCACCGGGGTGCGGCCCCACGTACCGGTGGAGGTGGCGGAGGCGGCCCGCGCGTGCGCCGCCGAGGCGGAGGCCGACGCGCTGCTGTGCGTCGGAGGAGGCTCCACGACGGGGACGGCGAAGGCCGTCGCACTGACCACGGGCCTGCCGATCGTGGCGGTGCCGACCACGTACGCGGGATCCGAGGCGACCGACGTCTGGGGGCTGACCGAGGGCACCCGCAAGACGAACGGCGCCGACCCGTCGGTCCTCCCGCGGGCCGTGGTCTACGACCCGGAACTGCTGGTCACGCTGCCGCCCGCACTGACCGTGAACTCGGGTCTCAACGCGCTCGCGCACTGCGTCGACTCCCTGTGGGCACCGAACGCGGGACCGGTTCCGACGGCGCTGGCCACCGAAGGCGCCCGGTTGCTCGCGCGAGGGCTGACCGCGGTCATCGCCGACGCCACCGACCTCGCGGCGCTGGAGGCATGCCAGGCCGGCACCTATGTGGCCGCGGCGGCGTTCGCAGCGGCCGGCTCCGGTCTGCACCACAAGATCTGTCATGTGCTCGGCGGCGCCTACGGCCTGGAGCACGGCGCGATGCACGCGGTGCTCCTGCCGCACGTGCTCGCCTTCAACGAGCCCGCCGCCCCGCAGGCCGCCGCCCGGATCGCCGAGGCCCTGGCCGGAGCGGGCTACGGCGACGGCTCGCACGCACTGGCCGCGCTACTCGCCCTTCATCGGGCGCTGGGTGCGCCCACCGGCCTCGGAGCCCTGGGCCTGCGCGCCGATCAGGTGTCGGAGGCCGCTGAACTCGTGCTGGAGAAGGTCCCGGCGACAAACCCCCGCCCCGTCACTCTCCCGGATCTCAAGGCGCTTCTGCACCGGGCCAGGACGGGAGCGGAGCCGGTCCGCGACCACGTCGGCGATTCGACAGGAGAGACCTCATGAGTGACAGCGAAAAGCTCGCGCCCGCGACCGCCGAGCAGGAAGCGCGAGAGGAGGCGGTCATCGCGCAGGTGCTCGGCAGCTTCGCCGGCTGTGCGGACGAGAGGCTGCGGACGGTGATACAGGCCCTGGTACGACACGCACACGCGTTCGTGCGGGAGGTCCGGCTGACCGAAGCCGAAAGGGAGGCCGCCATCGGGTTCCTGCGCGAGTGCGGCGACATCACCACGGACACCCGTCAGGAGTTCATCCTGCTCTCCGACGTCTTGGGCCTTTCCATGCAGACCGTCTGCGTCAACAACCCCGCCGAAGGAGAGGCGACCGAAGCGACGGTGTTCGGTCCCTTCTTCGTCGAGGACTCTCCTGAGATCGACAACGGCGGTGACATCGCGGCCGGCGCGTCCGGAACCCCGTGCTGGGTCACCGGTACCGTCCGCGGCGCCGACGGCGAACCGGTCCCGAACGCGCGGATCGACGTATGGGAGGCCGACGACGACGGAATGTACGACGTCCAGTACGGTGATGACCGCACCGCCGCCCGCGCCCACCTCCATGCCGACGGCCAGGGCGCCTACCGGTTCTGGGCGATCACCCCCACCCCGTACCCCATCCCGCACGACGGACCTGTCGGCCGTCTCCTCCAGGCCACCGGCAGAGCTCCCATGCGAGCCTCGCACCTGCACTTCATGGTCACCGCGCGAGGCCACCGCCGCCTGGTCACCCACATCTTCGTCGACGGCGACCCCCAACTGGCAGACGACGCCGTCTTCGGCGTCAAGCCCAGCCTGATCAAGTCCTTCGTCCAGCGCCCCGCCGGCACGCCCACCCCCGATGGTCGTCCGCTCGACACTCCCTGGACCCAGGTCCGCTTCGACATCGTCCTCGCACACGAACCTCCCCGGGGCGCCGCCGCCGGGTGATCGCCGTGCACTGAGGCGGAGGTCCTCCGCGGGCTACGCGGGTGTGAGCAGGTAGGCCGCGACGGCTTGTCTCAGCTGCTCGATAAGCCGCGGCCAGGGCAAGGGCCGAGCCGATTCCAGGTGTTCGCCGTGGATGATCCTGTGCGCGCAGGAGGCGTAGGTGAGCCGGTGGGCGAAATCGATGGCGGCCTCGACATCAGGGTGGTGTCGCAAGGCGGGTGCGATGAGCATCACTGTGTCCCGGAAAATGCGTCCGCCTTCGATGCTGGCAGCCGAGCCGCCCTCGAATATGGCGGGATTCTGTGTCCCGAGCAGCATGAGGACTCGCATGAGCTTCGCGTGGGTTCGAAAGGTTTCGGCCACTCCTGTGACTGCCGCGCCGATCACCTCGGCCGGCGTCGCGGTGGGAGTGAGACCGGTGTCGGCGACCCGCCGACGGAACTCGGCGCGGAAGTCGTCGGTGAACCTTGTCTGGATGGCGCCCAACAGTCCTTCCTTGCCACCGAAGCGCCGGTAGATGGTGCCCACCGCGACTCCGCCGGCCTCCGCCACCGCGGCCACGGTCAGCGCCTCGGCCCCACCCTCTTCCAGCAGCCGCATGCCGGCGATGAGAATCCGGTCCTGCGTCAGGCGGCTGCGCGCCTGCAGGGCCGGTGGCGCGGTCGACGGTTTGCTGGTCACGGCAGCACTCTATGGTGGGAGAGCGCGCGGGCCACAATACGACGGGTACCGACCCTGCGAAAACGCTCGGCCCCTTGCTTCAGGAGGTGGGGGCACCTGGAAGGACCGCCGACCAGCCGCCGTCGACGACGAGATTGGCGCCGGTGACGTAAGAGGCCTCGTCGCCGGCCAGGAACAGGGCGCACCGTGCGACCTCCTCGGGCGTACCGACGCGGCCGAGGGGGATGTGGTCGGCGATGGTGCGCATGGGATGGTCGTCGGCGAGCAGGGTGCCTGCGCTGGCCGGAGTGCGGATCATGCCAGGGCTGACGCAGTTGACGCGGATGCCGTGCGCGGCGCCTTCGGCGGCGAGTTGCCGGGTCATGGCCACGATGCCGCCTTTGCCGGCGGTGTGAGCGATGCGGTGGTTGGTGATGGAGCCGGTGATGCCGGCGGTGGAGCCGACGAGCACAACACTCGCGCCGCGGCGGGCGGCCAGGTGCGGCCAGGCGTGTTTGGTCGCCAGGAACACGATGTCCAGTTCGTTGCGCAGGGTGAACGACCAGTCCTGGTAGCTCGTTTCGGTCAGCGGTGAGAAGCGGGTGGCGGCGGCGTTGTTGTAGAGGATGTCGATGCGGCCGTGCCGGGCGGCGGCATCGTCGATCCACGCCTTGACCGCCGTCTCGTCGCCCAGGTCGAGCGGGGCGGTGCTGTCCATGCGGCCACCGGCGGTGCGGACCATTTCGGCGGTCTCGGCCGCGCCCGTCTCGTCGAGGTCGGTGCCCACCACGGTGGCGCCCTCGGCGGCGAAGAGCAGTGCCGCGGCTCGGCCCTGCCCGCCGGCGGTTCCGGTGATGAGGGCGATCTTGCCTGCCAGACGATTCATTTCCCCTCCTGGAAAATCGCGTCGCGGATCGATTTGACGCCGCCGTGAGCGGTCATGCCGCCGTCGACGGGGATCTCGGTCCCCGTGATGAAGGACGCCTCGTCGCTGAGCAGAAACGCGACCAAGGGCGCGACCTCGTCCACTGTTCCGGTGCGTCCCAGAGGGGTTTCCGCGACGTTCGCGTCCCTGAACGCCGGGGCCGCCGAGGCGGTCATAGGCGTCTCGATGTAGCCGGGGTGGATGGTGTTGACCCGGATGCCTCGCGGTCCCAGTTCGAGGCAGGCGGTCTTGGCCAGCCCCCGCAGCGCCCATTTGCTGGCGGTGTAGGCGGCGGGGAAGTGCGCGGTCAGCGCCGCCACCGACCCGACGCACACGATGGAGCCGCCCGCCGTCATCAACGGCGCCAAGGCCTGGATCCCCAACAGGACACCGGTCACGTTGACGTCCATGACCCGCGCCAGGTCGGCAGGCTCCAGTTCGGTCACTCGGGAGCGGTGCGTGATACCGGCGTTGGCGACGAGCCCGTCCACTCGGCCGTGCGATATGCGCAGTTCCTCGGCGAAAGCGGTCCAGCCTGAAGAGTCGGTGACGTCCAAGTGCCGATAACGCACTCCGGGCAGATCCTCGGGCGGCACATGGACGAGGTCCACGCCGATCACGGTCGCGGCCTGAGCGGCCAGCAAGCGGGCTTCGGCGGCGCCTTGCCCCTGGGCGGCACCTGTGACCACGATCGTCTTCCCGTCCAACCGGCCGCTCATGCGACCGCGCCAGGACGGGTGCGAGGACGCTTGCGGGCAGAGGGGAGTGGGTGAGGCGCGGGAAGTCCGGGAACGACGGTGTTGGAAACCGTGCCGATACCTTCGACGGTAAGCGTGACGACGTCGCCGGGCCTGAGCGATGGGGGGTCCTGTCGGTTGCGTCGTCCCCATAGTTCCGCCATGCAGCCGCCGTTGCCGCAGGTGCCGGAGCCCAGCACGTCACCGGCACGAACCTGGGCGCCGCGCGAGGCGTAGGCGACCATCTCCTCGAACGTCCAGCTCATGTTGGACAGCAGATCGGAGCCGACGACTTCCCCGTTCACCTCGGCGGTGAGGGCCAGCCGCAGGGTGCCGTCGGCGTCGCGGCAGGGATCCAGTTCGTCGGCGGTGACCAGCCACGGACCGAGCGTGGTGGCGAAGTCCTTCCCCTTGCAGGGACCGAGCCCGACCTGCATCTCCCGGGATTGCAGGTCCCGGGCCGACCAGTCATTGAAGATCGTGTACCCGAAGATGTGGTCGCGGGCCTGCTGGGGTGACAGGTCCTGCCCTTGGCGCCCGATGACGGCGGCGACCTCCAGCTCGAAGTCCAGCGCGGCGCAGCCGGGCGGCATCCTCACCTCATCGTGCGCACCGATCATGGAGTGGGGGTTGGTGAAGTAGAAGATCGGGGCGTCGTACCAGGCGTCCGGGACTCCGGCCTGCCCGTCGACACTGCGGCGGACGCCCTCGACGTGTTCCTCGAAGGTGACGAAGTCGCGTACCGACGGCGGTTCGATCGGCGGGAGCAGCCGCACCTCGGCCAGGGGCACGGCGGCATCGGTGGCCGGCGGTGCGCCGCCGGCGACGAGGTCGAGCAGGTTCGTGCCTTCAGGGAACGGACGGACTTGGTCGCCTTCGACGATTCCGCTGCGGCGACGCCTCTGGTGTTCGTAGGTGGCCAGACGCATGACGACTCCTGATCAGAAGAGGGAGGGGCGCCGGAACGTTACGGCGCAGACGGTTCTGTCGCCGTACAGGGCCTCACTTGACGGCAATGGGGTTGACGGGGGAGCCGACCGCGCCGGTGACCGGCAGCGGAGCGGCGGTGAGCCAGAACTCGTAGACGCCGTCGGCCGCGCAGTGCTCGGCGAGAGCCTCGAGGTCCCACATCTCACCGATGAGCAGGCCCATGCTGGGGATGACGACTTGGTGCAGCGGCTGGAAGGCATTGTCGAACTCGTTGGGACGTACCTCGAAGCCCCAGGTGTCGGTGGCGAGGGCGGCGATCCTGGAGCGGTGCAGCCAACCGGCGGTGGTGAACGACAGGCCGGGCGCGGGACCTCCGGCATAGTCGCCCCAGCCGTCACGGCGGACGCGGGAGAGCTGGCCGGTGCGCACGCAGACGATGTCGCCCGCGCCGACGGTGACGCCGTGGGCCTCGGCGGTCGCCGTCAGGTGCTCCTCGGTGATGGCGAAGCCGTCGGGGAGTTCGCCGCCCGCGCCGATGACGCGGCCGACGTCCAGCAGGATGCCCCGGCCCGCGACGTGGGGGGCCAGGTGCTCGATTCCGGTGACGAGGTCGCCTTCGGAAGTGACGACCTTCTCGGAGGGACGGCCGTTCCACGCCTTGCCGTGGTCGAAGATGTGGCCGAGGCCGTCCCACTGGGTGGAGCACTGGAGTGGCATCGCGATGACGTCGTCGGCGCCGCCGAAGCCGTGGGGGAAACCTTGGGCGCCGAGCGCGGCGTCCGTGCCCGTGTCGGTCATGGTGTGCACGGGATTGGTACGCCGCCGCCAGCCCTTCTGCGGGCCGTCCATGTCGAAGCGCTGCGACAAGGAGAACGACACGCCTTGCCTGACCAGCGCCGCGCCTTCCCGGCGCTTGGCCTCGTCGATGAAGTTCACCGTGCCCAGCACGTCATCTTCCCCCCAGCGGCCCCAATTGGAGTACGCGGCGGCGGCCCTGGCGATCTCGCCTTCAGGATCGGTACGGTCCAGCATCACGCCTCTTGTCCCGCTGACCGCGTGGGGTTGCGGCCGATGAAGAATTCGCGGAAAGGGTCCATTCTGGGCTTGAGCCCGGCGTCGATCAGGCCCTTCCGCAGCGCGTGCATCTGGGCGTCGTGGATTCGCTGGGTCGGCATGCGGAGCGGGCCGCCGTTGTAGCCCTGCAGCCATCCTTGGAACTTCCATGCCTGGCGGTTGAGGAACGCGCCGCCGTGCAGCGTGGCCGCCAGTGCCGCCTTGGCTTTGCGAGCCGGGTGCAGTTGCCAGTAGATCTCGGCGGCCGCGTCGAACTTGCCATCACGCAGCAGGTCGAAGACGCGAGGAATCATCGGCCCGTAGTACTCGTGGTCGCTGGTGGCCGAGAACTGAATCGGCATGATCTGCGAAAGGGGGATGAGCTCGCCCTCGATCGGCATCGAGATGACGACTTCCTCGCCGAAGTGTCGCTGGCATTCGATGACGCTCTGAATGCTGGGGAAGCCGCCTTCGGCCTTGATCGCCGCGATGTTGGGGCAGTCGTCGATCAGCCTGCGCAGCAGCCGCACCGGGATGTCGGAGGGATGGATCCGGGAGCTGAACCCCCACAGGTACATGGGGAAGAGCATCACGGCCAGGCCGGTCGCGTCGCAGACCGCCTTGGTGTAGTCGTAGATCTCCTCTTCGCTCTCCGGGTAGAAGTTCGGCGGGTAGGACAGCAGGACGAGTTCGGCTCCGGCCTGCTCTGCGCCGCGCACCGCTTCGAGGTTCTGATCGAGGTCGCTCCAGCTCGCGTGGTGCACCAGCAGCAGGTCGTCGCCCGCCTCGTCCTTGATGACGCGCAGGAAGTCCAGGTATTCCGGAAGCGTGATCGCCACTTCCGAGACGCCGAGCGTGCCGGCGAAGCCGTGCTCGATCGCCAGCTTCGTGTCGTGGCGGATCGCCCTCTCGTTGATGGTCCTCAGGTCACTGCTGAAGGACGGAATCGTGCAGTTGACGACTCCGACGAGGTGCTCGCGTGCCCACTCGCGGGCTTCGGCGCGGTTGTATCGGGCCATGGATACCCTCACTTCCTGATCGGGTGCGGAATGTGATCGGAGTTGCGGTGCGGTCAGCGGGCCGCCGCGTTCTCCCAGGCGAGGTACTTGAGTTCGAGGAACTCCTCGATGCCGTAGACGGAGCCCTCCCGGCCCAGTCCCGACTGCTTGACGCCGCCGAACGGCGCCACCTCGTTGGAGATCAGGCCGGTGTTGACGCCGACCATGCCGGCCTCCAGCGCGGCGCTGACCCGCCAGATGCGTTCGGCGTCGCGCGCGTAGAGATAGGCGGCCAGGCCGAACTCGGTGTCGTTGGCCATGCGAACGGCTTCGCTCTCGTCGGTGAACCGGACGAGCGGGATCACCGGGCCGAAGGTCTCCTCCCGGGTGATGGTCATCCGTGCTGTCACGTCCCCCAGCACCGTCGGACTGTAGTAATTGCCGCCACGCGGATGCCTCGTGCCGCCGAGCAGCACGGTCGCTCCCTTCTGGACGGCGTCCGCGACGTGGGTCTCGACCTTCGTCATGGCGTCCGTGTCGATGAGGGGCCCTTGCTGGACGCCTTCGTCGAAGCCGTCGCCGACGACGAGCCGGCCGACGCGTTCGGCGAGGCGCCGGGCGAACTCTTCATAGACGCCGTCCTGGACGTAGGCGCGGTTGGCGCTGATACAGGCCTGGCCCGTGTTGCGGTACTTCGTGGCGACCAGACCCTCGACGGCGGCGTCGAGTTCGGCGTCGTCGAACACCAGGAACGGGGCGTTGCCTCCGAGTTCCATCGAGGCGTTCTTCACCGTGGCGGCCGACTGCGCGAGCAGCAGCCTGCCGACCTCCGTGGACCCGGTGAACGTCACCTTGCGGACCAGCGGGCTGCCCGTGAGTTCGGGGCCGATCTCGCGAGGATCGCCGACGACGACGTTGAACACGCCGGCCGGAATTCCCGCCCGCTCGGCCAGTTCGGCGAGGGCCAGGGCGGTGAGCGGAGTCTGCTCCGCGGGCTTGAGCACCATCGTGCATCCGGCGGCCAGCGCGGGACCCGCCTTGCGTGTGATCATCGCGGCTGGGAAGTTCCACGGGGTGATCGCCGCCACCACGCCGACGGGCTCTTTGAGCACGACGATCCGCCGCGTACGTTCCGGAGCCGCCATGACATCGCCGCGGACGCGCTTGGCCTCCTCGGCGTACCATTCCAGGAAGGACGCGGCATAGCGCACCTCGCCCACCGCCTCGGCGAACGGCTTGCCCTCCTCCAGGACGATCAGCGTGGCCAGATCGGCGGCATGCTCGTTCACCAGGTCGAACCATCGGCGCAGGATCGCGGCCCGTTCCGTGCCGGACAGTGCCCGCCAGCCGGAGAACGCCTTGTGCGCCGCTTCGATGGCCGCGGCGGTCTGCCGGCGGCTGATCGCGGGGAGCTCGGCCAGCACCTCACCGGTGGCCGGATCGTCCACGATCAGTGTTCCGCTCTCGCCGTCCCCGACCCATGATCCGTCGATATAGGCGGCGGTCCGCATGAGGGACGCGTCGGTGAGCCGTCTGCGCATGTCCTGCTCCTGAGAGATCACTTGGCGACCGGGCTGATGCCGACCGGCAATTCCGTGCCGATCGACAGTTCGGCGGCCCGGCGGACGCACATGGCCGCGACCGCCAGGTCCTGGATCGCGCCGCCGACCGACTTGTAGATCACGATGTCTTCGGCCGACGTCCGTCCGGGCACGCGCCCGGCCACGGCGTCAGCGAGCGAGCCGAGCCGGTCCGCGAAGACGATCCCCGCCTGTTCGGCGGCGATCATGTCGCCGGTTTCGCGGGCGACCTCTTCCACCTGGTCGGCGATGATGACGTCCGCCCGCGCGATCACGCCGGCGTCCAGTTCCCGCTGTTCGGGCAGGGTCGAGCCGATGGAGACGACCGTCGTTCCGGCCTCCAGCCACTCGGCGTGCAGCGTGGGTTGCTCGCCGTGCGCACGCGCCGCGCACACGATGAGGTCCGCTCCGGCGACCGCGGCCGGAGCGCTGTCGGCCGCGCTCATCGCGGGACCGAGGTCTGCCAGGCGTTCAAGGAATCTGGCCCGGCTGCCGGGGTTCGGGCTGTACACCGTCACCGACGACAGTTCGCGCACCGCCGCCAGCGCTCGGACGTGATGGTGGGCTTCGAATCCCGATCCGATGACCCCGACCTTCACCGGACCCGGGGGGACGAGGACGTCGGCCGCCATGGCCGAGGTCGACGCGGTGCGGAATCCGGTGATCGCGTTGCCGTCCAGCAGGGCCACCAATGCGGCGGTCTTCTGGTCGAACAACTGCACCAGGTAGGAGACACGGCGATGGCGCACCGACGCGGCGATCGTCTTCCCGCCCATCACGCTGCCGTCGCCCAGGACGCCGCTCAGAGTCCGAAGCCAGAGTCCTTCGCCCCGGGCCATGACGCGCGGAGGGAAGCCGGCCTCGTCGACCGGCGCGGCGTAGGCCGCGCGCAGCGCCTCGATCGCGGCCGCCCAATCGAAAGCGGCCCGGACGTCGGCGTCGGTGAGGAAGAGGGTCACTTGCCGTCCTTCTGCTGGGCGGCTGCGCGAATGAGCCGGTAGACCTGGCTGCGCAGCTCGACGAACTCCGGGCGCGCCTTGGTGTCGACCTGGTCGCGGTCGCGCCCGAGATCCACCGGGACGACGGCGGTGACGGTGGTCGGCGCGCCGGAGAGCACCACGACGCGGTCGGCGAGGTAGACCGCCTCGTCGATGTCGTGGGTGACCAGGAGGAAGGTGATGCCCAGCCGGTCGCGCAGGCCGAGGACGAGGTCCTCTAGCTCGGCCCTGGTCTGTGCGTCCACGGAGGCGAACGGCTCGTCCATCACGAGGATCTTCGGCTCGTAGGCCAGCGCCCGCGCGATGGCGACCCGTTGTTGCATGCCGCCGGAGATCTGCCACGGGTACAGCCGGGCCGACGCTTCGAGCCCGACCGCGGCCAGGGCCTCGCGAGCGCGGCTCTCTCGTTCGCCTGCCCGCAGCCCTCTGCTGCGCAGGGGAAAGGTGACGTTGCCGAGGACCGACATCCACGGCAGCAGGGAGCGGCTGTAGTCCTGGAACACCAGCGCCATCTCGGCCGGCGGCCCGCCGACCGGCGTCCCTGACAGCCGGATGTCTCCGGTGTCGGGCGGCAGCAGGCCCGACAGACAGCGCAGCATCGTGGTCTTGCCGGCTCCAGAGGGGCCGACGATGGTGAGGAAGTCACCGGTGTCCACAACGAACTCGACGTCGGCGAGTACCTGCCTCCGGTCGGCGCCCGTCCCGTAGGACTTGGCGAGGCCGGCGACCGACAGAAGCGGCGCTGCGGTCGTGGAGGTCGAGCTAGTCAACAGCGGACTCCTTCTTGTTCTGTGAACGCGATTCCGGACTGTTCTTCCGGCGTCTGGCGAAGTGCCAGGACAGGACACGGCGCTCGACCGCCTGCAGCGCGAGATTCAGCAGGTAACCGAGGAGGCCGAGCAGGACCATCCCGGTCCACATGTCGGTGATGTTGAACTGCCGCTGGGCCTGCAGCACGAAGAAGCCGATGCCCGCCGTGGAGCCGACCAGCTCGCTGGCCAGCAGCAGGATGACGGCCACAGAAAGGCTGGCCCGCAGCCCGACGAAGATCTGCGGTCCGGCGGCGGGCAGGACGATGCGGAGCACGCGCTGCCGGCGGGTGATCCGGTAGGAGCGGGCCATGTCGTTGACGAGCGGATCGATGGACCGGACACCGTCGACGGTGTTGAGCAGAATGGGCCAGAGCGAGCCGAAGAAGATGACGCCCGCCTTCATCGACCAGCCGATGCCGAGTAGCTGAATGGCCAGGGGCAGCAGCGCCACGGCCGGCAGCGCGCGCAGAAACTGCACTGGGGGATTGACCGTCTCCCTCAACCAGGGGGTGAGCCCCATGGCCACCCCGAGACCGATGCCGACGACCACGGCGGAGAGGTATCCGACCGCCAGGTTGGTCACGCTGGGCAGGGCGTCGCTGGTGAACCGCTCGAACAGCCACAGCTCCTGGAACCGGGTCAGGATGTGCGACAGCGGGGGGTAGTACAGCGAGCCGCTGCGCGCGGAGACCACCCACCACACCGCGATGAGGACCACCGGGACGCTGAACTCCCACGCCAGCGTCCGGAGCGCGCGGCTCATCCGGCTCATCTCCCGCCTCCTTGCCGCTGGGACGGGTGCCAGCGCAGCGCACGCCGCTCGACCTCGGTGAACAGCAGGTTGATCAGAATGCCGAGCACGCCGGCCGCGACGATCCAGGCGTACATGGTGGGAACCGCACCACCCAGCTGCGCCACGGTGATCGCCTGGCCGATGCCGGGAGCGGGGATGATGATCTCTCCACTGAGCGACAGCAGAAGGCTGACCCCCGCCGCGATGCGTAGTCCGGTCGCCAGGTAGCCGGCGGCGCTGGGCAGGATCAGGAACAGTGCCCGCTGGACCGGGCGGATCCGGTACGAGCGGCACGTTTCCTCGGCTACCGGGTCGATGTCCCGGACGCCGTAGACGGTCTGCAGCAGGATCGGCCAGACGCAGGCGAAGGTGATCAGCAGTGTCTTGCCTCCCAAGCCGGACCCGTACAGCAACACGGCCAGGGGCACCAGGGCCAGCGACGGGATGGTCCGCAGAAAGTCCAGGACGAAGCGGCAGAGCCGGTAGGCGCCGTTGCTGACACCGAGGAAGAGCCCGACCGGGACGCCGATCGCCGCTGACGCGAGCAGACCCAGCGCCCAGGAGGTCAACGTGTCCAGCAGCGGAGCGACGATCGTGCCGTCCGCGACGAGAGCGACCAGGGCCTCGCCCAGCGAGGTGGGGGCCGGAATCGACCCGAAGTCGCCGAGCCGGACGGCGGCCTCCCACGCCACCAGCAACGACGCGATGAACCCCGACTTGGCGGCCCAGGTCCGCCAGGCTCCTGTTGGTGCGATCCGGGCTCGCTGAGCGGGCGCGATCGTCCGCTCACGGGTACCGGTGACCGTCATGTGCGCACCAGCCCGCTGAGATCGGGCTCCTTGGCGATGAACTCCTCGGTCATCATGGCGTTCGCGATCTTCTGCACCTGCGTCATGTCGAGCCTGGGTTCGAAGATCGGCAGCCGCACCTCGCCAAGAGCCGCTGCGGAGATCGTGGTGAAGGTGCCGGCCTCGGCTCTCACCTCGTCCGGGTGCTCTGCCGCGTACTGGACCGACTTGGTCATCGCCGTCACGAAGCGTTGTGCGGCGTCGGAGTGCTCCTGAAGATAGGCTCCGGCGCCGATCCAGCTCAGCCCGGTCACTTTGGGCAGTGCCTCGGAATAGGGTGCGCAGGGCTGGCGCAGGCCCTGCGCCAGCCCTTGCTGGAGGAAGGGGTCCGCCGACAGGACGGCGTCGACGCGTCCCTGTTGCACGGCGGAGTTCATCTCCGGGTACGGCAGTTCGACGAACTTGGCGGAGCTGGGATCGGCGCCCGCCTGCCGCATGGCCAGCCGCACGGCCAGCTCCGGCATGGATTTGAGCCCGACGACGCCGACGGTCGCACCTGCCAGGTCCGCCGCCTTCTTGATGCGGCTGTCGGTCCGGACCAGGATCGCCGCCCCGTCATCCTTGGTCTTCTCGGCGTAGACGTCATTGCCGAGGACCATGTTG
Source organism: Nonomuraea monospora (assembly GCF_039531895.1). Lineage (NCBI taxonomy): Bacteria > Bacillati > Actinomycetota > Actinomycetes > Streptosporangiales > Streptosporangiaceae > Nonomuraea > Nonomuraea monospora. The sequence goes on from NZ_BAAAQX010000077.1 coordinate 20,063, forward strand.
ATCTGCAGCCCCTGCGCCCGGGCGTTGATGGCGGGCACGGTAGAGACGAGGGCGTACTGCAGCTCGCCCTTGAGCATCGAAGGGATGGCCGTCGCCGCCGTCTGGATCGTCTTGGCGGTGGCGGCGAGTCCCTCTGCGCTGAAGAAGCCCTTCTTGATGCCCAGATAGAGCGGTGCCGCGTTCAGGAGCGGGGTGACTCCCACGTTGATCACCGTCCGTCCGTCGGCCGTGGTGCCGCCGCCCCCTGCTTCGGGTCCGCCGCACGCGGTCAACAGGCCGGTGGCGCTCAGACCGGCCGCCACCAGGAAACTCCTGCGGTTCATACGTCCTCCTCCCGATCGGCCTGGGCCGATGTCCAGGACATTTAACATTGGATATTCTGTGCGGACAAGAGGTCCCACCATGCCAAGATCTGAGGAGGGCTAAGTTGGTGCACGGCACGGCGCCGCTCTGTCAGCGCGCCCTGCAAGAGCCGGGAAGAGAGAACAAGTGACCAGCATTCAGCGGCGCGCCGCCGACCTGGTGTTCGAGCGGCTTCAGGAGCGCATCGTCTCGGGCGAGCTCGCACCAGGCGACCGGCTCGACCCCGCCGAGATCGCCGCTGACCTGGGTCTGAGCCGCACACCAGTACGGGAGGCCATCCTCCGCCTGGACAGCGAGGGCTTGGTGAACCGGCTCCCCTACCGCGGGGTCGTGGTGGCCGGAATCGACCACCGCGTCGCCGAAGAGGTGGCCGCACTCCGTATCAACCTGGAGACCCTGGCCGTGCGACTGGGCGTCCCCCGCCTGCGGGAGGAGGACCTCGTCGTCATGCGCGAGGCACACGCGCAGCTCACCCGGTCGCTGCGGGGAGAGCACGCGCAGCGGGAGTTCAATGAACTGAACCGTCGCTTCCACATGACCCTCTACCACCGTGCCGACAGCGCGGTGTTGCTGCGCACCATCGAGAACCTGGCCAGCCAGGCCGAACGCATTCGCATGCACTTCGATCTCCGGCAGGCGCCGGCGGGGCGCCACCACGAGAAGATCCTGGCGGCCTGCGAGAATCGCGACGTCGAGACGGCAGCCGCCACCACCCGTGACCACATCCTGGCGGCCCACCGGATGATGATGCCCGACGGCTATCGGATCGAGTCCGGCTCCATGCTCGCGACCGTCCTGGCCACCGCAGGACTCGACCAGCCCGGTGCCGACTGATCGACAGCGCATGGGCCCGCCACTGGCATCGACGCCGACCGGACTTCTTCACCGACCTGAGAGGGCGTTCAGGTATGTTCTGTGCCAGCCCGCCCCCTTATAGCCGTCGAGCGAATCGCGTACTTCGCGAACTATCTACGCATATGCGATCCGGGAGGGCTCTCCTCGATGTCTGTTTCGTGAGACGAGCCGCTCCCGATTCCATCTGGCGTAGAGATGTCCTGGATGCGCCATGTTTCGGCAGATGCCAGGCATGACGAAGGGCTGAGCGTAGGGGTCTGTTATGAACCCCGGCGCCCGTACCGTTCCGACATCTCCGACGCCCGCTGGGCCTTGATCGAGCCGACCCTCACGGCCTGGCGGCAGGCCTGGCTCGATCGCCGTCCAACCGGTGCGCCCGCGCCCACTGACCTGCGAGATAGCTGGACGGCGCGCGGTCGCCATGGTGTGCGCCAGGTGCACGAGGGTGCCGGCCACCTCCGTCACTCCCAGCGTGACGGCCACGGCGCGCCTCGGCTCGGTCTCCGCGGTTCTCCTGTCAGCGTCCGCTGGAAACCGCGCGGTAGTGCAGATCCTGCACGTAGGGCGTGTCGGTGATGGGGTACGGCGAGACGACCTCCGCCACCGTGGCCGAGTCTCGGGCCACAGTCGCCGAAACGGTGCCTGCCTTGAGCGGGAACGTCTTGGCCGTCACCCCTGCCGGAGCGTCGTATATCTGCGTCGCGCCGGCGATCGTAACGGACACCTTGCCCGCCGCGTTGAGCATGCTGAGGACCTCGACCGTGTCGCGAGCCGTCGTGCTGCCGCTGCGTAGCTTCATGAGCTTGGTCTGCGCGTACGTCGGCGCGGCCGCGACCGGCTGGATGCGGTGAGTGAGGTAGGCCACGTCTTTGGTGATCTCCGGGCAGCCGAGCTTGTAGCAGGTCAGGTAGTAGGCGTTGATGTCCAGATAGGTCCATCCCGCGTTCACCGAGGGAGCGAACTGGGTGTTCTCGGAGTAATCGTTCCAGGTGGTGAGCTGGACCCAGTCAGCCTTGCCGTCGATCGCACCCTTCCATGAGGAGCGCAGGTTCTCGGTGTTGCCGGCCTCGTCGAAGATGCCCTGGTTCGGACGCTCGTCCTGCACCGACACCGGCTGCATCCAGATCTTGCCCATCCCATGAGCGGTTGTGATGTTGGTAGCCAGGTTGGCGTTGCCCGCAGGGTTGCGGCTGCCCCAGTTCGAAAAGCCATAGCTGATGGACGCGAAATCGGAGGCGTTCTTGTTGAAGTCGAGGAAGACCGGCACCAAGGCGACTTCAATGCCGTGCGTGGTCTCCATGGTCTCCATCCAGTCGGCCCACCAGGCAGCGGTCCTGCCCTCGGCCTTGAACGGGGAAATGACCAGGCGATTGTCATCCAAGCGGTAGACCGACTTGGAGGCGGCGAGCTTGGCCATGGCTGTGGCCAGAGTGGCGCTGTCAACCGAGGCGAGGCCGTTGGTATCGGGCATGAGCACGATCTTGAAGCCGGGATCGACGGCCTCGGCCGCCTTGATGAGGTTCTGCACCCGGGTCCAGTGTGCGCTGGTGACTGACAGGATGTCGACGGTGAAGCCGTCCAGTCCAGCGGCGATGGCCTGCTTGACCTCGGTCTTGAGGTCCTCTAGCGCGTAGTCGCCGCTGATCGGGTCGCGGCCGATGGGCCGGTCGCGCAGTAACCCGCCATACGCGCTGTGCTTGCCGCTCTCACCTTCCGGCTTGAGGTAGTTGCGAGCGTAGTAGTCGTTGGCGGGCGCAGCGTTGTCGAGTGAGAGCGGGTATGGGGTGAAGTAGTGCGCGAAGACCTGCTTGCCCGAGGCTCGGAGCACCGCCGTGTCGGCCAATGTGAAGGGCAGCGGACCGTCGCTCTGCTCGGCGGTTTCCTCGGTGTCCGTGATCAGAAGCTTCGGTCCGCGATCGCCGCTCCCGCGGGAGGACATCGGAACGGTCGGGGTGCCTGATGTCACGCTGACCGGCGTGGCCACGACAGCCTGCGCGGGAACGACGGTAATGCCTCCCAGCGTGGCGAACACCGTCACCGCCGTCATCAACGTCCGATATTTGCGGCTCATGAAACTCCTTGGTCTCTTGGTACGGCTTGGCGTCCTCAGCGCGTGAGACACCAAGATCTTTATCGTGTGCCCAGTGGTACACGGCTGTAGCCGGCGGACGATCGTGCCTCTCGCGTACGCAGGGACGGTCCGCTGGACGAGCGGTGGTGGCGTGGCTACCCAGTGATGATCGTCTGGCGCTTCTTCGGAAGCTCGAAGAGAACCAGGTCCTGATCGGCAAGGAAGACGAGGGTGTAGTGCTTGGCGGGGTAGATGGCGCCGCCCGCCGGCGTGGCCTCGGTGGGCTGGCTGCCGACCAGTCGCATGCCCGGCTCGAACTCCGGTTCCGTGGCTCTCTCCACCATCGGCCGGCAATTGCAGCCACCAATACCGATCCGGAGAACTTTCGGCGACGGCCGGCTCCTTAAAATACTTATCGACTTCTTGCCGTTCGGGACGCTTGGGAGCGGCGTCCATCTCATTCGCCTGAACCACCGGCGGGCCTAAGCCAAACGGGTCCCGGCAGTAGCGCTCCACCAGCAAAGCCCTACGACAGCCTCTTCCTGACTTCATTTAGAGAGGGACTGTAGGGCATTGTTACGCCCCCTCCCAACTGATCAACCAATGAGTTAATCGAATCTCCTGGGCTCTACAGGCTCGCGAACGGCTGGATGCCGACCTGAAGGGCGACATCGACCGGCAGATCACCTACACCCTGGATGCGATGCCGCGCAAGGCCGCTACGCGCCGCCACCCCCCAGGGCCCTGCCATGCACGTCCAGATCCCAGGATCAGATGGGCGTGGCGACGAACACGCCGCGGTCAGGGTCGTTGAAGCTCTCCCGGGCGATGACCTCGCTCATCGGGTCCGCCGTGCCCCAT
>NZ_BAAAQX010000078.1:0-23379 GCF_039531895.1 Nonomuraea monospora
CGAGCGGGCCTGGGTGGCGGCGCTGGTGCTGCGGTCGGCGGCGGCCAGCGCCCGCGTGGCGGCGGCCCGCGCGCCCTCGGCGGCGTGGGTGCCCTCGACGGCGGCGGCGTGCGCCTCGCGGGAGGCGGCCTTGGCCACCAGCACGTCCCGCTCGGCCTCCGCGTCCAGCGCCCTGTTGCGGGCGTCCACGGCCTTGCGCTCGGCCTCCAGCGCGGCGTCCTTCTTGGCCGCGGCGGTGCCGCCCGCGGCCTCGGCGTCGCTCAGCGCCGCCGCGGCCACCTGCCGCTGCTCCTGGGCGCGGGCCTCGGCGTCCGCGGCCTTCTGCCGCTCCCTGGCGGCGCGGTTCTTCTCCGCCTCGGCCTTGTCCCGCTCGGCCTCGGCGATCTGCCGCTTGGCGTCGGCGTCCGCGGCGGCGTTCTTGGCGATCAGCTCGGCGGCCTCGGCCTTCTGCTGCGCCGCCTTCGCCTTGGCGGCGTTGTCCGCAGCCTGTACGGCCTGCGCGGCGGCGCCCTCGGCGGCGGCCTTGGCCTGCGCGGCGGCCTCCTGGGCCGCGATGCGCCTGAACTCGGCCTGCGAGGCGTGCGCCTGCGTCTCGGCCAGCGCCATCAGCGTCTTGCTGTCGGCGGCGGAGGCGCGGGTGGCGTTGGAGGCCGTCTCCGTGGCCTTGGCCGCCGCCACCGTGGCCGCGGCCGAGGCCCGGGTGATCTGCACGGCCTGCTGGCCGTAGAGCAGGCCGCGGCCCCTGGGCAGCCCGGCCGCGTCGGCGATGGCGTACGCGGCCTGCTGGGCGGCGACGGCCGTGGCGGCGTGCTGCTGCGCCGACTGGGCGGCCCGCGAGGCGACGAACACCCGGCCGAGCGCCAGCGCCTGCGCCTTGACGATGTCGTTCTTGACCTTGGTGAACTCCGTCGCGTCCGGATAGTCGATGCCGCCCGACGGCTGCTTCAGCCAGTACGCCTGCCAGTCGGCCAGGCGGGAGGCGATGAGCGACTGGCCCAGCGCCTCGCCCAGGGCCTGCGAGGCGATCTGCAGGTCGGCGGTGGCCTGCGCCTCCTCCTTCAGGATGGTGTCACGCTGGACGCGCTGGCCGTTCACCTCCTGCGCCCACTCCTGCGAGGCCGTGACGAACTCGGCGGTCAGCACCTTGCGCGGGTCCTGCGGGTTGTGCGTGGTGCAGGAGGCGTAGCGCGACTTGAGGTTCTCGACGTCGATCCGGAACTCCATGCTGTCCGGGTCGGGCGCGCTCTCCGGGAACCCGCCGGCGGCCAGGAAGGCCCGCGCGTCGTCGGCGTACATGTCGTGCATCCACGTCATGTCCTCCCACGCCTGCCAGCCCTCCAGGTCGGGGTGCGGCCACGTGTCGGGGTAGCGGACGGAGGCGATCGCGTTGACGGCGTCCACCGACTCCTTGCCGGCCAGCGGCGTCTGGTCGGCGTAGAAGTCGCTCTCGCCCTGCCAGAACTGGCCGGCGACCCAGTTGGACAGCCCGACCTTGCCGAACGGGTCGTCCTCGTCCTCGATCCACTGGAAGCCGGTGTAGGAGTAGTCGGCGGGAGGGGTGACGCTCAGCGACTCCTCCCACACCTCGGGGCGGGCCGCCAGCTCGTCCAGCTTGGCGGAGGCGCGCTCACGGTCCTTGTCGAAGGCGGTGGCGAGCTGGGTCTTCGGGTCGGACGTCCAGTAGTCGCGCGCGGCGGCCTGCAGCAGGGCGGCGTCGTCGCCGGCGAGCCCGGCGCGGGCGACGGCCTTCATGTCCTGGCCGCCCTTGCGCTGCGCGACCGTGAGCAGGCACTGCGCGGCCCTGACGTCGGCGGCGCGGCCGAGGTCGTACTCGCCGTCGGCGGTCTCGGCGATGGCCGCGGCAGGTTGGATTCCCGGCACAGGCACGACCTGTGCGAGCGTCGCCAGGAGGGCGACGGAGGTGATGGCCGCGGCCGTGGCGCGCAGCCGCCCTGATAAGGGCATGCGAGTAGGCATGGTGAGCCGTTTCTCTATGGCGGGGTTCCCCGCCGGAGGGGGAAGAGGGGGGATCAGAAGAAGGCGTTGAAGGCGTTCCAGCCCGAGGTGCCGATCTTCTGCGCGGCGGAGAAGGGGGCCGTCGCGACCCCGGTGCCCTTGAACAGCCACAGCGCGCCCGCCGAGTCGCGGGCGATCAGGTCGGCCTTGCCGTCGCCGTTGTTGTCCCCGGTGGAGACGAGCGCCGTGTAGGCGCTGAAGCCGGTGCCCGCGCTGATGCGGGTGCCCAGGATCTGGTTGGCGGTGATGCTGCCGGTGCCCGGGTAGATGTACAGGGTGCCGGCGGTGGTCCTGGCCAGCAGGTCGTTCTTGCCGTCGCCGGTGTAGTCGCCGTACCCGGCCAGGGCGTTCATGCCGTTCCAGCCCGCGGTGCCGGCCTGCACGCGGGTGCCCAGGAGGCCGTCTGAGCGCCCGGGGAACAGCCACAGGGCGCCGGCGGCGTCCCTGGCGAGGATCTCGGGCGAGGCGGTGCTGCCCATGTTGCCCGGCGTCATGATCAGGTTGAAGCCGCTCACGTTCGTGACGGCGCGGACGGTGGAGGTGCCGCGCTCAGCGGTGTAGTACAGGTCGTTGCCCATCCGGAAGTACAGGTCGTTGCCCGCGCCGGACGCCGAGGTGTTGGCGCGCAGCAGGGCGGTCGCCGCGGCGAAGCCGCCGCCCAGGTTCACGGCCGGCTGTACGCCGCCGCCGCTCTTGGGCTCGTACACGAGCAGCACGCCGTCGCTGCTCCTGCGGACGAACAGCGGCAGCGTCGGCGCGGCGGCCGCCTGCGCGGGGGCCGCCGGGATCACGACCAGCCCGGTGGCCAGCACGATCGCGGCGAACAGCGCCCGGTACCGGCGTAAAGGTGTGCTCAACGCACTGGTTGTCAACGCAACCTCACAAGACTCATGGCCAATGGAGCGTCACATCTCACGGCTGATCAGCCGTCCCGCGGGCTCGGGCGTCTCGCCAGGCGGGCACGGTCCGCACACCGGGAGAACGCCCGGTGGTGGGTGGCGGGCCGGGCGATCGCCACCCGAAGGAAGATCTACTTTAGGGCCAGTCCGCGGCCGCCACGCGGCGGGGGTGCCGTAAGACGATCATCGCGCGTGGGACGGCGGCTCATACGCCCGGTTGACGCGGCCGCATACGGGCGCCGTCCACGCTGGCCACCTCCCAGGCGGGTCACCCGCGCCGATGGGACAGCACGTGGAGGTGAGCGATGTGACAGGGCCCTTCGAGGACTTGGACGAATGGGACGAGGCCGGGAGCCTGATCGAGCAGGGGCTGGGGTTCGTGCTGCGGGAGGTGCTGAGCGACGAGTACGGCGGCGCCGGGGAGGAGGACTACGACTACGCGCTGGAGGTCATGCTCGACGAGCTGAGCCCGGCGGAGGCGATCGGCTTCGCCAACGCGTTCCGGCAGATCCAGGGTGGGGCGTCGCGGGCGCTGGCCCATCCGTTCGTGGCGCAGGGGTTGCAGAGGGCGCTGCCCACGGGGGCCGCCGCGCTGGGGACGCTGATCGGCGGGCCCGCCGGGAACCTGATCGGGACCCGGCTGGGGACGCTGGCGGCGGGGGCTCTGGCCGGAAGGGGCACCCCGCCGCAATTCGGGGCCGTTCCACCGCAGTACACCGCCGTACCGGCCGTCCCGCCGCAGTTCATCCCCGTACCACCGCAAATCCCCGGCGTGCCGTCCGCGCCCCCAGCCACCATCCCGGCGACAGCGCCACCGCCGGGTTTCCCCGCCATCCCGGCGGGGGCGGCCGGTGCCGTCCCCGCCGTGGTGGTGGAGCCGCCGGCGCCCGTCCCCGCCGTGGCCGAGGGCTCCGCGGCGGCGGCCCAGGGCCTCGTGCTGGCCTGCCAGCCCGACGTCCTCGCCGCACTGCTGGCGCTCTGCCTGGGCAGGCACGGCGCGAGGCGGATCGGCGGCGTCCCGGTCGCGCGCGTCATGGGCATGCTCAGCGACGTGTTCGCCCAGGCCGCCGCGGACGCCGACGAGCTGGCCTACTACGACGGCCTGGCCTACGGCGCGGACGAGGACGCCACCGACTTCGGCGAGAGCACAGACGCCGGCGGCCCGTCACTGGGCTCCGGCCGCGCCCTCTACACCGCGTTCATGGACGCCGAGAACGAGGAGCTGGCCTCATGAGCAGCGCGTCCGAGCTGGCGGCCGTCGAGGAGCTGCTGCTGAAGGTCCTGCCCGACCCGATGGGCTTCGCGGAGCGGGTGCTCGGCGAGCTGGCGGACCGCCTGGCGACGCCCCCGCCCGCCGACGGCCCCACCGTCGTGCACGGCTACAAGGAGCCCGACCAGGCGCTCGCCGACCGCGACCTGCTGCTCGCCGCGGCGCTCGGCGCCTGCGCGTGCTGGGGCGAGGACGCCGGCTGCCCCGACTGCGCCGGACGGGGGTCGCCCGGCTGGATGCCGCCCGATCCCGAACTGTACGGGCAGTACGTCGCCCCCGCCGTCCACCGCACCTCCCCCGCCGCTCCAACTGCCCCGACCGGCCTGGCGCGGGGCGCGGTGTCCACGTCCCTCGGAGACCGTCCCGATGAAGGAGAAGCCAGATGAGCAGTCTGTTCGAGGAGAACTACGACACCGGCTACGACGAGGAGGAGGAGTTCGACGACGAGGAGCAGTCGAGGGACTCGCGGGCCCGGCGCAGGCGCGCCCAGGCGCTGGCGTCCGCGCGCCGCCGGGCGGCGGCCCGCCGCGACCGCAGGCTGCCCGCCACCCCGGCGTCCCCGCCCGCGACGCCGCCGCAGCGTGCCGTGGTGAACGCCGTCAAGGAGCTGGACCTGCAGACCCAGGTGCAGCAGGACACGCTGCAGAGCGCGATCGCGGCGCAGAACAGGAAGTTCGACAGGGCCGCGCTGTCCACTGTGGCGACGCTGCTGGTCAGTGAGGGTTTCCGGACGTTCGGCACGCCGGACAACAATCTGGTGCGGGCGGGGATCCAGATCCTGCCGCTGGTCGCGTTCCCGACCGGGGAGAAGCGCAAGGGCATCGGCGGCGTGATCAGGCATCCGGCGTTCTACGGCGGGCTGGGCGTGCTGGCGCTGGCGTTCATCGACGACCAGCGCAAGCGCAACTCGGCGGTGCAGAACGTCGACGTCCTCGGCCCGAGCCGGCTGACGGTGGGCGCGGTGGACCTGTTCGTGGCCGACGTGCGCGACGCGAGCGGCAAGGTGCCGGCGAACGTCACGCCCGCGTGGGAGTCGAGCAACGTCGCCGTCGCCGAGATCAACGCGACGACCGGCCAGGTCACCGCCAGGAGCGCGGGCGTCACGATCATCTCGGCCAAGGCCGGCGACATCGTGCGCAGGGTCCGGCTGGAGGTCGTCGCGGCGGGCGGCAAGTGAGGCGTGGCAGGCCGTGGACCCAGCCCTGCGGGAGCTGCTGCGTGACGCGCCGGCGGACCGGACGGTCGAGGCGATCATCCGGTTCCGCCGGCCGGGCGTCGAGCTTCCCTCCGTGCGGCTCGTGGCGCGGTTCGGGAGCGTCGCGACCTGCCGCCTGCCGCTGTCGGCGGTGCGGGAGGTGTGGGCGCATCCGGACGTCGTCAGCCTGAAGGCGCCCCGTCCCATCAGCCCCGAGATCGCCACGCCCGCCCCGCCGCCGTCACACCCTTTCAGCCCGTCGGCGTCGTGGCTGCCGACCGGGCCTTCGGCATCGCGACCGCCCGCGCGGACCGAGGTCGTCGTCGGTGTCGTGGACGCGGGCGCCGACTTCGACCACCCGAACTTCAAGCACGCCGACGGCACCACCCGGCTGCTCGCCCTATGGGACCAGCGGCACCGGTCAGGGTCCGCGCCGCAGCCGTACGGGTACGGTGTCGTCCACACGCGGGAGGACATCGACCGGGCGCTGCGCACGTCCCACCCCTACCGGACGCTCGGCTACCATCCGGCGGACGCCGACCGCGGCGGCGGCGCGCACGGCACCCACGTCATGGACATCGCCGCGGGCAACGGCGCCGCCGGCCCGGCCGGGATGGCGCCGGAGGCGAGCCTCGTCTTCGTCCACCTGTCGAACCGGGGCACGGGCGGCCTGGCCAACCTGGGCGACTCGGTGCGGCTGCTGGAGGCGGTGGACTTCATCGTCAGGACCGCAGGAGAACGTCCCTGGGTGATCAACCTCAGCCTCGGCTGCCACGGCGGCCCGCACGACGGCAGCACGCCCACCGAGCTGGCCCTGGACGAGCTGCTGGCGGCGGCGCCCGGCCGGTTCCTCGCGCAGAGCTGCGGCAACTACTACCGGGCGCGCACGCACGCCTCCGGCTTCCTGCTGCCCGGCAGGCAACGGGTGCTGCGGTTCGTCACGGACCCCGCCGACACGACCGTCAACGAGGTCGAGATCTGGTACAGCGGGGCCGACGAGCTGACCGTCCGCGTCGACCATCCGCGCATCCCTGCCGGGCCCGTCGTCCCGCTCGGCGGCTCCGCCGACATCGTCGCGGGCGGACGCGTCGCCGGGCGCGTCTACCACCGGGCTCACGACCCGAACAACGGCGACCACCACATCGACGCGTTCCTCTACCCGTGGGCGCCCGGCGGCGAGTGGCGCGTCACCTTGGAGAGCCGCCGCGTCACCGACGGCCGCTTCCACGCCTGGATCGAGCGGGACGAGGCGTGCCCGCGATGCCAGGCGCGTTTCCTGCCGTCCGACGCGGACCCGGCGAGCACGATCGGCACCATCGCCAACGGGCGCGTGCCGCTCGTCGTCGGCGCGTACGACGCCCACTCCCCCGGCCTGCCGCCCGGCCCGACCAGCAGCGCCGGGCCCACCCGGGACCACCGCGCCAAGCCCGATCTCGCCGCGCCCGGCGTCGCCGTCCTGGCGGCCCGCTCGGCGCCGCGCGGCAGCGCGCGCAGCCCGGGGCTGCTCACCCGCAAGACCGGCACCAGCATGGCGGCGCCGCACGTCACCGGGGCGGTCGCCCTATGCCTGCAGTACGGCGGGCACCGGCTGACCGCCGCCGAGATCCGGCGGCTGGTGCTGTCCTCGGCCGACCCGCCACCGCCCAGGGCGGACCGGCTGGGGCGTGGCCGGTTGAACGTCCGTGCCCTGCTCGCCGCCGTCCGCCGCAGCCTTCCGCCCCTGACGGAGGTCACCGCCATGGAAGAACACGACCGCATCGCCCCGCTCCTGTCCGTCGCGCCCGCCCGCGCCTACCGGGAACTGCTCTACCGGCCCGCCGGAAGCCTCTCGGCCTGGCTCAGAGACCGGTTCGCCGTCCTGGCGGGGCCCGGCCAGCGTGCCGTGGACGTGCCCCAAGCCGGTGACGTCCTGCTCCGGGTCGTGCTCGGGGAGCCCGCGGCGGCCGGTCAGTGCGCGATCGTCTCCGCGGCGGGCCTCACCCGACGGCTCAGCAGCCGGCGCGGCGCGCCGTCCGGCTGGTACGCGGTCGCGTCCGTCATGGGGCCGGTGGGAGGCCGGCGGTCGGTGCGGCTGCTGGATCCGGCAGGGCGCGTGCCGCCGGGGCAGTTGCTGCTACGGCCTCGTCCGGTGGAGCCCTCCGACCGGAGCGACCCTGAGGAAGCGGACCCCGGGCCGTGGACGGGCACGGCCGAGCAGGAGGACTTCCGCACCCGCGTCCTGGCCGAACACCTGCGCCGCTCCCGAGCGTCCAAGGGCGACCCCCAGCGGGACCTGCGCGACGACGAGCTGTCCGACATCACGAGAACCCCCATGACAGGAGGTGAACGCAAGCGGGTCCGCACCGCGACGGCGACGGCCCGCGCCGTGGACGACCTGCTGGAAGCCGCGAACACCGCCCTGGCCGCAGCCCAGCGGGCAGGCCACGCCGACGCGCGCCGCACCGTCGAGCTGACGGTGACCAGCGGCTACCGCAGCAGCGCCCACCAGCGGCAGCTCTGGCTGGACCACTTCGCCGACAAGTACTACAACCGCTCACGCGACGCCCGCGCCAGGATCGCCGAGGGGCCGCACTCGGACGCGGCCGTGGACTACCTGCTGCGCCCCAGCGGGCAGGGCGGTTACGGCCTCGGCGGCCGCATCGCCGCGCCGGGCTACAGCAACCACCAGAACGGGGTGGCGCTCGACTTCCACCAGGTGCGGACCGCCGGCCAGGCCGTCCCCAACGACTCCGACGACCCGGCCAGGTGCCGGTGGCGGCACACCTGGTTCCACGGGTGGATGCGCCGGAACGCGGCGGGGCGCGGCTTCCGGCCGCTGGCCACGGAGGAGTGGCACTGGGAGTACCGTCCCGGCGTCCCGGCCGCCTCGGACCTGGCGGACTTCCGGGGCGGGAAGGCGTGGACCTTCGCCTCGGCGGTCCATCCGCAGCCGGTCGCGGTGTTCTGCCCGAAGGCGGCGCTCGGGCAGGCGGAGGTGGACGTGCTGGTGTTCGCGCACGGGCTGCTGACGGGGTGCACCAGGCCGAAGCGGGTGCCGCTGGGGTTCGTGACGGGGGCGCCGTTCGAGCTGGGGCGGATCGTGGACGAGTCGGGGCGGCCCGTGGTGCTGGTCGTGCCGCTGCTCGACTGGGGGAACCCGTGCGGCGAGGCCGTGTTCGGGCGCGGTCACCGGCGGCTGCACCCGCTGGGCAGGCCCGCCCTGCTCAACGCGGTCGTCGAGGAGAGCGTGGCCGAGGTGGGGCGGGTGCGCGGCGGGGCCGTCCCGGCGGTGCGGCGGCTTGTGGTGGCGGGGCATTCGCGGGCGTACGACCTGCTGGAGCCGCTGGCCGCCGGCCGGGACGACGCGGAGATGAGGCAGGGGGCGCTGGCCAGGTTGAGCGAGGTGTGGGCGTTCGACACCACGTATCGCGGCGACGTGCGGAACTGGACGGACTGGCTGCGGCTGAACCCGTCGTTGCGGGTGCGGGTCTACTACCGGCCGGGCACCGGGACGGCGAGGGTCGGCGGGCGGTTCCTGGCGCAGGCGAGCGACCGGCTGGTGGTGACCCAGGTCGAGGAGGGCCACTGCGCCGTCCCAGCCACCCGCCTGGCCGAACTGCTCCCCAAGCCGACCCCCTGACGGGCCCCGCGACCGGCGTGTGGCCGTGCGGCGGCGCTAACCGGCCGCGCGAGCGGCGACCTCCGCGCACCCCCGCACCCGCCGCGTCAGCCCGGCCGACGGCCGCAACGCCATCTCCGCCCACAACAGCACCGTGTAACGCTCGAACTGCCGCCGCGCCTGCGCCACGTTCCCCTCGGCCAGGAACACCTCGATCAGCGCCGCATGCGCCGACTCCCGCAACGGATCCTCACCGATCGCCGCGTAGGCGGCCTCGATGGCCTCCAGATACCGCCCGAGCCCGCACAACCGCCCCGCCAGCGCCTCCAGCGCGTGGATCCGGACCTGGCCGAGCCGCTCCCGTTCGAGCAGCAGCCACTCCTCGTCCCACCCGGGCAGCAGATCACCGCGCAGCACGGCGAGGGAGGTGTCCTGGGGCCGGAGTTCCTGGTCGCCGGCGAGCAGCCGACCGGCCTGGGCGGCGCACCGCCACACGTCGGCGTCCACGGCCTCGTGCAGCCGCACGGTGTCGCGGGAGGCGCGGACGAGCCGCTCGTCCGCCTGCCGGAGCCGCCACAGCGCGGTGCGCAGGCTGGCGGCGGCGCGGACGGCGGGCCCGGCCCAGAGGCGTTCCGCGAGGCCGGCGCGGCGATGGGCGAGGGGCGGCGGGCGCACGAGCGCGAGGTAGGCGAGCACCCGCTGTTCCTGGATGCCGAGGGTGACGGGTGCGTCGTCGAGGACGAGGCCGAAGCCGCCCAGCAGGGACAGCTTCGGCCGGGTGGGGCAGCGCGGAGCCTGGGTCATCCGTCCCGAACCCCCTTCGGGCGCGTCGGTCGTCCCTGGCAGTGTGCGGGGCTGCCGTTGCGCAACCGTTGAGGTCTCAGGCGGCGCCGAGCGCGGTCGGCTCCTGGGGGAAGAGGCCGTCGAAGACGGCGGCCCGGTCGAAGGCCATGGCGCGGGTGCGGGCCCGCAGCTCCAGGTCGTTGCGCTCGCCGGGCGTCAGTTCGAGCACGACCCGGTCCACGGCCTGCGCCAGGGCGGCGACGTCGCCCGGCGGGACGATGACGGCGGTGTCGCCGACGGCCTCCAGGGTGCCGCCGGTCGGGGTGGTGACGATGGGCCCGCCGCCGGCGAGCATCTTCTCGGCCAGCGCGATGCCGAACGTCTCGACGAAGTCGGGCTCGGGCTTGGTCGGCAGCACGTACGCCGCGCATCCCCGCATGAGCAGCGCCTTCTCGCGGTCGTCCACGTCCGTGAGGAAGACGATCCGGTCGTCGCCCGCGGCCATGGCCCGCGCCTGTTCCAGGAGTGGCCCCGTCCCCGCGACGACCAGTTTGACGCGCGGACGGCAGCGCATCCGGGCATAGGCGGCGATCAGGTCGTCGATGCCCTTGGCCTTGGTGACGCGGGACAGGAACAGGATGTACCCGTCGTGTTCCAGGCCGCGCCGGGCGAGCGCGTCCCGCATGGCGGCCGGGTCGAGGTCGAGGAAGGCGGCGGAGTCGATCGGCGGGTAGCTGACGGTGACGCGCCGCCGGCACTGCTCGGCGAAGGTGGTGCCGCAGCGGGCGTCCACCTGCTCGGCGGAGGCGACGATCTCGTCGCGGGTGTAGTCGGAGACGGCGACGACCTCGTCGTTGGCCAGGAACGTGGTGAACAGCACGGTGGCCGCGCCGAACCGGCCCTCCCGCAGGCAGGACGCGATCACGTTGGTCACGTCCGAGCCGACCGCCTTGGCGACGGTGCGCACGTGCGGCGCGAACCCGGCCGCGCGGGCGGCGGCGACCGCGTCCACGACGACCGCCGTGTGCGGCGCCAGGTACATCGACAGGCAGGTCGTGGCGTACGGCTCCGCGAGCAGCTCGACGAGGCGGCCGGTGAGCCCCGACTGGTAGCGCCCGTCGGGCACCCGGTAGTCGCCGACCGGTTCCGGCCGTTCCACGGTGATCCCGTCGCTGTACGGCAGCAGCCGGTCCAGCGGTTTGAGCGGCAACCCGGCGGCCCGCAGCGCGGGGACGGGCCAGGTCAGCAGGCGCACGTCGGCGTAGCCGCGGGTCAGCGCGACCTCGGCGAGGTTGCGCGCCTCCCCGGAGTGGCCGCAGATGACCGGGTCGGCCCTGACGGCGATGACGAGACGGCGAGGGAGGTGAGTCATCGCGTTACCTCCGATGTCGGAAGCGGACGGGACAGCGGATGGGACAGTGACGGCGGGCGGAGCCCGCGCCCCCACGCGGACGGTTCCGGGCCCAGCCGCAGGCGCAGCAGCCCGCCTTCGTGCACGGTGGCGGCGCTGAGGTGGGTGGCGTGCAGGGGTTTGCCGTTGAGCGTGGCCTCCTGCACGTACTGGGCGGGTGGGTGGCGGTCGAGGCCCTCGGCGCCGATGGGGGTCTCGCGGTGGCCGCTGGTCTCGATGACGAACTCGTTGCCGCCCGCCTGGAGCACGGCGCGGGAGAAGGCGGGCGTGTTGACGAGGAACAGGTTCTGCCCGGCGACGGGGAACAGGCCCAGGGACGCCCACACGTACCAGGAGCTGAGGCCGCCGGAGTCGTCGTTGCCTGGCAGCCCGCCGGGGCCGGTGCCGAACTGCCAGGTCAGCGCGGCGTGCACGATCTCCGCCGTACGGTCGGGGCGGCCCGCGTAGTGGTAGGCCCAGGGCGCCTCCATGTCGGGCTCGTTGTTGAGGCCTTCGAAGCGGTTGAGCGCGTACCCGGCGGCCATCTCGGCCGGGGTGGGGCGGCGGCCGGGCCGCTGCACCGCTTCGGCGCCGTAGCCGAAGAAGCGGTCGAGCTTGCCGATGAAGGCGTCGTCACCGCCGGCCAGGGCGATCCGCGCGGCCATGTCGTGCAGCAGGCGGAAGGAGTAGTTCCACTTGCCGCCCTCGTAGAACTCGGAGTCGCGCAGCAGCCCGGTGCCGGGGTCGAAGGCGTTGTGCCACTGCCGGGCGAGCTCGTCGAGGTCGTCGGCCAGGCCGCCGTCGTTGAGCGCGCGGGCGACCTGGGCGGTGCAGTGGTGGGCGTAGGCGAGGTCGAGGGTGTGGGTGATCGGGTGTACGACGCCGCGTTCGTAGAAGTCCTCGCCGTAGCCGCGGCGCAGGTCGCCGACCATGTGCACGAGCGCCCAGCTCCAGTCGAGCTCGGCCCGGCCGAGCGCGTGGGCGTCGGCCAGCGCGGTGTGGGCGAGCGCGCTGGCCTGGCGGAAGAACCGGTCGGCGCCGCGCGACATGCGGTAGCCGATGGGGAAGTTGCCCTCCTCCTCGCAGACCCTGATCAGCGACTCCAGCAGGCCGGCGGCCCGGTCGGGGGCGATGGCGGCCAGCAGCGGGAGCTGGGTCTTGTAGATGTCCCACATGGTGCACACGTCGAACGCGAACGGGCCGGGGGTGGGCCAGAACGGGCTCTCGTCGTCGGCGAAGCACGGCTTGATCAGCGCGTGGTAGAGGGACGTGGCCAGCACCG
Source organism: Nonomuraea monospora (assembly GCF_039531895.1). Classification (NCBI taxonomy): domain Bacteria; kingdom Bacillati; phylum Actinomycetota; class Actinomycetes; order Streptosporangiales; family Streptosporangiaceae; genus Nonomuraea; species Nonomuraea monospora. The sequence continues at coordinate 12,434 of NZ_BAAAQX010000078.1, forward strand.
TGCGGCGGGCGGGCGTGCCGCCCTCGACCTGGACGCGGTCGAGGTGCTCGGCCCAGCGGGCGCGGGTGCGGAACAGCACGGTGTCGAAGGCCTGCTCGGTGTGGCCGCACTCGCGTTCCAGGTTCTGGCGGGCCTGCTCGCAGCCGCGCAGCGAGAACCCCATCCGCACCTCGACGGTCTGCCCCGGCGCGGCGGGCCCCATGAAAAGCATGCCGAAGGGCCGCAGCGTGGTGTGCCGGATGCTGTCGAAGTCGAGCCGGGTGCCGCCGTCGATGAGGCGGCGGTCGTACCAGAGCATCTGCCGCCAGCCGGGGCTGTCGACCTCGACGTACACCGACAGCGGGACGCCCTCCATCACCACGGTGCCCTGGGCGCGGCCGTGGCCCATGCTTTCGACCTGGGCCCGCACCGGCACGGTCTGGCCGAGGTCGATGGCCAGGCCGCCGCAGGACAGGTCGATCACGATGCGGGCGCTGCCGTGCTCGGGGAAGGTGTAGCGGTGCACGGCCACCTTGGCGCCGACGGTCAGCTCGCAGCGGATGCCGGTGTCGAGGGTGGCCGCGTAGTAGCCGGCCCTGGCGACCTCGTCGTACAGCGGCCAGGACTCGCCGAGCGCGTCGAGCGGCTGCACCATCGGGGTGACGCGGACGTAGTTGTAGTACTTGCGGATGGCGCCGGTGCCGGACTGCTGGAAGTGGGTGAAGCCGGAGGCCTGCAGCCGCTCGAACATCTCCTCGGGCACGCCCTCGGTGTTCTTGGCGTACCGGCCGTAGCCCGTCGGGTACGCGCCGGAGTAGGCGCAGGCGGACACCATGCCGAGCGGCGACGTGGCGCCCGGGTGGGTGTTGCCCACCTGCGGTTTCGGCCACCACCAAGTGGCGGCGAGACCGCGCGCGCGTGGCAGGTCCGTCGCCGCTGTTCCGATGAAGGGGTCAACGTTGTCGAGGATGGCGGGACTCTACCCAGCCGGACGCCCCCGTAGGTTTCGGCCAGGTGAACTCCTCGCCAGGCTTTCGCGGACCGTGATGGCACGCGGTGGAACCGGATGTCACGCCCTTGAGGTGAAGATTCAACGATCCATCGAGGGAGACCCATGAGGTACCTGACGAAGAAGCTGCTCGTCGCGCTGGCCACGGCGGCGCTGGCCTGCTCCGGAGTCGCCGCCGTCGCCGCCGTACCGGCCTCCGCCGCCGTCGCCGTACAGGGGGCGTTGTTCACCGGGATGGGGCAGAGCCTCGACGAGGACACGGCGCTCGCCATCGCCGAGGCGAACGCCAGGGCGGACGCGGCGGCGCACGGGTTCACGGAGTGCGACCCGTTCGAGTCGGTGAGCTCGCAGAGCCCCAAGCTGGTGTGGACCGCGTGGTTCACGGTCCGCTGCCTGGCGATCAGGGGCTAGCTGGATCGATCACGTCGACGGCCCGCCGCCGACCGCCCGCGGCGGGCCGTAGCGGGGACGCGGGGCGGTTCGTGGTTCTGCTCGCCTGCGACCGTTCGGACCCACATTTTGGTTTGACCAAATACCCAATTGAATATAGATATGACTCCATGGAAAATGGGGCAAGGCGCCCGTACCGCATGGGAGCGCGCGCGGCCGCCGTGGAGGTCACCCGCGCGCGCGTCATGGAGGCCGCCGCCGCGCTGTGGACGCGGCGGTGGTACGACGAGGTCACGCTGCAGGACATCGCCGACGAGGCGGGCGTGTCGGTCCAGACGATCGTCAACCACTTCGGCGGCAAGGAGGGGCTCGCCGACGCCGCCGCCGAGGTGGCGGCGGCTCAGGCGGAGCTCGCCCGGCAGGCCCCCGTCGGCGACGTCGAGGCCGTCGTGACCGTGCTCTTCGAGGAGTACGAGCGCCAGGGCGACGCGACCGTGCTGTGGACGGCGCAGATCGACCGGGTCCCGGCGATCGCCCGCGCGGCGGCCCACGCCCGCCGCCAGCACCGCGACTGGCTCGAACGGGTCTTCGCCGACCGGCTGCCCGGCCCGGGGCCCGCCCGCGAACACGCGCTGCACCTGCACTACGCCGCCACCGACGTCTACCTGTGGAAGCTGTGGCGGCGCGATCTCGGCCTGCCGCGTGACGACGCCGAACACGCCATGCGCGACCTGCTGACGTCGATCGACCCGCGAAGGGGGCACGATGCCTAGCACGTTCCTGTTCGCCACCTGGAACGGCGGCGGCGCCGTGCCGCCCGTCCTGTCGGTCGCCCGTGCGCTGCGCGAGCGCGGCCACACCGTCCGGGTGCTGGCAGACACGTCACTGCACGCCCAGGTCGCCGCCATCGGCGTGGAGGCGATCGCCTGGACCACCGCGCCCCAGGGCGACCCCGCCGACCCGGCCAAGGACGTCATCAAGGACTTCGAGGCCCGCACCCCGCTCGGCGCGTTCGCCCGGCTGCGCGACCGCATCGTCTGCGGCCCTGCGGCCGACTACGCCCAGGACACGGCGGCCGAGCTGCGCGCCCGCCCGGCCGACGTGCTCGTCGCCGAGTTCATGCTGCTCGGCGCGCTCACCGCCGGCGAGGGCGCGGGCATCCCCGTGGCCTCGCTGGCCACGACCCTCTACACCTTCCCCACGCGGGGAGCGCCGCCGCCCGGCCTCGGCCTCAAGCCCGCCACGGGCGCGCTGGGCCGCCTGCGCGACCGGGTGCTGACCAGCGTCATGCTCAAGCCGTGGGAGAAGGGGCTGCCGCCGCTGAACGCCGCCCGCGCCGCCCGCGGCCTGCCGCCGCTGCATTCGGTGGTGGACGCGTTCGGCCGCGTGGACCGGCTGCTCGTGCTGTCGCCGCGCGCCCTGGACCACCCGGGCCGCGAGTTCCCCGCCAACGTGCGGCACGTCGGGCCGCGCCTCGACGACCCGTCCTGGGCCGGTGACCTCGAGCTGCCCCCTGGTGACGCGCCACTGGTGCTGGCCGGCATGAGCTCGTCGTACATGAGGCAGCGCGATCAGCTCGAACGCATCGCGGAGGCCCTCGGCACGCTGCCGGTGCGCGGGCTGCTGACCACCGGCCCGGCCGTGGACCCTGCGACGATCCGCGCGCCCCGCAACGTCCTGGTCACCGCGGCCGCCCCGCACACCGCCGCGCTGCGCCACGCCGCCGTGACGATCACGCACGCCGGCCACGGGACGGCCGTCAAGTCCCTGGCCGCCGCCGTGCCCCTGGTCTGCATGCCGCAGGGGCGCGACCAGCCCGAGGTCGCCAGGCACGTCGAGTCCGCCGGCGCGGGCATCACCGTGGGCAGGAACGCCTCGTCCCGCACGATCGCTCAAGCGGTCGAGCGGATCCTGCGCGAGCCGTCCTACCGGTGGCACGCGCGGCGGATGGCCGCCGCGATCGCCGCCGATACCGCCACCGACCTGGCGATCGCCGAGCTCGAAGCCCTCGCGGAAGCGGGCGCGCGGTAGCCGGTTCAGCCGGTGATGAGGCGATGGCCGCGCGGCTCAGCTCGTGACCAGCGTGAGCCCGTACGCCGACAGCGCCTCCGCCACCGGCTGGAAGAACGTGCTCCCGCCGGTGGCGCAGTTGTCCGTGCCGCCGGACGTGATCCCCTGGGCCTGGTCGCCGGACAGGAACGGGGCGCCCCACGTGCCCGGCTCCGCGCACACGCTGGTGCGCACCAGGCCGGTCACGGTGCCGTCGGGATAGCTGACCGTGGCGTTGCGCTGCTGGACCGTGCCGCAGTGCCAGCCCGCGACCGGGCTCGCCTGGCAGACGGACGCTCCCACGGCGGCGGGCGCCGAGCCGCGCACCGCACGTTCCGCGCCGAGGGCGACGACGGTGCCGCGGGGTGTCCAGCCCGGGTCGAGCGACACCCAGGCGTAGTCGTCGCCCGGGTAGGAGGACGCCTGGAAGACGCCGATCGGGGTGCCGCCGTAGCCGGTCAGCGCGATGTCGCCGCTCTCGCCGCAGCGTCCGGCGGTGAGGAAGCCGCCGGTGGTGCCGCGCCGCACGGTGAACGCGACCGTGCAGCGTCCCTTGCCCTCGACGACGAAGGTGTCGCCGCCGCGGATGTCGCCGTACGAGACGGGCTGGGTGTGGGCCCGCGCCGGGCCGGGCGGTGCGCCGAGGACGAGAGCGAGGACGAGGGCCACGGCCGGGCGGATGAACCTCATGAAGAACCTCCCGCCGCCACCGTAACCTCACAGGGCCGCCACCGTCCCTACCACTTGAGCCGGGGGCACGGCGATATGTCCGCTCCAGCGACACCCCGGGCCGTTACGTTAGGTACATGACCGGTCACGATGGCGCGGCGGCGTCCGGCTCGCCGCAACCAGCGCCGGGACGCAAGGCGGAGCACGCGGCGGAACCCGCGGCTGAGCCCACGCCGGCGCGCGGGGCGGAGCACGCGGCGGCGCGCGCCGCGATGTTCGGCGCGCTGATCTCCGCGAGCCACACCTCCACCCTGGAGCAGATCCCCGCCCTGGTCGCCGAGCAGGCCGCCCGCGTGGGCCTGCACGACGTGCTGATCTACCTGGCGGACCTGCAGCAGGAGGTGCTCTCGCCGCTGACCCCCCGCCCGGCGCCCTCCGGGGCGGCCGAGCGCGGCGAGATCTGCATCGAGGGGACGGTGGCCGGCCGCGCCTTCCAGCACGGCAGGACCATGCCCGCCTCGGTACGCGACCCGCGCCAGTGGTGGGTGCCGCTGGTGGACGGCACGGACCGGCTCGGCGTCCTGCGGATCAGCGCCCCCGGCGCCGACCCCGCGACGATCCAGGACATGGAACGCCTGGCCGGCCTCGTCGCGCTGCTCGTCGTCTCCAAGCGTCCGCTCAGCGACACCTACGCCAGGCTGGTGCGGCGCAGGCGGATGAGCGTGTCGGCGGAGATGGAGTGGCGGCTCATGCCGCAGCGCACGTTCGCGACCGACCGCCTCGTGATCAGCGCGGTCATGGAGCCGGCGTACGACGTCAGCGGCGACGTCTACGACTACGCCTTCGAAGGCCCCACCGCCCACCTGGCGATCTTCGACGCGATGGGCCACGACACCGCCGCCGGCCTGACCGCCAACCTCGCCCTGACGACCCTGCGCAACAGCCGCCACGAGGGGCAGGGGCTCGTCCGGGCGGCGCGCAGGATCGACCAGGCGCTCATGGGGCAGTTCGGCGGCGAACGGTTCGCCACCGGCGTGCTGGCCACGCTCGACATCCTCAGCGGCGAGCTGACCTGGGTCAACTGCGGCCACCACCCGCCGGTGATCGTCCGCAGGCGCGCCACCATCGAGCTGGCCTGCGAGCCGGGGCCGCCGTCGGGCACCGGCCTGGGCCTGCCGGTGACGCAGTGCCACGACCAGCTCCAGCCCGGGGACCGGCTCCTCCTCTACACCGACGGCATCACCGAGGCGCGCAACCGGCAGGGCGAGGAGTTCGGCATGGAGCGGTTCACCGACTTCCTCATCCGGCACCAGGCCGACGAGCTGCCGGTGCCCGAGACGCTGCGGCGGCTGATCCTGCACCACCTCGACTACCACGAGCGGCGGCTGCGCGACGACGCCACCGTCCTGCTCGTCGAGTGGCCCGGCACCCCGTACACCAGGAAGGAGGCCGAGGCCCTGACCGGCGTCCCCGAAGGGAGCGATGGCCTCTTCTAGCCAGCGGGGTGGTGCGCCGGCGCGGCCGGCGCGAGACTCGAAGGCGTGGACCCGGATGCCGACGACCTCAGACGGCAGATCGAGCACCTGATCGCCAGGACGCGGGCCGCGCAACGCCGTGCCGAGGAGCTGCGGCTCGACGCGGCGGTGAGCCGGCGACGGGTGGAGGAGCGGGAGACGGACACGCTGCGGCGGCTGGAACGGCAGTGGGCCAACAGCGAGAAGCTCGGCGACCTGGGCCGGAACCCACCCACCCGCTCCCACGCCGACCCGGGCGGCCTCGCCGATGCCGGCCTGCGCGCCGCCCTGGCGCTCACCGGCGCCGACATGGGCAACGTCCAGCTCCTGGACCGCGCCACCGGGGCGCTGACCATCGTCGCCGACCACGGCTTCCAGCAGCCGTTCCTGGACTTCTTCGCGGTGGTGGACGACGACAGCTCGGTGTGCGGGCGGGCCATGGTCACCCGCAAGGCCGTCGCGGTGCGCGACATCGGGCAGGACCGGCTGCTGTCCGGCACGCCGGAGTTCCGGGTGCTGCGGGAGGCGGGGGTGCGGGCCGTGTACTCCGCTCCCCTGCTCGATCGGTACGGGACGGTGCTCGGCGTGCTTTCTGTGCACCGTCGGGGGCGGCATGAGTGGACCCGGCAGGATCATCTGCTGCTGCGGCTGCTGAGCCGCCACCTCGGCGACCTGCTCAGCACGACTGACCCGGAGCCTGAGTGAAGCTCACCGACCTGCTCAACACCCCGGGCTCGCAGCCTGGGGGAAGCTCAGCGACCTGCTCCCGCATCCTGGGTGAAGCGGCCGCGGGCGACGAGCTCGACCGTCACCACGGTCGCGACAGCCTGCGCGGCCAGCAGCGTCACGAGCTGGACAACACCCCGTCCCGATCGGGCTCGCCTCTCGGACACACCGATCGCACATGCGAGCGTCCGGGTTCAGCCTGGCCTCCGCATCTCCGCAACGGTGACGCTGCGCAGCCGAAGACGCCTTCAGTTCCCAGCCAGGCAGGCATACTCGCAGTTGGTCTCGTTGATCCACGCGGAGCTCGCGTACATTCGGGCGGCCTGTCGCCTCCTGCTGCAGAAGGCGGTGGTCCGGGCTCGGGTCTGGTTGCCCGGATGAGATGTGGGCGCAGGCCGCAGCCATTCCCCAATGGCCCGGTTGATCTGCGTGATGGAGGGTCGCTTCGCGTCGGCGCGCCTCCTGTCGAGGGCCTGGCGCCATTTCAGGACAGCAGACCCGAACACGATGATCCCTGCTGCGACGGAGACGGGAACCCGGCATTACCACCCAGTTGCTCAACGCGCTCATCACGATCGCAGCCTCTCCCACGATCGAGGGGATGATCGCGGCGTCGGCATGACAATCTCGTACGATCCGGGATGTCGGCGTACGAGCTACGCTCGATCAGCCTTGGCCACGCACCCGGGGTGGTAGCCTGCGCCGATCCCTGGACCGCCCTAAACCTCATGCCGCGCCTGGAGGCAGGCCCGGACTGCGGCCATCGCCCTCACCTGGCCTGTCATCGCACCCATCGGCCACGCCGGTGTCGCACTCGGCTGCCTTGGCGATCGCCGTGCGCAGCTCGGTGATGGCCCTGACGAGCGGGATGAGCGCCCGCACGAGACGCGCGGCAGTGGGCGGCAAGCAGGCCAAGGTACCAAGGACGAGGATGATGCTGCTGATCACGTCGATGATGGTCACCGTCATGGGGACGCTCCGAGAATGAGGTCGGCTCCGCATTGCCCTCATTACGGCATCTGTTGCCTGGATCCGCGATGCCGGAGGTAGCGTGAGTTTTCCGGTCAGGTCCGGTCAGGACGTGTTCGATCTACCAGGAGCCCGCGATGGGCCATGAGGCGCCGACGCCGCGGCAGCTGTTCGCTCAACGTTTTCGCGCGTTGCTGAAACTCAGTGATCTGCCGCTGAAGGCGGTGGCAAGCAGCGCCAACAGCCGGCGCCCTTCCGGGGAATCGTGGGAAGTCACCGTCCAGCGCATCAGCGCATGGCAGGGGGGCGTCAACGTTCCCCGTCTGTATCGCATGTTCGAGGTGGTGGTCGGTGTCCTGATCGACGCGTGCCGGGACAAGAGGGCACCCGTGGACGAGACCGATGACCTGTTCGATCTGACGGCGTGGCACACCTTGTGGTCGCAGGCGTGGGCCCCACTACCCGACGCTTCCCCTGCCAGCAAGGAACGGTGGGCGGAGCAGGGGCCCTACCTGGGGTCGGCGGCCTACCAGCAGCATCAGGCCGACCTTTTCTTCGGGCGTGACCACCTGATCGCCGACCTTCTGGGCAGCCTGACGGAACGGCTGAAGGATCCCGCTCTGCTCGTGGTGAGCGGCGCGGCGGGAACAGGCAAGTCCTCGCTGCTGCATGCCGGAATGCTGCCCGCGCTGGCCGGCGGCAGGCTGGGGGAGGAGGTCGCCGCCTGGCCGGTGCTGACGATGACGCCGACCGTGGCGCCCATGCAGGAGCTGGCGCGCATGCTGGCGTCGCTGGGCGATGACGACTCGCCGGCCATCAGGAACCGTCTCAAGGAGGGTCCCCAGCAGGTTGTGCGCGATGCGGTGATGACGCGCGCCGATGCGGGCAGCCACCGTCTGGTGCTGGTGGTGGACCAGTTCGAGGACGTGCTCTCGCCCCTGCCGCAGGAGGGCAACATGGCGGCACGGACGCAGGAGCGGCTGGACTTCGTCGAGACGCTGCACGCCATCGCTACCACAGCTTGCGGCCCAGGCGACACACCCGCCGCGCTCGTGGTGATCGCCGTGCGCGATGACTTCCTGAAATCGGCGGCCGCCTACCCTCAGCTGAAGGACTCACTGCAACGCTCCCGCCGGTTCATCGTCGAGCCGATGAACCAGATGGAGTTACGGCTCGCCATCGAGATGCCGGCGCGGCTGGCCGGGCTTGAACTGGAGAGTGACCTGGCCGGTCTCGTCCTGGAGGAGTTGCGGCAGGGGACGTCCGGTCCGGGGCCCGGTTCCCTGCCGCTGCTGGCGGCGGCCATGCATGCCACCTGGCAGCACCGCGACGGCGACCTGCTGACCATCAGCAGCTACGAACGCTCCCGCGGGATTGCCGGGGTCATCCATGACAGCGCGGACGCCCTCCTCGACCACCTCACCCCCCAGCAGCGCAGGGAAGCTCGCGAGTTGACCCACCGGCTCGTCAAGATCGCTGCAGATGGCCGTTTCGTCAGCCGGCCCATGGCCTATCAACCGTCCGACCGCCAGAGCGATTTCGATGTGGTGGTGCAGCGCTTCATCAAGGAACGCCTGCTCACCGCTACGACGACAGAAGAGGTGAGTACCGGCGGGACATCCTCTGCTCTCCCCACGACAGAAGTCGTGATCACCCACGACGCGCTCCTGGGGTGGAAGACCCTGAGCGACTGGCTGAAGGACATCTTGGCGAGCCGCGCTCTGCGCACCGCGCTCCTCGACGACGCCGACGCCTGGATCCGCTACGCGAAAGACTCCTCCTACCTCTACCGTGACACGCGCCTGGCAGCCGTCCTCACGGAGAGGGAGCAGTGGGAGGGTGCTCCGGACCGTTACCCGCCGCTTCCCGACGGAGCGCAAGCGTTCCTGGACGCGAGCTGGCACGCCGCCACTCGCACCGCGCGGCGGCGCCGGAAGCTGCTGGCCCTGCTGTCGGGGCTGCTCGTCATCGCGGTGGCTGGTGCCACCGTGGCCATGGTTATGGGCAGAGCCGCCGAGATGTCGGCGCGCATCGCGTCGTCCCGCCATCTGATGTCACGAAGTGAGATCGTCACCGACCCGGTCGCCCGGCTGCAGCTCGGCATCGCGGCGGCTCATATCAACCCCGGTCCGGAAGCCCGGGCCAATCTCCTGGTCCATATGGCGACGGCGGGTTTCACAGCGACGCTGACCCCTGACCCCTCCCCGCATGACAGCATCATCGGGCTGGCGTCGTCCGCCGGAGGATCTGTTCTGGCCACGGCCGTGACGACCTCGCCCACCGAGGGCGCCGTCCTGCTCTGGGACGTCAGGGACCGCGAACATCCGCGCGTGGTGTCGACGCTCCGCAGTCCCCACGACCGTGTTTCGTCCGTCGCCTTCTCCGGCAACACGCTCGTGGCCGTCGGAAGCGGCAGCGGAACCATCGGCCTGTGGAACGTGTCAAACCTCGACGCTCCGCACAGGATCGGCCGTCTCGTTGGTCACACCGGGCTCGTGCACGACGTGGAGTTCTCGCGTGACGCCCAAACCCTGGTGAGCGCGGGCGCCGACAAGACGGTCAGAGTGTGGGACGTCAGGATCCCGGCCTCGCCGCGAGCCGTGTCCGTTCTCCCCGAGCACCCTGCTGCCGTCGGCGCCGCATCCTTCTCACCGGACGGTGATCTCCTGGCCACGGCCGACGTGGACGGCAACGCCTGGCTCTGGAATACCGCCAATCCCGCGCAACCCCAACAGTTGAGCGCTATCGCCCACCCGGGCGTCAACGACGTCGCCTTCTCCCCCGACGGCGAGACACTGGCCACCGCCGACGCCGGCGGCACCGTGCATCTGCTCGACGTCGGCGAGCCCGACAAGCCGCCGCGCACGACAGCCCCCCTGACTGGACACAAGGACTCCGTGCTCGGCGTCGCGTTCTCACCCGACGGACGGACTATTGCCACGGGCAGCGCCGATCACACCACCCGGATCTGGAACCTTCGCGCTGAAGGTGGTCCCGCGCCGCTCGCCACCCTCGAAGGTCACTCCTCGTGGACGCTCCGGCCCGCCTACACGCCCGACGGTGCGTTCCTCACCACAGCGAGCTACGACGGAACCGCCCGACTGTGGCCGGTGGCGGACCCGAAACACTTGCCGACAACAGCGACCCTCCCCACCAAGCGCCACAAGGCACAAGCCACCGCCATCGCCTTCTCCCCGGACGGCGCGACCCTGGCCACCAACGAACATGACAAGGTCCGGCTCTGGGACATCACGAACAGGAGCGCCCCCCGCTCCCTGAAGCTCCTGCCCGGCCATCGCGGCATCGTCGCCGACGTCCTGTTCTCACCTCAAGGTGATCTCCTGGCCGCGACCACCTCCGGCGGCGACATCCTCACCTGGTCCGTCAAGGACATCAGGCATCCGCAGCTCCTGCACGCCTTCACCGGCCACAGCGCTGCGGTGAACGACGCTGACTTCTCCCCCGACGGCACCCTGCTGGCCACCGCGAGCTTCGACCACACGGCGAAGGTGTGGTGACAGCGGCCGCGACATACTCCCCATAGGCGGCCATTTAGCGCCCCACTGACGGCCACGAGGTTCCCCGCGTACGGCCAGATATCTCCCCGGTTCGCCCCGTCCAGACCCGGACGGTGATCATCG
>NZ_BAAAQX010000079.1:0-19275 GCF_039531895.1 Nonomuraea monospora
CGTTCCCGCACGCGATCGCGATCGGGAACATCCACATCGGCACCATCGCCGGGAAGTTGAACGGCGTGATCCCGGCCACCACCCCCAGCGGCTGCCGGATCGAGTAGGAGTCCACCCGGGTCGAGACACCCTCGGAGTAACCGCCCTTCAGCAGGTGCGGGATGCCGCAGGCGAACTCCACCACCTCCAGCCCCCGGGCCACCTCACCCAGCGCGTCGGAATGCACCTTGCCGTGCTCGGCGGAGATCAGCGCGGCCAGCTCGTCGCGGTGGGCGTACATCAGCTCACGGAAGCGGAACAACACCCCGGCCCGCTTCGTCAGCGACGCGTCCCGCCACGCGGGGAACGCCGCGACAGCCGCCGCCACGGCGGCGTCCACGTCGCCGGCCGAGGCCAGCGCGACGGAGCCGCTCACCTCGCCGGTGGCCGGGTTGAACAGCTCCGCGGCCCGGGCGGCGTCGCCGTCCGCGAGAGCCCCGTTGATCCAGTGCTTGACGGACTTCACTGCGCCGCAGCCTCCGCGTCGATCGTCTCGAGGGCGGTGACGATGATCCCGAGGCCCTCGGTGGCCTCGTCCACGGAGAGCGTGAGGGGCGGGGCCATGCGGATGGCGGTGCCGTACAGGCCGCCCTTGCCCGCCAGCAGGCCGGCCCGCTTGGTCAGCTCCATGAAGCGGGCCGCCTGGGCGGGGCTCTGCAGCTCGACGGCGAACATCAGGCCCTTGCCGCGCACGTCCGTGACGACGGACAGGCGCTTGGCGGCCTCCTTGAGGCCGCCGATGATGATCTCTCCGGTACGCGCGGCGTTGGCCTGGAGGTCGTGGTCGAGCACGTAGTCGAGGGTGGCGTTGGCGGCGGCCATCGAGATGGGGTTGCCGCCGAACGTGGACAGGCCGACGGCGTGCGGCGCGTCCATGAGGTCGCCGCGCGCGACGATGCCGCCGACCGCGAAGCCGTTCCCGAGCCCCTTCGCGAACGTGATCATGTCGGGGGTCACGCCGTGGTTCTGGATGCCGAAGAACGCGCTGCCGGTCCGGCCCCAGCCGGTCTGCACCTCGTCCGAGACGAACAGGATGCCCTGCTCGTCCAGCACCTCCTTGTACGCGGCGAACAGCCCGTCGGGGGCCATCGTGAAGCCGCCCACGCCCTGGATCGGCTCGGCGATCAGCGCCGCCACGTCGTTGGAGACGGACGTGGCCAGCACGTGGCGCAGGTCGTCCACGCACGCCTGGATGTAGTCGGCGTCCGACAGGCCCTTGAACTGGGTCAGGTGCCGGTCGGCGCCGTGCAGGAAGTGCACGTTCAGCGGGGAGAGCGAGTTGTTCTTCCAGGAGCGGTTGGAGGTGACGCTGATCGCGCCGAAGCTGCGGCCGTGGTAGCTCTGGCGCATGGCCAGCACCTGGTCGCTCTTGCGCGCGTAGGTGGCCAGCAGCAGCGCGGTCTCGTTGGCCTCGGTGCCGGAGTTGGTGAAGAAGACCTTGGCGTCGGGGATGCCGGACAGGCGCGCGATCTTCTCGGCCAGCTCGACCTGGCCGCGCAGCAGGTAGACGGTGCTGGTGTGCACCACGCCGGTGGCGAGCTGCCGCTCGACGGCCTCGCGGACCTCGGGGACGTCGTACCCGATCATGTTGGTCAGGATCCCGGCGAAGAAGTCGAGGTAGCTCTTGCCGTCCGCGTCGATGACACGGTTGCCCTTGCCGCTGACGATCTCGATGGGGTCGTTGTAGTTGAGGGCCAACCAGTTCGGCATGACTGCCCGGTGGCGCGCGAGAAGCTCCGACATGTTACCGAGTATCCCTTTTCGGTCCAGTGCCTCCTACCTGCAAGGTGTCGGCGAGGAGGCGACTTGCCTTACATGATGTCACGGCGCCTGTCTGCGTGAGGCTTCCCATGAGCACGGAGGGCACGCCAACATGTCGGCGTGCCACGCAAACTCCTGGCCGGGCCGGCCATCGCGGTGATCGTCGCCTCGATCGTCCTCGCCTGGTCCTCCTCCGGCGGGCTGGAGGCCGCGAGCTGGGTGGCGGCGGTGATCGGCGCCGCGGCGGTGGTCGCGGCGATCGTCGGGTGGGCGCGGCGCGGGCCCGCGCTCACCGTGTCGACGCCTGAGCAGGTGGAGGCCGCTCAGCAACTGCTGGCCGATCGGGTGCTGCGGCAGTGGGAGGAGGAGGCGAAGGTGCGCGGCCTGTTCACCCCCGCGCCGCTGGCGGTGCGGTGGCGGCTGAGCGAGCCCGGCCTGATGGACCACGCCCGGCACATCACGAGCGACGAGCGGCTGCACTTCAAGGGCGCCGCCGACCAGGTCGGCGAGATGGTGGCGGCCCTGCGCGGCCTACGGCGCCGGCGCCTGGTGGTGCTCGGCGAGGCGGGCACCGGCAAGACCACGCTGGCCCTGCTGCTCCTGCGCCGCCTGCTGCTCGACCGCGAGCCGGGCGAGCCGGTCCCCGTCCTGCTCACACTGTCCGGCTGGGAGCGGTCGGGCGATCAGTTCTCCTCCTGGCTGGCCCGCAGGCTGGCCAGGGACTACCCGGAGCTGCGCGCCGAGGAGTTCGGCCCCACGGCGGTGAAGGACCTGGTGGAGAGGGGCCGGGTGCTGCCCGTCCTCGACGGCCTGGACGAGCTGCTCGTGCACGAGCGCAACCTGATGGTCCGGGCGCTCAACACGACGCTGACCGATCGGGATGGGTTCGTGCTGACCTGCCGCTCCGCCGAGTTCCGGGAGACCGTCGAGGAGCAGGGCGCCCATGTGCTCAGCGCCGCCGCGGTGATCGAGTCCGAGGAGCTGGTCGCTGGAGAGGTGGTCGGCTACCTCGCCTCGTGCCTGCCGCCGGACCCCGGCGGGAGCTGGCCGGAGCTGCTGCGCCGGCTGGGCGACCCCGATGACGTCCTGTACGGGAGCATCGACACCGCACTGACGGTCTGGCTGATCCGCGTCGGCTACGTCGATCCGGGCGCGGATCCGGCGCGGCTGCTGGAGCTGCCCGACGCCGAGTCCGTGCGGCTGCACCTCCTGGACCACGCGGTGCCCGCGATGGTCGCCGCAGACTCCGCTCTCGGGCCGCTCCGCTCCCGCCGGGCGTGGCCGGTGCGGCGGGTGCGGCGGTGGCTGACCCTGCTCGCCGAGTTCCTGACCTTATGGGAGACCCGCAACCTGGCCTGGTGGGAGCTGCACCGCCTGGCGCCTCGCGGGAAGGTCACGGCCGGACTCGGGCTGGCGGCCGGCCTGCTGGCGGCGGTGTCCGCCGGCGCCGGCTGGTGGGCCTCCGGTGGCGATCCGGGCTCGTCCGCCGCCGTCGGCGCGGGCTTGGGGCTCCTGGTGGGCGCCGTCAGCGGCGTCACCCTGTCCAGGGAGATGGCGGCCGTGTCGCTGGACGACGCCGGCGACATCCTCGAGTACGAGGACTTCGACGAGTTCGAGGTCGGCGAGCTGCGCTCCGGCCTGCTCACCGGCGCCACCCGCGCCTTCGCCGCCTGGGCGGCGCTGAGCGTGCTCGGCGGCGGCGGGCTCTGGGCGAGCGGCCTGCTGGGCGTGTGGCTGGGCGGCGCATCGCCGCTGAGCCTGGCCGACGCGGCGGCCTTCGCCTCGGCGTTCAGCCTGCCCATGCTGCTCGCGGTGCCGCTGGCGATGGCGTTCCTGCTCTGGCTGCACCGGGTGAGCGTGCTGCTGCGCCCCGCCGCCTCGTATCGGGGACAGGGCCTGCTCACGCTCGCGCTGGCGGGCCTGTTCGCCGCCGCGTGCGCGATCACCGGGTGGCTGGGCGCGCTGTTCTTCCGCTCCGAGCTCGACGGCGCGCTGCACGCGGCGGCGGGCGGTGCCGTCGGGGGCATCGCCGTCACCGTGATGGCCGCCGCCGTCTTCGCCTTCGCCAACGTCGCCTGGCCGGCTTTCACCGTCGCCTGCGTGCTGCTCGCGCTCTCCCGCCGGCTGCCGCTGCGGCTGATGGCCTTCCTGCGGGACATGCACCGCGCCGGCATGCTGCGCCAGACAGGGCGGCTCTACCAGTTCCGCCACGCCGCTTTGGAGGACCGCCTGACCGCACCTACACCTTCACCGGCTCCTGGGCCGCAGGTGCCGGAGCGGGACGCAGCACCGTGACGGCGAGCAGCGCCGCCGCCACGCAGAAGACCGCCCCCACCCACGACCCCAGGTGCATCGCCGACGTGAACGCCTGGTTCCCCGCCTCGGCGAAGCCCAGCGTGTGGGCCCCGCCGATCGACTCCCTCGCCAGCGCGGGCAGAGAGGCGGGCATCTCGGAGGTGTACCGGGTGGCCAGCACGCTGCCCAGCACGGCGATGCTGAGCGCCATCCCGACCTGCTGCACGGTGTCGTTGAGCGCGGACCCGACCCCGGCGCGCTCCACGGGGATGGCCCCCATGAGCGAGGTGTAGGCCGCGGGCCCGGCCAGGCCGCCGCCCATCCCCATGATCACCAGCCCGGTGGCCAGCGGCAGGAAGCCGGTGGTGAGCGCCATGACGACGAACCCGCCGGCCATCAGCAGCAGCCCCGCGAACACCAGCACCCGGTTGCTGAGCTTCTTGCCCAGCCCTGCCCCGACGCCGTTGAAGACGGCGGCGGCCACGGCGTAGGGCAGCATGGCCAGGCCCGCCTGCATCTCCCCGTACCCCAGCACGAACTGCAGGTACTGGGTGAGGATCAGCATCACGGCGCCGGCGCCGAACGACATGAGCAGGATGGAGAAGGAGGCGCCGCTGAAGTTGCGGTTGGCGAACAGGAAGAGCGGCAGCATCGGCTCGTCCTGGCGCCGCTCCCAGATCACGAAGGCCGCGAGGGCGGCGACGGCCAGCGCGATGACGGGGATGTTCCACTCCCGCTCGATGATCACGTAGACGGCGGCGGTGAGGCTGGCGATCGACAGCACCACGCCCACCGGGTCGATCTTCCTGCCCTCGCTGCGGGTCTCCGGCATGAGGACGACGGCGGCCACGACGGCGACCGCCGCGATGGGGATGTTGAGCAGGAAGACCGAGCCCCACCAGTAGTGCTCCAGCAGGAAGCCGCCCACGGTGGGCCCGGAGACCAGGCTGATCAGGGCCACGGCGCTCCAGGCGGCCATGGCCTTGCGCCGCTCCTCCTCGTCGAAGACGGTCATCAGGATCGACAGCGTGGACGGCATGACGAGCGCGCCGCCGACGCCCATGAGGCCGCGGGCGGCGATGAGCTGCCAGGGCTCGGTGACGAGCACGGCGAGCAGGGACGCGCCGCCGAAGAAGACCAGGCCGATGATCAGGAAGAGGCGGCGGCCGTACCTGTCGGACAGGCTGCCGGAGGTGAGCAGCAGGCCGGCGAAGGCCAGCACGTAGGCGTCGATGATCCATTGGATGTCGGACGGCGTCGCGCCCATCTCCTGGTTCAGCGAGGGGATCGCCAGATTGAGCACGGTGTTGTCGATGCCGAGGACCAGGAGCGCCAGGCAGAGGACGGCCAGGATCCACCATCGACGGGAGTCTCGTACGGTGTTCGAGTTCACTCGCACAGCGTACGACGACTCTCGAACACTGTGCGAGTGGATTTATTCTTGAGCCATGACAGGCAAGACGTTCTCCTCGGTGTGGCTGCGCGAACCCCGCAAGGCCGCCAGCCCCGGCCGCACCCGGGAGGAGATCGTCAGAGCCGCCGTCGAGCTGCTCAACCAGGAGGGCCTGTCCGGGCTGAGCATGCGCAAGCTCGGCGCGAAGCTGAGCGCCGGCGCCACCAGCCTCTACTGGTACGTCGCCACCAAGGACGAGCTGCTGGAGCTGGTCTACGACGAGGTGTGGGGCGAGATGACGGTCCCCGACCCCGACGAGGTGGGCTGGCGGGAGGCCGCCTCCGTGCTGGCCCACAGCATGCGCCAGGTGATTCTCAGCCACCCGTGGTCGGCCGACCTCATCGGCCGCCTGCCCGCGCTCGGCCCCAACGCGCTGCACGTCGCCAACGAGATGCGCAGGATGTTCAAGCAGGCCGGGTTCACCGGGCTCGACACCGACTACGCCATCGCCACGCTGACCGCCTTCATCTTCGGCATGACGATCCCCGAGATCGCCTGGAACGCCAAGTCGGGCAGCGAGCAGTACGACGCCGAGCAGGTGAAGTCGGCGGTCGCCCAGGTGGCCGAGAGGTACCCGCACATGCGGGAGAGCTTCGAGATGACCGAGGCGGAGGATCCGCGCGTCGTGCGGGAGGTCGCCTTCGACTTCGGGCTCGTGTCGGTGCTCGACGGTCTTGAGCGGCGGCTGCCGACGTAGCAGGATCCACGGCATGAGCGATTTCCGTGCCGCCCGTGACTTCCTGCTCGGGGCCGACGCCGCCACCGCCCGCCGCGAGTTCCGCTGGCCCCGGCTCGGCGCGTTCAACTGGGCGCTCGACTGGTTCGACGGCGTGCTGGCCACCGAGACGCCCGGCGCCGTCGCGCTCAGGATCGTCGGCGACAGCGACGCCACCTACACCTTCGCCGAGCTGTCCGCCCGCTCCAACCAGGTCGCCAACTGGCTGCACGAGCAGGGGGTGCGGCGGGGCGACAGGGTCCTGCTGATGCTGGGCAACCAGGCCGAGCTGTGGGAGTCGCTGCTGGCCGTGATGAAGCTGGGCGCGGTCGTCATCCCCGCCACCACGCTGCTGACCGGCAAGGACATCGTGGAGCGGATCGAGCGCGGGCACGTGTCCCACGTGATCGCCAACGCCTCCGACGCGGGCAAGTTCCCGGCCGGCGCGTACACCAGGATCGCCGTGGGCGACGCCTACAACTGGCTGCCGTACCACGACGCCTACCACGCGCACGACGGCTTCACCCCGGACGAGGCGACACGCGCGGACGACACGCTGCTGCTCTACTTCACCTCCGGCACCACCTCCCAGCCGAAGCTGGTCGAGCACACGCACGCCTCCTACCCTGCCGGGCACCTGTCGACGATGTTCTGGATCGGGGTGCGGCCTGGCGACGTGCACCTGAACGTGTCCTCGCCTGGGTGGGCCAAGCACGCGTGGAGCAACGTGTTCGCCCCGTGGAACGCCGGCGCCACCGTGCTCGTCCACGACTACCGGCGCTTCTCCGCGCCCGCGCTGCTGGAGGTGCTGCGCGAGGAGCGGGTGACCACGTTCTGCGCGCCGCCGACCGTGTGGCGGATGCTCATCCAGGAGGATCTGGCCGCCTGGAAGCTGCCCCTGCGCACGGCGGTGGCCGCCGGCGAGCCGCTCAACCCCGAGATCATCGACCAGGTGGCCAAGGCCTGGGGCCTCACGATCAGGGACGGCTACGGCCAGACCGAGACGACGGCGCAGATCGGCAACGCCCCTGATGAGGCGGTCAGGCCCGGCTCGATGGGGCTGCCGCTGCCCGGCTACGACATCGTGCTGATCGACCCGGTCTCGGGCGAGCAAGGTGATGACGGGGAGATCTGCCTGCCGCTGGACGACCGCCGCCCCCTAGGCCTCATGTCCGGATATGTCGGTGGATCGGCGGAGGCTGTGCGCGACGGCTTCTACCACACGGGCGACGTCGCCACCCGCGACGCCGACGGCTACATCACCTACGTGGGCAGGACCGACGACGTCTTCAAGGCCTCCGACTACCGCATCTCGCCGTTTGAGCTGGAAAGCGTGCTGCTGGAGCACGCCGCCGTCGCCGAGGCCGCCGTGGTGCCCGCGCCCGACCCGGTGCGGCTGGCCGTGCCGAAGGCGTACGTGACGCTCGCTCCCGGCTTCGAGCCGGGCGAGGAGACGGCCCGGTCGATCTTCGAGCACTGCCGCAGGGAGCTGGCTCCGTACAAGCGGGTGCGGCGGCTGGAGTTCGACGAGCTACCGAAGACCATCTCAGGCAAGATCCGCCGCGTTGAGCTGCGCGTACGCGAACCTCAGAGGGAGTACCGCGAGGAGGACCTCAATACATGACAAGGGGCGCAAAGTGTAATTTGACCCTTGGCCGTTCTTACAGGCTGATCGGCTAGGCTCTGCCCCGTGTTGCCCACCATCGCCGACGTCCTCGCCCTGGAGACCGTGCGCCGGGGCAGCCCGCGCGTGGTGGCGGGCGCCGACCGGCTCGACACCAAGGTGCGGTGGGTGCACGTCGGCGAGATCGCCGACATCGCGCACCTGCTGCGCGGCGGGGAGCTGGTGCTGACCACCGGAGTGGCGCTGCCGGAGGACCCGGAGAAGCTCGCCGACTACATCGGCGAGCTGTCCTCTGTGGGGGCCTCCGGGCTGATCGTGGAGCTGGGCCGCAGGTTCGTCCGCGAGCTGCCGCGAGCCGTGGTCAAGTCGGCCGAGGAGCACGGCTTCCCGGTCATCGTGCTGACCCGCGAGACGCCGTTCGTGCAGATCACCGAGTCGGTGCACGAGCGCATCATCGACATCCAGCTCGAGGAGCTGCGCGCCTCCGAGCAGTTGCACGAGGTCTTCACCGAGCTGTCGGTCGAGGGCGCCTCCCCCGCCGAGGTGCTGGCCCAGGTGGCGCGGCTGTCGGGGCGTCCCGTGCTGCTGGAGAACCTCGCGCACCAGGTGCTGGCCGCCGAGTCGGCCGGACGCGACGCGGGCGCCCTGCTGGCGGGGTGGGAGACCAGGTCGCGGGCGGTCGCCCCGGCCGAGCGCACGGCGTACGACCCGGCGTCCGGCTGGCTGGTCACCACGGTCGGCGCGCGCGGGCAGGACTGGGGACGGCTCATCCTGCTCTGCGACGCGGCGCCGTCGCCGCGCGACATGGTGCTGGCCGAGCGCGCCGCCACCACCCTCGCGCTGGGCCGCCTGCTGGAGCGCCACCAGGAGTCCCTGGAACGCCAGGCGCACGGCACGATCATCACCGGCATCCTCACGCACGCCTACGCCGACCCCGACGAGGCCGCCGCCCGCGCCCGCGCGGTGGGCGTGCCGCTCACGGGCCGCAAGCTGATCAGCGTCGTCATCCGGCCCACCGAGCACATCGACCAGGCGCTCGACGGGCAGGCGCAGCTCGGGGAGCTGGCCGAGGCGACCGCCGCCGCCTGCCGCGACGCCCGCCTGCCCGCCCTGGTCGGCGCGCTCGACCAGGAGCGGGTGGGGGTGCTGCTGCCGCTGCCGCCGCGCACCCAGGCCGAGCCCGCGCTGACCTCGCTGGCCGAGCGGCTGCGCATGCTGTGGGGGCCAGGCTCGGCGTTCGTGCTGGCCGCCGGCTCGGTGGTGGAGTCGATCAGGGACGTACGCCGCAGCTTCCTGGAGGCCGAGCAGGTGGCCGACGTGGCGGTCCGCCAGCCGGACGGCCGTCCCTTCTACCGGCTGCCCGACCTGCGCCTGCGCGGCCTGCTGCACCTGCTGCGCGACGACGCGCGGCTGCAGACGTTCGCCGAGCGGGAGCTGGGGCCGCTGCTCGCCCACGACGCACAGCGCGGCGGCGACCTGACCAGGATCCTGCGCGTCTATCTCGACTCGGGCCGCAACAAGGCCGTCGCGGCGCAGAAGGCCCACCTGTCCAGGCCCGCCTTCTACGACCGCCTGCGCCGCCTCGAACGCATCCTCGACACCGATCTGGACGACGTCGAGTCGTGCCTGTCGCTGCACGTGGCGCTACTGGCGCTGGAGTCGTTCCGCCGAGAGAGCCGCTGATGTGCTGGAATGGGCGATATGTCTGATGTGCTGATGCCTGACGTATCCGATCTGAGCCGCATGCTCGCCACCGCAGGAGCCTTCGCCGTGCCCGTCCACGACGTGCGGCTCACCCCCGACGAGCTCGACCCGGCGCAGATCGTCGCGGGCGACCCCGTCACCTCCTCGCTGGAGCTGGGCGGCGGGCGGGGCATCTGGGAGATCACCCCCGGCGTCGTGACGGACGTGGAGCGGGACGAGTTGTTCGTCGTGCTGTCGGGGCGTGCCACGATCGCCGTCGAGGGCGGCACCACGATCGAGGTCGGGCCGGGAGACGTGGGCCTGCTCGCCGAGGGCGCCAGAACCACCTGGATCGTGCACGAGACGCTGCGCAAGGTGTACCAGACGCGTTAGCCCGCGCCTACGTTGCGGCGGTGCACCGCACCGCACGGCCTACGGTCGCAAGTGTGCCCCTCTTCTACAACGCCCTCGAAGCCGCCGCCCACCGGCTGTCGATCGTGCCCCCGATGTTCGACTACTTCGGCGCCATGGGCCTGCACGCGATCGTCGCGGCGGCCAGGACGGGCCTCTTCGACGCCCTGCGCGAACGCCCGTCCACCGGCGCCGAACTCGCCACCGCACTCACCCTCGACCCGCACGCCACCGGCGTCCTGTTACACGCCCTGACCGGCCTCGGCTACCTCCGCGTCAGGAACGGCCGCTACCGCCTGACCCGCACGTCCCGGCGCTGGCTCACCACCGGCTCACCGGCGTCACTGCTGCCCGGCCTGACGTTCTGGGAACGCACCGCCACCACCATCTGGCCCGGCCTGGAGAAGGCGATCCGCGACGGCGCCCCCGCCACCCCGTTCTACGCGTCACTGCAGAACGACCCCGAACTGTCACGCTCGTTCCACGCGTGGACAGCCGCGATGGCGGCCCGCCAGGCGCCGGCCACCGCCCGCGCCATCCCCGTGCCGCGCGCCGCCCGGCGCCTGCTGGACGTGGGCGGCGGGCACGGCCTGTTCAGCCTGGCCCTGCTGCGCCGCCGCCCGCGACTGCACGCCACCGTCATCGACCTGCCGGACGCGCTCGCCTCCGCCGCCGCCCACCCCCGGCTGACGTCGCGGGCCGGCTCGTTCCTGGAGGACGACCTCGGCGGCGGGTACGACGTCGTCCTGCTGTTCAACATCGTGCACGGGCTGAGCGACGAGGAGGCGGGCCTGCTGCTGCGGCGCGTGGCGGCGGCCCTGCGCCCTGGCGGCGTGGTGGTGGTCGGCGACCAGTTCGGCGACAGCCTCATGCCCGGCCGGGCCAGCCGCACCCTCCTGCACCTGCTGGATCTGAACTACCTGGTCGCCGTGGGTGGCCGGGTGCGCGGACTGGACGAGGTGAGCGTCCTGCTGCGGGCGGCGGGCTTCGGCCGCATCCGCCACCGCCGCCCGCTGGGCTCCCCGACGACCGAGCTGGCCATCGCCCACAAGCCCCACCACTAGAAGCCGCTAGAAGCCCATCGCGACCCGCACCTCCTCCAGGGTGCGGACCGCACGCTCGCGGGCCCGCTCGTTCCCCTCCGCCAGGATCCGCCGCGCATCCCCCTCGGTCAGCTCGGCCCGCCGCTTCCTGATCGGCCGCAGGAACTCGTTGACCGCCTCCGTCACCACCCGCTTGAGCGTGACCGCGCCCCCGTCCCCGATCTCCTCGGCCAGCTCCACCGGCGCCCGCCCCAGGCACAGCCCGGCCAGCGTGAGCAGGTTGGCCACCTCGGGCCTGCGCTCCTCCTCGAAGGTGATCAGCCGTTCGGCGTCGGTGCGGGCCTTGCGGATGAGGGCGGCGGTCTCGTCCTCGGTGGCCGACAGGGCGATCGCGTTGCCGCGGCTCTTGCTCATCTTGCCGCCGTCCAGGCCCTTCAGCAGGGGCTGCGCGCCCATCATGGCCTCCGGCAGCGGGAACACCTGGCCGTAACGCTCGTTGAAGCGCCGCGCGACCAGACGAGCCACCTCCAGGTGCGGAAGCTGGTCCCTGCCGACGGGCACCAGCGTGCCCTTGCAGAACAGGATGTCGGCCGCCTGGTGCACGGGGTACGTGAACATGAGGCCGCTCACGGCCGACTGCGTGCTGTGCGCGATCTCGTCCTTCACCGTGGGGTTGCGCCCCAGCTCGGACACCGACACCAGGCTCAGGAACGGCAGCAGAAGCTGGTTCAGCTCGGGGATCGCGCTGTGCTGGAAGATCGTCGCCTTGGCCGGGTCGATGCCGACCGCCAGGTAGTCGAGCAGCAGCTCGGTGGTGTGCCGCCGGATCTCGCCTGGCAGGTCGCGATCGGTGATCACCTGGTAGTCGGCGATCAGCACGTACATGGGATGGAGGTCCTGCAGCAGGACGCGGTTGGCGAGCGAGCCGAAATAGTGGCCCAGGTGCAGCGGCCCGGTGGGGCGGTCACCTGTCAGCACGACGTCGTTCATCGGGTTTCTCCTCCTTCGGGATCATGCCGTCCCTGAAGAGGAGCCCCTTCGCCTGCCGGGCCGTCTCGGGGACGGCCCACGCATGGGAAAATCAGCGGCCGTCTGCGGGCCGCCACCACATGCGCAAGCGATTCATGCTCAAAGGGTACCCGTTTCTTGTGTCGATTCCGTAACCTCTTTACTCCTTTGGCGCGTTCGGCTGCCCCGGAGACCTTGATCTCGCCACTATGGTGCGGTCCCTTTTCCGCCCTCTGGAGAGTTCATGTCTCGACGCACCCTCGCCGGCGGCCTGGCCATAGCCGCGGCGCTTACCCTCACCGCGTTGCCCGCGACAGCGGAGCAGCAGTCGGTGCGGTTCCCGTCGGCGAAGTTCCCGCTGGGCGCCCGGCCCGTGCCGACCAAGACGATGACCACCGTGGCGCAGGGCATCGACCTGTACGACGTGAAGGCAGGCACGTCCACCGACGGTTACACGGTGAGCATCCTGATGCCCAACGGGCGCGACGCCGGGGCGCTCTCGACGGCCGAGACCGTGGCCGCCGAGGTGGAGGCGGCCGGTGAGACGCCCAGCGTGCAGAAGGTGGTGCGGCCCGGCGTGGCCGACGCCCCCTCCCAGACCGTTTACATGGTCCGGGTCGGCCTGTGGTCCTTAAAGGACAAGAAGAAGGCCGACGAGATGGCCAAGAAGCTCAAGGACGCCGGGCTGAAGGTCAAGGTCGACTACCTCGGTGACGACGGGGTCAAGACCACCGGCCCGTGGCAGGTCAAGGTCGCCCTGATCGACGTCAGGACGTTCCGCGGCTCGTACGCCGCCTCGCTCGGCACCAGCGTGGCCAAGCGGGAGACCGTCTCGTCGATGGCCAAGGCCCGCAAGGCGCTGCTCGGCGTCAACGGCGGCTTCTTCAACATCCACACCTCCCCGGCGCTGCGCGGCGAGCCCCTCGGCGCGTCCGTCGTCGGCGGCAAGCTGCTCAGCGAGGCCGTGCCCGGCCGCTCCGCCGTCGTGCTCAAGGGCCGCACCGCCAAGATCACCGAGCTGAAGTCGACCGTCACGGCGATCTCCCAGGACGGCCAGCGGGTCGAGGTCAACGGCATCAACCGGGCCACCACGACCGACGAGCTGGTGCTGTACACGGAGGAGTTCGGCGCCAAGACGCCCACGGGCGGGGTCGACGCCGTCATCGACGCGAACAACAAGGTCGTCGGCCTGCGCGCCTCGGGCGGCGCGGTGACCGCCGGCATGCGGGTGCTGCACGGCAACGGCGTGGCCGCCGACTGGCTGAACGAGCACGCCTGGCAGGACTGGAAGGTCGAGATCGACACCAAGCTGGTCGACCTGCGCACCAAGCGGGCGCTCCAGCTCACCCCTGAGCTGAACGTGATCGCGGGCGGCGTCGGCCTCGTCCGCAACGGCAAGGTCAAGATCACCGCCAAGCTGGACGGGCACGACTCGATCAACATGATCCTGCGCCGGCACCCGCGCACCCTCCTCGGCACCACCCGCAACGGCAGCCTGATCCTGGCCACCATCGACGGACGCCAGCCGGGCGTGACGGTGGGGGCCAACTTCGTGGAGGCGGCCCAGTTCATGCGGTGGATGGGCGCCACCCAGGCGATCAACCTGGACGGCGGCGGCTCCACGGCCATGGTCGTCGGCAACAAGGTCGTCAACCGCCCATCGGACGGCGCCGAACGCGCCGTCGGCGACGCCCTCCTGGTGCTGCCCCAGTAGCCGGGCTCGGGCGGGTCACCGGCCACACGCCGCACGACCCGCCCACCTGCCCCGGGGCACCGGACGCGCGCCACATGACCCGCCCACCTATCCCGGGCACAAGACGCGCGCCGTGCGGCTCGCCCGTCTGCCTCGGGGCGGCTTCGGCGCCCAGCTCAGGGGGCGCAACCGCCCCGCGCCGGGTCGGCTCATCTCACCGGCAACCCCACATCCGCCTTCACCGCCTTCATCGCCAGGTGCGACGTCACCTGCGCCACCCCGGGCAGCCCCGACAGCGTCTCGGAGTAGAACCGCTCGTACGCCCCCAGATCCGCCACCGCCACCCGCAGCAGAAAGTCCGGATCCCCGAACAGCCGATACGCCTCCACCACCTCCGGCATCCCCGACACCCGCCGCTCGAACTCGGCCACCGTGTCGTGATCCTCATACCTCATCACCACGGTGACGAACGCCTGGAACCCCCGCCCCACCGCGCCCCCGTCGAGCAGCGCCCGGTACCCGCGGATCACCCCGCTCTCCTCAAGCTGCCGCACCCGCCGCAGGCACGGCGACGGCGTCAACCCCACCCGATCGGCCAGCTCGGTGTTGCTGAGCCGCCCGTCCCGCTGCAGCTCTTGGAGGATCCTGCGGTCAATCGCATCCATGACGCAACATCCTGCCACGCACACCACCCCGTCAGCACAAATCCACCATCGTGTGCCATCCCCGCTCGACTACCGTCGCAAGCACGAGGAGGTACATCATGGACACCGAGCTGCTGCTCCTGTTCCTGGGCATGGATCTGCTGCTGATCTGCACCCCGGGCCCGGACATGCTCTACGTGATGGCCCGCTCCCTCGGCCAGGGCCGCAGGACCGGGCTGACGGCGGTGACGGGCATCTGCTGCGGCTACGCCGTGCACACCGTCCTGGCCGCCGCCGGGCTCGCCGCCGCCCTGCGCGCCGTCCCCGCCGCCCTGCCCGCGATGCGGTACGCCGGCGCCGCCTACCTGATCTTCCTGGCCGTCAGGACGCTCATGTCGCTGCGCTCTCGCACCGGCCCCGCCCTCGACGCGCCGGCCGCCGAGCCGCGCGGCAAGGTGCTGCGGCAGAGCATGCTCACCGCCCTGCTCAACCCGAAGGGGCTGCTGCTCTACCTGTCGCTGATGCCGCAGTTCATCTCCACGGGGACCGGCGTGCCGCTCGGGTTCCAGCTCACGGCGCTCGGCCTGCTGCACGTCGTGAACTGTGCCGCGCTCTACGGCCTGATCGCCGTCGCCACGGCCCGGGCGAGCACCGCCCTGACCGGCACGCCCCAGGCGGCGCGCCGGATCTCGGCGGTCTCGGGCACGCTCCTGCTCGTGGTCGCCGCCGCCACCCTCGGCGCCCACTGAGCACGAACACTCCACCCCACGCTCAGCGCCCACAAGGCACGCACGCTCCCACCTCACACCCGGCACCCGCCAAGCACGATCGCTCCCGCGCCTTCGCCGCCCCCTACGCACGCTCGCTCCAGTAGGCGAGCTGCTCCCTGGTCGTCCGCGTCGCCGGATGATCCGGACCGAGCACGCGTTCCCTGACGGGCAGCAGCACCGCACACTGGTCGCGGGCCGCCCCAGGATCGCCCGCCTGCCCCGTCCAGTAAGCCAGGTTGGCACGCGCGGTCAGCGTGTCGGGATGCTCACCGCCGGACACCTGCTCACGCAGAGGCAGCAGAGCGGTGTACGCGTCCCTGGCCGCCTCCGCGTCCCCCAGCTCGCCGATCCACCGCGCCAGCTCGTGCCGGATCGTCAGCGTGTCGGGATGATCGGCCCCCAGCACCCGCTCCCGCACCCGGAGCAGCCCCGTGTACTGGTCCCTGGCACCCTCGGCGTCACCCGCCTGCCCCGTCCAGTAGGCCAGGTTGTGCCAGGTGATCAGAGTGTCCGGATGCTCGGCCCCCAGCACGCGCTCCCTGATGCGCAGGAGCGCCGCGCACTGGTCGCGCGCCGCCTCGGCGTCACCCGCCTGGCCTGTCCAGTAGGCCAGGTTGTGCCGGGTGGTCAGGGTGTCGGGATGCTCGGCCCCCGAAGCGTGCTCGCGGCGGATGAGCAGCTCCGCGTACTGGTCACGGGCCGAGACGGCGTCGCCCAGCTCGCCGGTCCAGCGGGCCAGCTCGTGCCGGGTGATCAGGGTGGACGGGTGCTGCGGCCCGAGGATGCGCTCCCTGACCGGCAGCAGGGCCGCGTAGTGGTCGCGGGCCGCCGCCGGATCCCCGACCTGCCCCGTCCACTGGGCCAGGTTCGCCCTGGCCATCAGCGTGTCCGGATGGTCGCGCCCCTGGACCCGCTCCCGGATCGGCAGCAGCGCCGCGTACTGGTCGCGGGCCGCCTCCGCGTCCCCCAGCTCGCCCGTCCACCGCGCCAGCTCGTGCCGGATGGTCAGCGTGTCGGGGTGGTCGGGGCCGGACACCCGCTCCCGCACGACGAGCAGGGCCGCGTACTGGTCGCGGGCCGCCTGCGCCTCGCCCAGCTCGCCCGTCCACCGGGCCAGCTCGTGCCGGTTGATGAGCGTGGACGGGTGCTTCGGGCCCTGCACCCGTTCCCTGATCGGCAGCAGCGCCGCGTACTGGTCGCGGGCCGCCGCCGGATCGCCCGCCTGCCCCGTCCACTGGGCCAGGTTGGACCTGGCCGCGAGCGTGTCGGGATGGTCGGGCCCCTGGACGCGTTCCCTGATGGGCACCAGGTCGGCGTACATGTCGCGCGCCGCCGCCGCGTCCCCCAGCTCGCCCGTCCAGCGGGCCAGCTCGTGGCGGATGGTCAGCGTGTTCGGGTGCTCGGGGCCCTGCACCCGTACGCTCACCGGCAGCAGCTCGGCGTACTGCTCCCTGGCCGCGCTCGCGTCGCCCAGCTCGCCCGTCCACCGCGCCAGCTCGTGGCGGATGGTCAGGGTGGTCGGGTGCTCGGCGCCCATCTGGCTCATCCTGATCGGCAGCAGCTCCGCGTACTGCCGCCGCGCCGCAGCCGCGTCCCCCAGCTCGCCCGTCCACCGCGCCAGCTCGTGGCGGGCGGTCAGTGAGGACGGATGCTCGGCCCCCAGCTTCGCGATCAGCGCGTCGCAGATCTCCTGGAACAACGACCTGGCCGTACGGTAGTCGCCGCTCGCCCCCAGGTACTGCGCGGTCTTGTCCATGCCGGGCGAGGTCGGGCTGAGCGCGGCCAGGATGTGCGGCAGGAGCATGGCGTACCGTGGCCAGGCCCGCATCCGGGTCGGATCGTCGGGCAGCACCGACTCCAGGAGCACCGAGGCGGCGTCCCGCCAGCGCTGCTGCTCGTGCGGCGGGAGCTGGTCGAGGGTGACCGCCTGCACCAGGCGATGCACCGACACCGTGCCCTCCATCGGCTGCCCGATCAGGCTGTGGCCGCGCAGCGCGCCCACGGCGGCGGTGATCGCCAGCGGGTCGCGCGGCAGCTCCTGCAACACCGCCACCGCGCTCATCCACGGCCGGAAGTCCCGCACCAGCCGCACCCGCGAGCCCGGCAACCGCCCGTACGCCCGCTGCCGCTGCACGTCGTCGGCGAACAGCTCGCGCGCCGTCCGCCCTTCGAGCTGCGACAACAGCAGATGGTACGGGATGGGCTCGTGCGAGTAGCAGGCCAGCACCCGCAGCAGCGCGATCGCCTGCCGGCTGGTGCCCGCCAGGTTCCTGAACGCGAGCTGCCACGTCGTCGTGATCCGCTCCGCGTACCCCCACGCCTGCCCCTGCGCGAGCAGCCCGGCCCGCTGCTCGTGCAGGAGATCGAGGTACTCGCCCAGGGCCAGCCCGGTCTCCGCCATGAACGCCGCCGCCTGCTCCAGCGCCAGCGGCAGCGCGCCCAGCTCGGCCGCCACGGCCGAGGCCGCCGCCGCGTCCTCCTGCCCAGAACGCGACAGCAGCAGCGCCACCGCCGGCTCCGGCTCCAGCACCGGCAGCTCCAAGCCCTGCTCGCGCGGCCAGTTCCCGGACCGGCTGGTGATCAGCACGTGCCCCGGCCCCGCCGGAGGTAGAAAAGGGCACAGGGCATCAGCCTCCGGCGCGTTGTCGAAGATCAGCAACCAGGGGTCCGTACGGGCGGCCAGCGCGGCGTGCACCTGATCGACGGGGTCGGCCGCGTCCACCGTCTCCCGTAACCCCAGCAGCGCCGCCAGCCGGGCGAACGCGGCCGACAGCACGGCCGGGTCGGCGGCGGGCAGTTGCCAGACGAGCTGGTAGTCCCGCAGGTGCCGGTGGGCGTACTCCAGGGCCAGGCTCGTCTTGCCCACCCCGCCCAGCCCGTGCACGGCCACCACGCACGGCTGCGTCCTGCCGCCGACCAGCCGCTCCCGCAGCTCCGCCACGGTCTCGTCCCTGCCCAGCAGGCCCGGTGGGCGGGGCGGGAGCTGCACCGGGCGGGTGGGCACCTGCGGGCGGGGCGGCAGCCGCACGTCACCGACGACGTCCACGTGCCCGACGTTCACGGCCGTCGCCCTGTCGCCGGTCATCGCCACCCCGGGATTATCACCTCCCACCTCAATGGAACGTTCCATATGCTCACGCTCACGCTCATGCTCACGTTCGCGCTCGTGCTCGCCACACGAGCCATCGCGCTCGCGATCCTGCGCCCCGGACGCTCCCGCCGGCGCCTCACCGCCCCCTGCCGCGCCAGAGCCGCCTGCCACCGCTGCCGCGCCAGAGTCACCCGGAGCTCCTGCCGTTCCGGAACCGCCTTGCACCCCTGCCGCGCCGGAGCCGCCCGCAGCCCCTCCCGTTCCGGAGCCGCCCGCAGCCCCTCCCGTTCCGGAGCCGCCCGCAGCCCCTCCCGTTCCGGAGCCGCCCGCAGCCCCTCCCGTTCCGGAGCCGCCCGCCGCTCCTGCCGTTCCGTAGCCGCCTTGCACCACTGCCATGCCTGGGCCGCCCGTCGCTCCTGGCACGCCGGGGCCACCTGGCAGCCCTGTCGTTCCGGAGCGGCCCGCCAGCGTGCGCCTGCCCGCCCGACCCCTGCCGTACCGGCCCAGCGCACGCTCCTGCCTGGGCATCCTCGCCTCGCCCCGGCGCCGCACCAGGATCAGCACAGCGGCCACGAACAGGCCCAACGCCCCCAAGGCCATGCTGACCAGGCTGTCCTTCTCACCCAGAACCTCTAACAACGAGCCGGGCATGCCATACACGTCAGCGACGAAGTCGGTCACCCCCGCCGTCAGCAGCGTGAGCGAGATCGGGGTGAGCGTCCAGACCAGGAGACGCGGACGCCGGCGGCGAGGCCGTTCCGGCTCGGAGGTCTGGCCTGAAGGGGGAGAAGCCGTCACGCTTCCAGAGTGACCCGAAGATCAGAGGGCCGCCACCGGAACTCCGTCATGCCCGGAAAGCGCCCTATGCACGGGGGAAATGAAAAGAGCCCCGACCGGTGCTGGTCGGGGCTCTTTCCTATAAAGATTGTCCGGCGGTGACCTACTCTCCCACACCCTCCCGAGTGCAGTACCATCGGCGCAGAGAAGCTTAACTTCCGGGTTCGGAATGTAACCGGGTGTTTCCTTCCCGCCATAACCGCCGTAA
>NZ_BAAAQX010000080.1:0-18371 GCF_039531895.1 Nonomuraea monospora
GGCAGCGCAGGGCCGGCCCGAACCCCGCAAATGGTTGGGCCACCCAAGCTCGATCGCAGGCCCGGCTCAGCAGACCGCGATCGAGACGCAACCGACCAGGATCGACCTCTTAACACCAGCTACCTAGAGTTCGTTCTGTGAACGCGCGCGCAGAGATCAGGGAACGGCTGGACGACCAGGAGATCGCCGGGGTGCTCGGCGTGGTGGAGGCGGCGACGGAGGCGGACGGCGTGCGTCCGCTGAACGAGCACGTGATGCTGCACCTCCGCTACGGCGGCGACCCGCAGGCCCGCTCCGTGCTGCTCTGGGCGGATTCGACGCTGGCGGGGTACGCGCACGTCGATCCCACGGACGAGGTCGAGGGGCCGAGCGTCGAGCTGGTCATCCACCCCGCGCACCGCCGCCAGGGCAACGGCACGACCCTGCTGCGCGCGATCACCGACCTGACGAACGGCCGGCTGCGGCTGTGGGCCCACGGCGACCACGCGGGCGCCGGAGCGCTGGCCACCGCGTTCGGCTTCGAACGGGTCCGCTCGCTGTGGCAGATGCGCCGCTCCCTGTACGCCCCGCTGGCCGCGTACACGCTGCCGCCGGGCGTGAGCCTGCGCGCGTTCGTGCCGGGGCAGGACGAGGAGGCCTGGCTCAAGGTGAACGCCGCCGCCTTCGCCCACCACCCCGAACAGGGCGCGTGGACGATGGACGACCTGCTGCTGCGCGAGCGGGAGCCCTGGTTCGACCCCGAGGGCTTCATCCTGGCCTGCCGCGGCGACCGGCTGGCCGGCTTCCACTGGACGAAGATCCACGGCTCCACCGACCACGGCCACGAGCCGCTGGGAGAGGTGTACGTCGTCGGCGTCGACCCCTCCCAGCAGGGCACCGGCCTCGGCCGGTCGCTCACCCTCGCCGGCCTGAGCCACCTGCGCTCGCGTGGTCTCGCCCAGGCGATGCTGTACGTGGACGAGACCAACACGGCGGCGATCAGGCTGTACGAGTCCCTCGGGTTCAACCGGTGGGACGTGGACGTGATGTACGCCCCGGAGTGACGTGAGGTACGCCCCGCGTGACGTCGTGCACGCCTCCTCGCGTGATCAGCCTTCGACGATGGCGTGCAGGATGAAGTAGGACACCGCCGCCACGATCGCGGCGGCGGGGATGGTCAGGATCCAGGCGGTCACGATGTTGCCCGCCACGCCCCACCGCACGGCGCTGAGCCGCTTGGTGGCCCCCACACCCATGATCGCCGAGGTGATCGTGTGCGTGGTGGAGATGGGTGCCCCGAAACCGATGGCGGCCCCGTACAGGACGGTCGCCGCCGCCGACTCCGCGGCGAACCCCTGGGGCGGGTCCAGCGCGATGATGCGCCGCCCCAGCGTGCGCATGATGCGCCAGCCGCCCGCGTACGTGCCCAGCGAGATCGCCCCGGCGGCGGCCAGGATGACCCACTGCGGGATCGGGTCCGTGGGCTGGGCGAACCCGCCGACGACGAGCGCCAGGAAGATGACGCCCATCGTCTTCTGCGCGTCCTGCAGGCCGTGCCCGAGCGCCATGGCGGCGGCCGAGACGGTCTGCGCGTAGCGGAAGCCGCGGTTGGTCCGCCCAGGCTGGCTGTTGCGGAAGATCCAATAAATTGCGATCATGATCGCCGCGGCGAGGCTGAACCCGATCAGCGGCGACAGGATCATGGGGATGACGACCTTCTCGACGACGCCGTCCCAGTGCACCACGCTGGCCGAGGCCAGCGCGGAGCCCACCAGGCCGCCGATGAGCGCGTGACTGG
This sequence comes from Nonomuraea monospora, assembly GCF_039531895.1. Lineage (NCBI taxonomy): Bacteria > Bacillati > Actinomycetota > Actinomycetes > Streptosporangiales > Streptosporangiaceae > Nonomuraea > Nonomuraea monospora. The sequence goes on from NZ_BAAAQX010000080.1 coordinate 1,778, forward strand.
AGGAGGACGGCAGGCCGAAGTACCAGGTGATCAGATTCCAGGTGATCGCGCCGATCAGCCCCGCGGCCACGATGACCAGGCCGTGTGAGCCGTCCGGAGCGTCGATGATGCCCTTGCCCACCGTCTGGGCGACCTGGGTGCCCAGGTGGGCGCCGATGAAGTTCATGGCGGCGGCCATGAACAACGCGGCCCTGGGGGTCAGGGCCCTGGTCGAGACGGAGGTCGCGATGGCGTTCGCCGCGTCATGGAACCCGTTGGTGTAGTCGAAGACCAGGGCGATGACGACTACACCGATGACGAGGCCGAGCGTGAGGTCCACTGTCGGGCCTAGCTTTCCTTGACCGCGATCGACTCGACGGTGTTGGCCACGTGCTCGAAGGCGTCGGCCGCCTCTTCGAGTGCGTCGACGACCTCCTTCATCTTCATCACGGTGAGGGCGTCGTACTCACCGCTGAACAGCTTGGCCAGCAGCCTCCTGTAGACCTGGTCGCCCTGGTTCTCCAGGCGGTTGACCTCGATCCAGTACTCGTTGAGGTTCTTCATCGACCGCAGGCGCGGCATCGCCTCGGCGGTCAGCTCCGCCGCCCGCTCCAGCACCTCCACCTGGCGCACGACGTCCTTGGGGAGGTGGTCGAGCTGGTAGAGGACGATGAGGTCGGAGGCGGCCTCCATGGCGTCCATCACGTCGTCGAGGTTCGAGGCCAGCCGGTAGATGTCCTCGCGGTCGAACGGGGTGATGAAGCTCTCGTTGAGCCGGTTCATGATCGCATGGGTGCGTTCGTCACCGGCGTGCTCGCAGGCGCGCATCTTCTCGGCCAGGGACTCCCTGTCCGATCCGTCGCTGATGATCTCAACCAGTAGACGGGATGCCGTGACCAGGTTGTTCGCCGAGTCGGCGAACAGGTCGTAGTAGCTGTCCTCACGTGGCGTGAGACGCAGACGCACGTCGTTCTCCAGATGTGCGGGGATGGTCCGTGGAAGAGGGTATGGCTAACCAGGCGAAATGCGAACTTCATGTCCCCTTCGCCTACTGGCTACCCGACGTATGTTGTACGACACCGCAGAACCGCGTAGTTTAGGCGGTTTTTTGCTGCTCGAGCCCACTTCAGGGCGGCCCGTAACCCTTCACGCGGGCGCGGTCAGGCCCGTGAAGTCACCCATACGTTCCCCATGTGTTCATCTACTGTTCATCTTGTTCAGATCTTCGTCCGGTGGAAGTTCCGGAACGACCGCGACGGCGTCGGACCCCGCTGCCCCTGGTAGCGCGACCCGTACTTGCTCGACCCGTACGGATGCTCCGCCGGCGAGCTCAGCCTGAAGACGCACAGCTGCCCGATCTTCATCCCGGGCCACAGCTTGATCGGCAACGTCGCCACGTTCGACAACTCCAGCGTCACATGCCCGCTGAACCCCGGATCGATGAACCCGGCCGTCGAATGCGTCAGCAACCCCAGCCGCCCCAGCGAACTCTTCCCCTCCAGCCGCGACGCCAGATCATCCGGCAGGCTCACCACCTCGTACGTGGAGGCCAGCACGAACTCACCCGGATGCAGGATGAACGGATCATCCCCATCCGGCTCCACCATCCGCGTGAGATCCGGCTGCTCCTCGGACGGGTCGATGTGCGGGTACCGATGGTTCTCGAACACCCGGAAGAAGCGGTCGAGCCGAACGTCGATGCTGGACGGCTGGATCATCTCCGGGTCGAACGGGTCGATGCTCAGACGGCCGGATTCGATCGCAGCGAGGATGTCACGGTCAGATAGCAACACGGTGAGCAACTTACCGGTCTCGTTCGAAGAGTGTTGGCCGGGATTGCTGTTGCGGGGCAAGTTTCCGCTACAGTGGGGGACGCGGCCTTCGGGTTTGCGCGGGTGTAGTTCAATGGCAGAACATCAGCTTCCCAAGCTGACAGCGCGGGTTCGATTCCCGTCACCCGCTCTCATAGGGAAAGCCCAGGTGGACCGATGGATTCGGTATCTGGGCTTTGGTGTTTCCTAGGGCTGTTGATCTCTGCGTGCCATTAGCGTGCCATTACGCGGTTGGAACCAGCAGGCCAGGTGGGTCTTCGTCGTCGTCATCCCGTGCCCCTTCATGCCCGATGAGGTGCTTGTCGATGGCGTCGGTGATCAGTTTGTCGGCTCCTCGGACGGCGTGCTGGTAGATCATCGCGGCCCGGACGTTGTCGTGTCCCATGCGTGCCATGAGGTCCTTGAGGCCAGCACCCGAGTCCGCCGCGATCATGTTTCCCGTGTGACGGAGATCATGGAAGTGCAGCCCCGGGACGCCGATCGCCCGCACGGCCTCCATCCAGCCGGAGAGCTTGTTGAACCCGCTCCGGCGCATAGGGCCGCCCTTGATGCCAGCGAAGATCAGCGCTCCCGCCTCTGGCTTGACGTAGAGCCGCAGGTGTTCCTTGAGAGCGGGGATGATCGCTTGCGGGACGCCGACGATGCGCTTGCCCGCTTTGGACTTGGGCGGACCAAGAACCAGCTCGCCATTGGAGCGTTCCACGTACGCCAGGCGAACGCGAACCGTACCCGCGTCGAGGTCGAGATCCGCTCGGGTCAATGCGGTGATCTCGCCCCATCGCAGGCTCGCGAAGGTGGCCAGGAGCACGAAGGCCCTGTAGCGCCGATCGTGTGTGCAGTCGGCCTGCCCGGTGTCGATCATTCGCCATAGCGCCCGCTCGGCTTCCGCTCGCGTCGGAAAGACCTCCGGATACGTCCGCATCTCGCCATGCCGCTGGAACCGGATGCGGTGCCCCTCACCTCTCTTGAGCCCTCGAATGCTGCTCACCGGGCGGCGCCCGACCTTGTCCGCCAGCTCGAAGACCTGCCCTACGGAGAGGACCGGTCGTTCCTCCGCGTGCTCGTCGCCGGCCCCGCGGATCCGGCACGGGTTGCGGGAGATGATCCCGTCGTCCTCGGCCGCCGTCATGAGCACGGCACGGAGAAGGCGGTACGCCTTGGCCGCCATGCTGACCGAGACGCCCTTGCCGAGCAGGTCCGCCCGCCACTGCCGAATCATCGCCGTGGATAGCTTGCCGAGCGAGACGTTGCCGAGGTACGGCGTGATGTGCTTCTTGAGCAGCCAGCGATAGAGGTCGATCGTCCTCGGCCGAAGCCCGGGACGCTGGTCGATCCAGGTTGCCGAATACTCTGCGAGCTTGACCTTGGCCCGCTCAGGGTCGGTCCACGTCCCGGCGAGGATCTTCCCCTCGATCAGGGTCAGCGCTCGATCGGCGTCGCCCTTGCGCTCATAGGTGTCCTCACCGGTCCTGATCCGGCCATCCGGCCCGGGATAGCGGATCTGGAACCGGCCCGAGGGCAGCTTGCGGATGTTGCCGAAACGGCGGTGGTTCTCCTTGTTCGCCATCAGGCGGCCCTCCCGGTTGCGTCGAAGGTCGTCATGGGAGCGACGGTCCCGGCGACGACGAAGGCGATCAGTGCGGACTCTCGTATGCGGACGTGCCGCCCGACCTTCACGAACTCGATCCGGCGTTCGGCGATTAGTCGGCGGACGAAGCGAACCGAGGTGCTGAGCAGTTCGGCCGCTTCCGGGACGGTGAACAGTTGGTCCAAGATCTCCTCCTCTCAGGCTGCCTGCGGAGTTGCCGAAAGTTCTTCGAGGCGTCTCAGGTGGGCCCGCCATCGCTGCCGTTCGGCGATGGACCTGAGGAGCCGGACGCCGATCGGAGCGACCTCGGGATCGCCCGGCCTGACCGGTTGCCAGACGTAGCGGTGTGGGTCGGTGGGCTCGTCGGCCTGGCCGAGGGCTTCCAGGACCCAGGTACGGCGGTCCTGCTTGTGCTCGGCGAGGGTCTTGTTGCTCCACTTGCGGGAGACGAGGACCCGGCGACCGGCGTAGCCGAGGTGTTCGGGCTTGTGTGCTTTGGACCGGCAGCAACCGGGAACCATCCCGGGCTTGGCGTTCTTGGGCTGCACGCCGTACCGGAGCCAGTTCGGGCAGGTGGGCGAGCACGGCTCATAGCGGAGGGCGTCGACGAAGCGGGCCGCGTGATCCCGCTGGGCCTGACCGTCCAAGTTCTCGCCGAGGCTCTTCGTCAGGTACTTGGACAGGTACCGGATGCACTGGTCGGCGTCCGGTGACCCGGCGAGCACACCTTTCACGTCCACCTGATCGCCGAAGCGGATCACGTGCATGGGCTCGTCGCCGAGTTGGTCGAGAGCTTCGTCCCAGGTGGGCAGGACCTCGCCTGTGTCGGGGTCCACGTAGCCGTCGTTCCAGATGGGCAGTCGGTCACCCTCGAAGCGGGCTTCGTCCGCCTGAGGCCACCAGACCTGGTGATAGGTGGCCGCCGCGATCTGCTTCATCTCGGCGCGCGGCAGGGTGCCCCGGACGGCCATGTGCAGGTGCGGGGCGAGCCGCTTCTGAGGCTCCACCGTGGCGAAGTACTGCACGTCGTACCCGGCGACCCGGCGAAGGTTCTGCACGAACCGGTCCACGAGCTTGGAGAAGTGCAGCGCGTCACGGGCCGCCCGAACGTAGTCGTACGTATCCGGATCGACGGGAGCGCCGTTCATGACCTTGCTGTAGCTCGGCAGGGTGAGCGTGACGAACAGAGAAGGTCGGTAGGTCCTGCCGTCCGCCGACTCGAAGGTCCGTCCCAGGGTCGTGCTGGCCATCTTCCGCTTGGGCAGGTCGGGCGCGTCCTGGCGGCGCTTGGTCGAGCGGACCCGCTTGGTTTCCGTACGACCCAGCACGTTTCCGCGCATCCCGGCTTCGTTGATCTCGATGTCGAGCCCGGTGAGCACGGCGTCCAAGTCGGAGGTGTCGCCGCCGGCCTTTCTCTCCTCGTCGCGCTTGGCCTGCATGTCGGCCCGGAACTCGACGAGCCAGCGCTGCCCGTCGGTCGGTTCGTCGGGCGTGATGGTCGGTTCCTCGTCGAGGTGCCAGCCCTCCCGGCACTGCGCCATCCGGAGCTGCCGGTTGCGCTTGGCGCACGAAGGACACTTGCTCTCCAGCGGCGAGCCGCACGGGACATCGACGACCTCTGACTTGCCGGTCGTCATGTCGAGCCGCTTGAGCGCCACGGGACGGATGCAGACGCCGTGAAGCTTGGCGATCTCCTCGGCCACGTCGCGGGCGAGCGGTTGAGCCGTGCGGATGGCTCGCGGAGTCTTGCGGTCGTTCAACGGACCTCCTCTCCAACCTCGGGGAACGTGAGCGCGATCTGTCTGCACTCGGAGCACTCGACCAAGCCGCGCATCGCGTCGAGCCAGAGGACATTCAGCACGCCGCAGGAGGCGCAGCGGAGGCCGTCGAGGAAGTGAGCCAGTGTCATCGGACCTCACCGACCATCGCGCGGATGTCGTCGTCGGAGACGTACGCGGCCCGGACGCGAATCGGATCAGGACTGGTCTCCAGCCGCACGTACCCGACGCCCGCTCCGCGCTCTGGACGAGGAGAGATGCGATCGGCCAGTGCACCGCGATCTCTAGCCCCGTCACCGAGCACCATGTCCACCTGCTCTGACTCGTCGAGCCTCAGAGCGATCTTGTCCGGGAAGAGGTTGCGGATGTTCATGACCTCCTTGCGAGGGTCCTGGAGAGCCGCCAGGACGCCGACACCGACCGCGCGTCCCTGAGTGGTCAGCGTGGCCAGAGCAGCGGAGATGCGCTGCTTGAGCTGCCTGTCGGACTGGTAGGCGGTAAGGAACGCCACCTCGTCGACCACGACCAGGACGAAGGGGTCGTCAAGAGTAGGTGTGTGGGACCGCTGAACCTCGGCGAAGCGAGCCGCACGCTTCTGCATGACGCTCACCGCCTCGTCGAGCAGGTCGGCGCAGTCGGCGGGATCGGCCGCGTACCGTCCGCCGAAGAGAGCCTTGCCGTACGACAGCTCCATCAGCTTCGGGTCGAGCGCCCAGATCTCGGCCAGGCCCGCGTGCATCGCGGGTATGAGCCCACGAATCGCCGACCAGATGATGGAGCCCTTGCCTGCCCCTGTGGCCCCGGCGACGAGGACATGAGTCCCATGCAGCCGGAGGAGCCACGGTGAGTGGTCCTCTTGCCTGCCGATCTCGACCGGTCCGACCGTCGGTGTGTCCGGGATGGGAAGCGCGGCTATCGGCGTGGCAAGCGGATCGTGCCGTGGAAAGGTCAGCACGAGCTGACCGGCCTTGGCCACCGCCACCCGGCAACTCTCCGACCCGAAGCCGTGGGACAGGTTCTCGATCCTGTCGGACCAGTCCTTGGCCGCCTGGCCGTCGAGCATGCGGACGGTGAGCCGGTCGGCCCAGGAGTTCGAGGTCACCTTGACCAGCCGCGGAACGTACTCCCGTCCGCGTATGTGCCGAGCAAGCCCGGCGACGGTCATGACCGGTTGCCAGTGCCGCCGGTAGATCCAGAACCAGCGCGCGAAGGCGAGCAGTCGCCAGCCGATCCATCGCATGAATGTCGGCCGGCCGAGGACCGCCCAGGTGCCCAGGGCGACGAGAGCAGGAACGACGAACAGCAGCGCAGCGCGCCAGCCGTACGCCAGGCAGAGGCCGGCGGGAACCCCGATCGCCGCCAGAGCGATGGGGTGCCGCCAGGTCAGCCGGAAAAGGCCGGCTACGAACCGGGCGATGAAGATGACCAGAGTGATGATGGCCGGGGTCTGCACCACGGCGGGTTTGAAGACCACCGCCGTGTCGGGAGTGGTGGAGACGATGCGGTGCGGCTCGTCGCCGGGCATCCTCTTGAACATTAGGGTGAAGTCCTTCCATGCATGTGGCGTGTGTGCGGAAGACCGAGGGGCCGCCGGAAGTTGCCGCTTCCTGCGGCCCCGCTGAGCATCAGGCCGCTTCGCCGTCGGTGGCCTTGTGTGACTGGTCGGAGTGCAGTCGCTCGCAGTCGGCGAGGTACCGAGCGGCGGCGTTGAAGATCTCGCGAGCAACGGTCAGGTCGTCGTCGGTCACCGGCCCGGAGGTCGAGACGGTCACTGAGGCGTCCGAGGTGTCGAGGTCGAAGCAGGGCTTGTCGTTCTCCCCGAGCCAGGCGCGCGCCCGCAGCTCCGTCGAGCAGAAGGCGACAGTGAACCGCGACCGCTGATCGGGACCCATGGAGACAGTGACGTAGGTGTACGGGCTGAGCGTCATCGACCCGCCACCCCAAGCTCGTTCGGCAGGCCGTGGAACATGCGCTCCACCGCTCCGGCGAACATGGCGGCCTCTCGCGCCAGGGTCCGAGCGAACTCGACGTCGTCGGAGGTGACGTGATCGGTGGCCGACGTGGTGACGAGCACCTGCGTACCGCCGAAGACGAGCCCCAGGACCGGTGAGCGCTGCGGATACGGGTGGTTCCGCACGTCAGCGCCCTGGCCGACCTTGAGCGCGATCGTGCTGCCCGGACGAGTCTTCTGTCGCCTCATCACGCCGCGTCCTTAGCAGCGGCCTGCGCCTTACCGGCCGGACGAGGAGCGCGCATCTCGCGAACCTTGATCGAGTACGCCAGCCGTCCGGCCTGGTTGACGTAGGGCGTTGCGGTCATGTGGTCGAACTCGACCGGCGTGAACGGCAGCCCGGCCATCGGAGCCGGAGGAACCGGCTGTACCGGGCTGAGGATCTTGACAGAGACGGTCTTCTGAGCCGCCTTGAGCGTGGGGTCGGCGTCCATGACGCTGACCTGCCAGACGAGCTCTCCGCTCTGCTTGTCGCGGGTCTGGACGAAGCGCCCGTTGGTCGAGGCGTCGAAGTCCTTGACGGGCTCGACCTCGCCCACGATGTAGCAGCCGTGCGGGAAGACCATGTCGAACGAGACGGGGATGGGACCTTGCAGTGCCATGAGGCTTACTCCTAGCTTGTCGTCTTGTCGCTAACTCGTCTTGTCGAGTTGTCATGAAGGTACCCACAGCTCAGGGACTTGACAACACGAGTTAGCGGGATTTCTTCAAGATCTTTATAGAGCTAGGAGAAATGCGCACATAAGCCACGTGGCGAACCGGATCAATTCATGACATAGCAAGGAAAGCAGTAATGCGAAGAATGTCCCGGCTTAGGCCGAGTGTTGCGAAATGGGGGAGCTGTGGGGCAGGTTCTGAATCAGAGCGAGTAGGAGTCTTCCAACTCGTGAAGATCGCCCGGCAGCACTAGATCCACGACAAGCACGGGCCGTCCGCCGCCGTTGAACACGCTGGCCAGCACTCCGAGAACCGGCGCGCTCTTGCGTATCTCCATGAGCTTGGCTTCGTCCGTCGAGGGGTGCCGAGCGCTCAGCCGTTCGACGACGTGTTGGAGCTTGAGACCCTTGCTCTCTCGGAGATGTTCTCTGATGCCGGCGTGGAGAGGCTCCGCCCCGCCGAGCTGCGTTCCCTCGGCCTGATGCACCGGACACCACACGGTGAACAGGTCTGTCGGACGCTCGTCATCGCGGAAGAGAACACGGCGCCGTACGACCGTGGATCCCTCCGGCACGTCCAGCAGTTTGGCGACTGCCGCAGAGGCCGCCACGGGTCCGGCGTCGATGACCGTGCTGTTCTCGTCGGCTTCCACACGATCCAGGACGGCCCGTCCCGGACGGGGATTCTGGCTGGACGCGCCCGGTGGGGCCGCCTTCACGAAGGAGCCCTTGCCATGCTCCCGCTCGATGACGCCGCGGAGCTGGAGAACCTGGAGGGCGCGGACGACCGTTGGACGGCTCACCTTGAAGTCTCGAACAAGCTGCGTCTCGGAGGGCAGCAGGGAGCCAGGCGGATAGGTCCCGTCCGCGATCTTCTGCCTGATCGTCTGCACGATCTGGGCGTACTTCGGTGGCGCGAACTCTTCAGAGGACATGACGACCATCCAACAACTCGACTTGTCGTAAAGCCTAGTTGGAGTTGGTCAGCCTGTCTCCCCCTCTGCCGTGGGAAGCGTACGGACTGGTGGAGGGACTGTCCGACTGCGCTACGGCAAGCCCCTCCACCAGCTCCAAGACACGACGGTTCAGCACCCCTGAACTCGCCTTCCGTCGTGCCCGCCTATTGAGCCCCGCCGTCGAGAAGGGCGACCCAGACTTCACACGCTTCCTTGTAGCGCCAGCGATAGGTCTCGTGAACCTGCTGCACGACGCCGTCACGGCGTTCGGTCCGGAGGATGTAAAAGAGACCGGCCTCACGACACAGCTCGTAGACCACGTTTTTGCAGTCGCAGGTGTACGCGATCACGCGCAGGGAGTCCTGCTCCAGTGCGGCCTCCCGCCATACCAAGCGCATACAGTCCGTCCGAGGTGGGGCGACATGAGGAGCGAGGCAGCCAACGTAGATGTTCACAGCAGCGCACCCGCCTGTCCGGTCCCGTTGCACCGCCAGCAGTCGTCCTGGTGGCGCTCGTCGATGGCGGCGTCGGCCGGATACTCAGCCGCCACAACGCTCTGGCGAAGGCTGACGTACTTCCAGCCCCGTCCTGAGCAGCAGCTACATGGCGCAGTCATGCAACGAGGATTGCCCGAGGACGCGTCGCGTTTCGATCGCTCCTGGATACCGTCTGTGATCGACTCGTTTCTTTTCGTCGCCTCTTTGTCTCGTCCGAGCCCGTCTCTGTCGCTAATCTGGGCTCATATGGCACCCCAGCCCGAGGCGCGGATCATGACTGACCAGCCGATCCTGTTGAAGACTCTCCTGACGCAACGCCATTGGCAGACGTACAGCACGTTCTGTAAGGAGTACGACAAAGCGGCCAAGAAGGTGGACCCGTCATTGCAGGGCGGCTGGCCGAGCCGGGCGCAGCTTCACCGATGGCTGAACGGAGAGCTTAAGGGTCTGCCGTACTCGGGTCACTGCCGCGTCTTGGAGGCGATGTTCCCTGGCAGGTCGGCGCATGAACTGTTCTCCACGACCGCCGTCGAGATCCCCGCCCAGAGAACAGAGCCGGACCCAGCCAGGAGAGCCGACCCCGACGCCGCAGTAACCGCCCCTCAGCTGGCCGACGTGACCGCCGTCTTTAGCAGCCGTTCGGCTTTCTCCTCCGCATATCCGGCCTCGTCGTTGTTCGACGACGCGAAGGAGATCAACGCAGCGGGCCTATCGCTCAACATCCTCTGCCAGAGTTACCCCGATCATCAGCTCAAGCGCCTGCTCGACTCCGGCACGCGCATTCGCTGCCTCTTCCTCGATCCGAAGGGCCAAGCGATCCGCGCCCGCGAAGCGGAAGAGGGCTACACCGACAGCACCCTGACGACCCTCACAGCGCTCAACATCAGCATGCTGACCAGACTGCGCGATCGGCTCGACACCACGTCGGCCCAGCGCCTTGAACTCCACGTCTACGACGAGACGATCCGATTCAACCTGATCATCGTGGACCGGGCGTTGTGCGTGGTCCAGCCTTACCTGCCGCAGGCACGCGGAGTCGATTCACCTACCTTTGTGATCACGGACAACACCGCCGCAGAGGGGTTGTTCCCCATCTTCGACCAGGTGTTCAGGGATATGTGGGAGCGGAGCAAACCCGTATGACCATCGACGCCCGAACTATTCTCCCCATCGCAGAGCGTGCCGTATCGATCGCCAGCGAGATCATTCGCACAAAGGCCCCCGGCGTCGTCACGGCTAAGGGCGACCGGGACATGGCAACGGAGGTTGACTACGCTGTAGAGCATGCTGTACGGAAGTTCCTGTCCCGTGAGACGCCTGAGATCAGCTTTCTTGGCGAGGAGGAAGGCGTTAGCCGATCAGGTGACGGGCTGATGTGGGCGCTGGACCCAGTAGACGGTACGGCTAACTTCCTCCACGGTATTCCGCTGTGCGGGGTGTCCTTGGGCTTGGTCGACAAAAACATGCCCACGCTGGGAGTCATCGATCTGCCGTTCCTCAATATTCGCTATTCGGCAGCCGAAGGGGCCGGCGCTCAGGCCAACGGATTGAGCATGCAGGTGAGCGAGGCCCGTGATCTACGGACCGCCATCGTTGCTCTCGGCGACTATGCAGTTGGCGAGAACGCGCTGGATCGGAACAGGCCACGTCTGGCTTTGACCCAAGAGCTAGCCGCACGTGTTCAGCGCGTACGTATGTTTGGTTCAGCCGCTATCGACCTCGTATGGGTAGCCGAGGGCAGGATTGACGCTAACATCATGCTAAGCAACAACGCGTGGGACACTGCAGCAGGCGTCATCATCGCCCGCGAGGCCGGAGCCATTGTCGTCGATCTGGATGGCAGCCCTCATACAATGAATTCGTCTGCAACCCTCGCTGCAAGCCCTGGCATATTGGCGGACCTGGTGGAACTGGCCGCTGAGGCAACAAGGACAGGTGTATCGCGAAGCCAGCCGAAGCGTGATGACATGATTCAAACTCCTTAAGGTGACCTGAATGCATCTTGCTCAGCTCGAACTTATTCATTTTCGAGCATACTCGAGAGCTATTATCGAATTTCCAGCATGCGGACTGCTGCTTATAGCGGGTCCTAATAATAGTGGGAAAAGTAGTGTGCTGACCGCGCTAGAGGTGCTAGCAGGGCGATCGATCTCGCCCGACATGTGCCATGTTGCAGGGCAGGCGCCGATAATACACGCCCGATTCAGATTGACTGATATCGAGCGAGCGCAGATGCGCAATCTGGTTGTCGCTAAAAAGCACGACCTAGCCAGCGAAGGATCCTTTGATTGGGTTGAGTGGAAATATACTTCCACTCAAGCGGGTGAGCGGTGTCCAGTGCAGCTCATTGGACCGGGAGCTTCTGGCAAAGAGTACATCCTCGCCACTAACCATCTCGACCATACTGGTCATGTTTGGCACTATAGTGAGGCTGCCGCCCTGCACAGAGAAGTTCCTGAAGACGATTCAAGTGTGATAGATCGAGGACGAGCCGGCAGCCCAAATTCATATATAGAAAATCCTGGAAGCCCTGCTCTTGCGCCGCTAACGACAGCCTTCCTCTGCTGGCGTGAACAATTCTTTCATTTTCCCGCCCTGAGGCAAGGAACCACTCACATTCAACAATTGCAGTCGAGTGATCGAATTGGCCCAACGGGAAGTAACTTAGCGGCTGTTCTATTGCATCTACAAACTAACGATCCAGAGAAATGGCATCGCCTGCAAGCGGTCCTAGCTCAAATCGTGCCGGATGTTGGGGAACTGCGACTTGACACGCGAGGCACCGAAGTAAGCATCACTTTTGTGGATCCTTGCCACACCACGTTCAGGCACAACCTGAAAAATCTTGGCACAGGTGTAGAGCAGCTCCTAATGACCCTTGTTGTGGGATTGGCGCATCCCGCTCCAGCTGTCGTCGGAATCGAAGAACCCGAGACTGCGCTGCATCCAGCTGCACAAAGAGCACTGGTAAGTCTGCTTAGCGATTGGTCCGCGGAGCGTCTCTTTGTAATTACTACTCATTCGCCAATTTTTCTTGATGCACCGGGAAGGGCTGCGACAGTCCTAGCTGTGAGAAGAATGGCAGGAAAGTCGACGATCCTCCCCGCAGAACCTACCCTCGCAGCCGTCTTCAAGGAACTCGGTATCCGGCTCAGCGACGTCTTGTCAGCCGATCGCATCCTTCTGGTAGAAGGTCCGAGCGACCAGGACATCTTGGGTGTCTGGTTTCCTCTGCTCCAAAGCGATCCTCATCTCGCAGTAATCAATGGGGAAGGCGGCGAAAATGCCCGAATGGCAGGTGTTCTGAACTCATGGCTTAGAGCTGCGGACAAATTATCTGAACGCCGAGTCCTCTACGTGCGAGATCACGACGAGTTGCCGCCACGACTTGTTGAGCGTCTGCTGACTTCTGGCAATACCTTCGTTCTAGCCCGTCGCGAGATCGAGAACTACTTGCTCGACAGCAGAGCAATTGCGGCAGTGCTTGCCTCATACGATGGAAAACCAAAAAGAGACATCAGCGCAGACGAAGTCGCTATTGCCATGAAAGATTCAGCCGATGGACTACAGGACGTTGTAATACTCAAGAAAGTGTGTCGCGAGCTCGGATCGCTGACCTATGTCGACAATGCTCTAAGAGGCAAGCTGGCAAAAGAGAAAGCCGACAAAGATCGACTGTTGCGCGAGCTTAGGGAACGCGTTCCCAGTGAAGCCGAACTCTCCCATAGGGTTGACGCCTTGTGGTCGGCAGCCGAAGAAGAAGTTTCCGCTCGGTGGGAGAACGATTGGCTAAAATTAGCTCCCGGCGCAGATGTTCTCACGCAGCTTTGGCGTGACTTCCTCGGTCGAAAATACAATAAGCAGCGCGACGGCAAGAAGCTCGCAATGGAAATCGGGCAAGCACCTCCGGAGCTCGCGGAAAGGATCACAATATTTATGGATCGGAGCGACGACTAAACACATGATGATCGCAAGTGTGCAATGTGACGGCCATCTCGCGACTGCAAGTTTCGTTGGTGCAGTCCCTAGCAACTAGCCGAGCTTGCCGAGTTGTTCTTGTAGGTATCAAGCGGCGGCGCGGCGCGCCGCCGTACGCCCCGCGCCGGCGCCGCCGCGCTGCGCGTGCGGCCTGGGGCCGTTCTCGCGCGGCGCGCCGCGCGGGGCATCGCCGTAGCACCGGACGCCTCGTACGGACAGAACCCGCCGACCGAGCGCCGCACCGCCGCCAAAGTGGCAGACTGCACGCTCATGGGGACGACGAGCACCCTTACCGTCTGGATCGCACCTGTCTTAGGCCTACTCGGTGCCCTGCTGGGTGGCTTCCTGGCGCCGTGGGTGAACGCGCGGTTAAGCCACGCTACTGCTAGGCGTACCGCCTTCGACAATGCCATCTCAGCGATTCGTACGGCTCAGGTGGTACGACACCGCCCTGTTAGCGTTCAAGCTGAGGCCCTCGGTGGAGATGTTGATCGTGCGCGAGAATTCTCAAGAGAGCTCGTGGAGCGAGGACTCGAACGGTTCATCGAGTCCCAACAGGCAGCGATTGAATCTCTCGCACAGCTTGAGCCTCATTATGTTCCGCGCCACTCTGCTCGGAGCACATGGGAAATCACCGAACCTGAAGCCGAGGCTCTGATCAAGGAGTTGGTGACGGCTCGTGACTCGGCACGCTTTCGGCGAAAGACGCGTTCCATGTCCAAGCAGGCGATGTCAGCGTTGCCGGAGCCGCCGAGGATAGGTCAAGAGGATTCCGCCTCCGGCGGGGGCTCTCCGGCTCCGGGATGAGTATCGTGTCGTGGACCATCGCCGTAGATGGCTGAGGTGGAAGCCGGATCATCCCGCCCACCATCAACCCGGGACAAGCCGAGCAGACCAGGGCCACGGGTACCAGATCGTTCGTCCGGTGGGGCGCTCCATCTGGTACCCGTGGCCCTGGCCCGCTTCCCCTTCGGGCGGGTCGACGGCAGACGGGATGATCAGGCGGGCGGCGTGTGCGCGTCGCGCGGGAAACACCAGGTCGCGGGCTGATCGTCGTGCCATTAGCGTGCCATTAAGGGCGGTGACGAGGGGGCAACCACGGTCACTCACGACCGGCCTCAGTCGCAGGTCAGCGTCCCTACGAGGCAAGATCCCTGCAATTCCCAAGCTGACAGCGCGGGTTCGATTCCCGTCACCCGCTCCAACTGCTCGGGCAGTGTCTCCCAGGGGGCTCTGCCCCCTTCGACCCCCGACGAGCTGCTTCGCTTCGCTCGCTTTCGAGCCCGCCCGTAGCCCGTTTACCGGGTTGGCCGTTGGGAGCCCGCCCCCAGTGGTCCTCGCCATCGGCTCGGGCTGTGTTTCTTCGGGCTTCGCCCGGTCGAGGGGCTACCGCCCCTCGAACTCCCCGATCTGTTGGCCGCGGATTCCCCCTTGTCTGGTGGGCCGCGTGGCCGGCCTGTCGTTGGCGCAGACGACTCATCGCCGAAGCTCGTAAGGCGCGCTATCGGGCATCTTGTCGTAGCGGCTCGCGATGCCGTGCCACGCCTTCAGCCCAGGACGCGGAACACAGCGAAGCTCCCGGTCGGCGATCCGCTGGCTGGCAGGCCGTCGGCCGGGAGCTTCGGTGTGGTCTTCTACCGGGCTGGGCCGGCGTTCTCCGCCAGAACCCGGTGAGGAGCTGAATGCCCTACGGGTCAGCTCAGCAGCCGTACCACCCGGCGTAGGCGTCCCACTTGCCGTTCTTGGTGAATTCTGCGCTTTTGCCCTTGTTGATCGTGGTGCATTTCGAGTCGGGCATAAAGGCGCCCCTCCAGTCCACCTTGAGCTTCTTCTTGCTGGCGCAGTTGTTCGTGATCTTCACCCAGTGGTAATAGTACTTTCCGAAGGCGGTCTCCTCGTAGAAGGTCCTCCCATGCTGGACCTTGACGCAGGAGGGCGCGGCGTTGGCCGCCGAAGCGGCGGCGGCCGGTGTGGCGACACTCATGGTGAGCACAGCTGCCGCCACAGCTGCGGCTCGGATGAAGGCACGGGAATCCATCGTTCTCCTTGGGGATATCGCGGCGATTTTGGATGCTGCCGGTTGGGCAGCAAGAAACGCCCGCCACATGCGGGGTTGTTGACACGGCCAACGCTAGCGAGGGGCGGTATATCGCGGGTATGGCAGTGATTCGGGCAAGGCCAGGCCGGATACCCGCTTCGTCGACCTCGATCACGCTCAACCGCTACACGCACGCGTCGCCCGAGGGTCAGTAGTGCCGAGTCAACAATCACCTCTGGAGTGGATCTCCAGCTCAGGGAGGGGAAAGTGCTCAAGATCGGCGGGTCCTAATGGGGCCGAGGCGGGCGGGGTGCGCGCAGTGCGTTTCAATCCCAGGTCGGAGAGCTGATACTCGTGCCAGATGCGTGCCGGAACGAACGGCAGGTCAAGGTCATTCAGGGCCACTCACGGCCACTCGTCGCGGTCTGACCAGGACCCCCGTTCACCCGCTCAGGACACCAAGATCAGTAGCCGGTTCCCAAGCTGACAGCGCGGATTCGATTCCCGTCATCCGCTCCAACTGTGAAAGCCCAGGTGGACCGATGGATTCGACACCTGGGCCTTGGTGTTGCCTGGCGCTTGATTCCTCCGTCCCGTCAGGGCCGATGATCATTCCTCGAAACCAACAGGACAGGGCATGACTTAAACCTTGATGACAGTGACGCGGGCACTGCACAGCGCGGCAAGATCCTCGGAGTCGGAGGTGAGGACCGTGACGGGGCCCGGGGCAGCGAGAGCGGTGGCACCGAGCATGGCATCGATGGCGTACTTGTGCCCGTTCAGGCCGACGTTGGACAAGAGCGTTGCGGCGTGGCGGGCGATTGGTTCGGTGATCGGCTCGATGACCAGGCGGGACAGCGTCCACTCCAGAGCAGGCCGGTTAACGCGCGGGTGGACCACCTCGACGAGGGTGGCGGCAGAGGTGATGACGCGGAGGTCGTCTGCACGAGCCAGGGCGAGCCATGTGGTGACCGTACGGTCGCGAAGGGCAGCCTTGGCCAGCCCCTCGCTGTCGAGAACGAGGGTGCCGCCGGGAGTGGCGGGGGAACGGGTCACGCAGCCGCCCCACCATCGGCCTGTCCTTGCCGAGCCTGCTGGAGTTGGTCGCGCAGCGCCTGGACCTCGTCGTCGGTGATGGGGCCGTGCTCGGCCTCTGAGGTGCCCAGCAGATTCCGGACAGTCGGCTACATAAGCTGACAGAAGTCTGGAAGAGGTAGGTACGTGGCAAGGCGTCGTAGGCAGTTCTCGCCGGAGTTCAAGGAAGAAGCCGTCCGCATGGTG
>NZ_BAAAQX010000081.1:0-16007 GCF_039531895.1 Nonomuraea monospora
TCACCGCGCGGGGCCTCACCGCGCGGGGCCTCACCGCGCGGGGCCTCACCGCGCGGGGCCTCACCGCGCGGGGCCTCACCGCGCGGGGCCTCACCGCGCGGGGCCTCACCGCGCGGGGCCTCACCGCGCGGGGCCTCACCGCCTCACGGGCTCACCGCCTCGGGCCTCGCCACGCCGGGCCTCGCGACCGGGCCTTACCTCCCGGGGCCTCACCGCGTCACGGGACCGCCGCGCCAGGACGGGAACGGCCGGAGCCCGACCGCCGCGTCGTAAGCCGCGGTCGAGAGCAGTCGGGTCGAGTCGAGTGTGGGGAGCGGCGAGTGCTCCGGCCCGACCAGCAGCGGGATCTCGGTGCACACCAGGGCCACGGCGTCGCAGCCCCGGTCGGACAGTCTCTCGATGACCTTGACGTACGCGGCGCGGGACGCGTCAGTGAACACCCCGTTGACCAGTTCGCTGAAGATGATCTTGTTGACCACTTCGCGATCATCGGCGTCCGGCACTTCGACGGCGATCCCGCAGGCGCTGAGCGCCCGCGGATACACCGCGCCTTCCATCGTGTAGGAGGTGCCGAGCACGCCCACGCGCTTGCGCCCGTCGAGGGCGGCCTGTGCGGCGACCACCTCGGCGATGTGCAGGCCCGGCAGGGCGAGGGGCGGGCCGGGGCGTTCGAGGGCCAGGTGGGCGGTGTTGTCGGGGCAGACGAAGAAGTCGGCGCCCGCTCGGGCGAGTCGGTCGACGCTCACCGCGAGGGTGCGGCGTACGGCGTCGTGGTCGCCCGCGTCCCAGGCGGGCATGCTGCGGCCGAAGGGGATGTAGTCGAGCGTTACGTCGGGGTGGTCGTGCTCGCCGCGGCGCTGGAAGCCCTCCTGGCAGAAGGAGAGGAAGGCGAGTGCGGCGCCTTCGGTGCTGTGGGCGAGGATGCCGAGATGGCGCATGTGGGGTGGGGCATCGCCCCCGGCGCCAGGGGTGGGGCTGGGGCTGGGGGTAGTGCCGGGGGTGAAGGTAGTGCCGGGGGTGAAGGTAGTGCCGGGGGTGGAGGTAGTGCCGGGCGTGGAGGTAGTGCCGGGCGTGGAGGTAGTGCCGGGCGTGGAGGTGGTGCAGGGCGTAGAGGTGGTGGCGCGGCTGGGAGTGGCGCTTGGGGTGGCAGTGGTGCCTGAGGTGCAGATGGTGCCGGGGGTGGAGGCGGTGCGAGGGGTGGAGGTGGTGCCAGGGGTGGGGGTGAACGGTCGGCTTTGCGTGTCGGGGGTTCGCATGAGGCCTCCTGTTCGGTACATCGGAATGCTTGGGCGTTATAGTGGACCGTGAGCCGAGCGTTCGTCAAATCGAACGAATGGGAGTGTGGAGCGAACACATGGATGGTGAGAGGCCGCCTTTTGAGCGGATGGCGGCGGCGATCAGGCGGGAGCGGGAGCGTGCCGGGATGTCGCTGACGGAGCTGGCGAAGCGGTCAGGCCTGGCGAAGTCGACGCTCTCGCAGCTCGAAGCAGGCAGCGGGAATCCGAGTCTGGAGACGCTCTGGGCGCTGGGAGTGGCGCTGGGGGTGCCGTTCAGCCGGTTGGTGGATCCGCCGCGTCCGGCGGTGCGGCTGATCCGGGTGGGTGAGGGGCCGGCCGCGCACTCCGGGCAGGCCCACTACACGGCGACGCTGCTGGCCGCGAGCCCGCCGGGGGCGAGGCGGGATCTCTACAGGGTGGAGGCGCAGCCGGGCGAGTCACGGCGCTCCGAGCCGCACCTGCCGGGGACGGTGGAGCATCTGGTGATC
The DNA here is from genome assembly GCF_039531895.1 of Nonomuraea monospora. NCBI lineage: Bacteria > Bacillati > Actinomycetota > Actinomycetes > Streptosporangiales > Streptosporangiaceae > Nonomuraea > Nonomuraea monospora. The sequence continues at coordinate 1,766 of NZ_BAAAQX010000081.1, forward strand.
GGGGCGGGGCGGGCGCTGGCGGGGCCCGCGGACGAGCCGGTGGAGCTGGCGCCCGGCGACTATCTGTCGTATCCGGGTGACGCGCCGCACGTGTTCACCGCGCTCGATCCCGGCACGAGCGGGGTGATCGTGATGGAACAGCTCTGAGAGGGCGCGCCTGCACGCCCTCCCGAACCAAAGAAGGCGCCCGCACGCCCTCCCGAACCGAAGAAGGCGCCCGCACGCCCTCCCGAACCGGAGAAGGGGGTCAGCGGCCCTGGTTGGCGACGGCTTCGATGGCGGCCTTGGCGGCGTCCGGGTCGAGGTACTTGCCGCCGCGCACCGTGGGCCGGTAGTCGGCGTCGAGGTCGTACAGGAGCGGGATGCCCGTCGGGATGTTGAGGCCGGCGATCTCCTCGTCGCTGACGCCGTCCAGGTGCTTGACCAGGGCGCGCAGCGAGTTGCCGTGCGCGGCCACGAGGACGGTGCGGCCGGCGGCGAGGTCGGGGACGATCTCGTCGTACCAGTACGGGAGCATGCGGTCCACGACGTCCTTCAGGCACTCCGTGCGGGGCATCAGCTCCGGCGGGAGGAGGGCGTAGCGGGCGTCGCCGGCCTGGGAGTACTCGTCGTCGTCGGCGATGGGGGGCGGCGGGACGTCGTACGAGCGGCGCCACAGCATGAACTGCTCGTCGCCGAACTCCTCACGCGTCTGGGCCTTGTTCTTGCCCTGCAGCGCGCCGTAGTGGCGCTCGTTGAGGCGCCAGCTTCGCTTCACCGGGAGCCAGAGCAGGTCGGCCTCGCCCAGCGCGAGCTGGGCCGTCTGGATGGCCCTGGTCAGGAGGCTGGTGTGGACGACGTCCGGGCGCAGCCCGGCTTCCTGGAGGAGCTTGCCGCCGCGGCGGGCCTCGTCCTCGCCCTTGGCAGAAAGGCTCACGTCCACCCAGCCGGTGAACAGGCCCTTCGCGTTCCAGTCACTCTCACCGTGCCTTAGCAGCACCAAAGTCGCCATGCGGCCAATCCTATGGGCCTACCTGTCAGGGTCGGCGAAGCGGGCGAACGCCTGGAGGTTGGCGAGGGATTCGCCGCGCTTGGCGCGCCAGGCCCACTCCCGCCTGATCGACGAGGCGAAGCCCAGCTCCAGCGCCCGGTCGAACCACTCGTCCGAGTAGGTGAGCACGCATCCGAGCAGCCGGTCCACCTCCTCCTCCGTCACGGCCGCCAGCGGCGTCCGGCCGACGAGGTAGACGTCGCCCACGGGGTCGAGGGAGAAGTGCACGCCGTACATGGAGCCGTTCTTGCCGAGCAGCCAGCGGTAGAACTCGGTGTGGTTCTCGTCGGGCTGGCGGCAGAAGAAGGCTTCGACGTGCAGCACCCGCTCGCCGACGATCAGCCACGTCATGGTGGCGAGCTTGTGCTGTCCGGGCAGTTTGACCAGGAACGCTCCGGGCCGCGGCTCGTCGTAGGAGACGTCCGCGGCCTTGAGCGCGGCTTCGACGACATCGCGCATGAAGAACAGAATAAAAGTCAGGAGACGGCCACGGGCACGTGGTGCATGTGCGCGACGGCTCCGGCGTACACCTCCATGAGGCGGGAGGCGGTGGCCTGCCACCCGAAGGCGGCCGCGTGCGCGCGGGCGCCCTGGGAGAGCTGGTCGCGCCAGCGGGGCGAGGTGACGAAGCGGCGCAGCGCCTGCGCCCACGCGGCCGGGTCGTGGCCGTCCACGAGCAGGCCGGAGACGCCGTCGCGGACGGCGGTGCGCAGGCCGCCGACCGCGGCGGCGGCGACGGGGGTGCCGCAGGCCTGCGACTCCAGCGCCACCAGGCCGAACGACTCGCTGTAGGAGGGGACGACGGTCACGTCCGCGCCCCGGTACCAGTCGGCCAGTTCCTCCTGCGGCGCGGGCGGCACGAGGCGGACGACGTCGGAGATGCCCAGCTCGGCGGCCAGTTCGGTGAGCAGGGACGGGCGGGCCAGGCCGTTGCCCGACGGGCCGCCCACGCAGGCGACGACCAGGCGGGAGCGCAGCGACGGGTCGTCGATGAGCATTCTGGAGGCGGCGCGGAGCAGCACGTCAGGGGCCTTGAGCGGCTGGATGCGGCCGACGAACAGCAGGACGTGCGCGTCCTGCGGGAGGCCGAGCCTGCGGCGGGCGGCGCCCTGCGAGGCGGGCTGGAAGCGGGTGAGGTTGACGCCGGGGTTGACGACGGCGACGCGCTGCTGCGGGGCGCCGTAGAGGTCGATCAGCTCGCGGGCCTCGTCGGTGGTGTTCGCGACGAGGCGGTCGGCGATGTCCACGACCTGCTGCTCGCCGACCACGCGGGCCTGGGGCTCCGGCTTGTCGTCCTGGGCGAGCAGGAGGTTCTTGACCTTGGCCATGGTGTGCATGGTGTGCACGAGGGGCACGCCCCAGCGTTCCTTTGCCAGCCAGCCGACCTGGCCGGACAGCCAGTAGTGGGAGTGGATGACGTCGTAGCGGCCGGGGTCGTACATGGCCTCGGTGCGCAGCACCTCGGACAGGAAGGCGCAGAGCTGGGCGGGCAGGTCGGCGCGGTCCATCTCCTCGTACGGCCCGGCGGTGAGGTGCCTGACGAGGACGCCGGGAGCGAGCTCGGCCACGGGCGGCAGGTCGCGGGCGGTCGCCCGGGTGAAGATCTCCACCTCCACGCCGAGCTGGGCCAGTCGTTTGGCGGACTCGACGATGTACACGTTCATGCCTCCGGCGTCGCCCGTCCCGGGCTGGTCCAGCGGCGATGTGTGCATGCTGATGGTCGCGACCCGGCTGACCCGTCGTCGCCTCACCCGACTTCACCTCCGAAGCGCCTCACTCGACACCACCTCCAGACGGAATACAACTCTCCCGATTTTTTCGACATTCCCGACAGACGGTCACAATCAGGCGTAGGGAACTCACCTCCTAGGATGTGGAGCATGCGGAAGACGGCTGTGGTGACAGGTGCGAGCAGCGGGATCGGAGAGGCGACCGCGCGGCGCCTCGCCGCCGAGGGATACGACGTCGTCGCGGGCGCGCGGCGGCGCGACCGGCTCGGCAAGCTGGCCGCTGAGGTGCCCTCGATCAGGCCGGTGTCGTTGGATGTGACCTCTCAGGAGTCGGTGGACGCGCTGGCCGCCGGCCTGGAGCGCTGCGACGTGCTGGTCAACAACGCCGGTGGCGCGTTCGGGCTGGAGCAGGTGGCCGACGCCCGGCTGGACGACTGGCAGCGGATGTACGACGTCAATGTGCTCGGTTCCCTACGCATGACCCAGGCGTTGATCCCCAAACTCGTCGAGTCGGGCGACGGGGTGCTGGTGATGCTCACCTCCACGGCCGGGCACGGCGCGTACGAGGGCGGGGGCGGCTACGTCGCGGCCAAGCACGCCCAGCGCACCATGGCCGAGACCCTGCGGCTCGAACTGGTCGGGCAGCCGGTGCGGATCATCGAGATCGCGCCGGGCATGGTGCAGACGGAGGGCTTCGCGGTCACCCGCTTCAGGGGCGACCAGGAGGCGGCGGCCCGCGTGTACGCGGGCGTGCCGGGCCCGCTGACGGCCGACGACGTCGCCGACGCGATCGCCTGGTCCGTGACCCGCCCCGCGCACGTGAACATCGACCGCCTGGTCATCCGTCCCCGCGCCCAGGCCGCCCAGCACAAGGTGCACCGCGTCGGTGGCTAAACCCGTCGGGGCGATCACCCGGGGGACGACCGGCCACAACCGGCTGCGGCGCTGCGACCGCTGGATCGCGGCGGTGCACGGCCCGATGCTGCGCGGCGCGGCCGGTCGGCCGCTGGTGGTGGACCTCGGGTACGGCGCCTCGCACACGACGACGCTGGAGCTGTTCACCCGGTTGCGCCGGGTGGCGCCCGGCGTCGAGGTGGTGGGCGTCGAGATCGACCCGGCGCGGGTGGCGCTGGCGAAGCCGTACGAGCGGGAGGGGCTGAGCTTCCGCCTGGGCGGCTTCGAGCTGCCCGTCCCGCGCCCGCCTGCGCTGGTCCGCGCGTTCAACGTGCTGCGTCAGTACGGCGAGGAGGAGGCGTGGCGGTACTGGGAGGTGCTGACGGGCAAGCTGGCCCCGGACGGCGTCCTGGTCGAGGGCACGTGTTCCGAGAACGGGCGGCGGGCGGTGTGGGTGGCGCTGTCGCCCGAGGGGCCGCGCACGATCACGTTCGCGGCCCGCTTCGACGCCTTCGAGCGGCCGTCCGATCTGGCGGACCGGCTGCCGAAGACGCTCATCCACCGGAACGTGCCGGGTGAGCGGATTCATGCGTTTCTGAGCGACTTCGACCGCGCCTGGGCGGTCAGCGCCCCCTACGGGGCACATGGCCGGCGGCAGCGGTGGCTGGCCGCGATCCAGGCTCTGTCCGCCTCCTGGCCGGTGCCGGCGCATCCGCCGCTGGGCGGTTCTGGCAGGTGGCGGCTGGGCGAGCTGACCTTGCCGTGGGCGGCCGTCGATCCCCGGTAAATGGTCTATTTCGCACAGGAGATCTGCGTTATATGGTCACGGTGCGATCCAACTCGTTCAAGTTCGGTCGCAACCTGTCGGGGGAAGTCAGGAACGGTCCTCGTCAAGGAGCCGAGATGAGCAGATTCTCAGGCTGGGCCCGCCGCCTCACCGCGGTGCTGGTCCTCTCAGGAGCAGTCGTCGCCTTACCCGTGCAGGAGGCGCTCGCCGCGCCCCCGCTCACCACCCCATGGACCGCCGAGGTCACCCCGGCCAACGCCCTGCCGGAGTATCCGCGGCCCCAGCTCGTACGCTCCGAATGGCAGAACCTCAACGGCCTGTGGCAGTTCGCCGCGACCGGCTCCATCACCACGCCGCCGACCGGGCAGAACCTGGCCGAGCAGGTGCTCGTCCCGTACCCGATCGAATCGGGACTCTCCCGGATCCAGCGGCACGAGGACCGTATGTGGTACCGCAGGACGTTCACCGTGCCCGCCGGATGGGCGGGCCGGCGCGTCCGGCTCAACTTCGGCGCGGTGAGCTGGGAGACCGGGGTCTGGGTGAACGGCACCGCCGTCGGCACCCACACCGGCGGGTACGACCCGTTCAGCCTCGACGTCACCGCGGCCCTGCGCGCCGGCTCGAACGAGCTGATCGTCGGCGTGTACGCCCCGGTGGACGCGGCGGGCGCCCCCATCGGCAAGCAGCGCCGCTCGCCCGGCGGCATCTTCTACACCGCGCACTCCGGCATCTGGCAGACCGTGTGGCTGGAGCCGGTCAACGCGGCGAGCATCACCCGCCTCGACACCACCCCCGACGTCGCCGCCGGGCAGCTCGACCTGGTCGTCCAGGCGGCCGGCGCCTCCGGGCAGCAGGTGCGGGCCGAGGTCATGACCGGCGGCGCCGTGGTCGGCACCGCCACCGGCGCGATCGGCGCGCACCTGCGGGTGCCGGTGCCGAACGCCCGCCTGTGGACCCCTGACGACCCCTTCCTGTACGACCTGCGCGTCACCCTGACGGGCCCCGGCGGCGGCGACGTCGTGACCGGCTACTTCGGCATGAGATCGGTGGGCAAGGCCATGGTCGGCGGCGTGCTCCGCCCCACGCTGAACGGCCGCTTCGTCTACCAGCTCGGCACCCTAGACCAGGGCTACTGGCCCGACGGCATCGCCACCGCCCCCACCGACGCCGCCCTCCGCTTCGACCTGGAGCAGCAGAAGGCGCTCGGCTTCAACACCGTGCGCAAGCACGTCAAGGTCGAGCCCGCCCGCTGGTACTACTGGGCCGACCGGCTCGGCCTGCTGGTCTGGCAGGACATGCCGTCGATGCGCACCGGCGTCAGCCCGTCGGCCGCCGACCGGGCGAACTTCGAGAGCGAGCTGCGCCGCGTGGTCGACCACCTGCGCGGGATCACCTCGATCGTGCAGTGGGTGCCGTTCAACGAGGGCTGGGGCGAGTACGACCCCGCCCGCATCGCCGACCTGGTCAAAAGCTGGGACCCCAGCCGTCTGGTCAACAACAACTCCGGCTCCAACTGCTGCGGCTTCGACGGCGGCAACGGCGACGTGGTGGACGACCACATCTACGTCGGCCCCGGCACGCCGCAGCGGCCCAGCGCCACCAGGGTGGCCGTGCTCGGCGAGTTCGGCGGCCTCGGCCTGCTCAGCCCCGGCCACCAGTGGCCGGGCACCGGCTTCGCGTACGAGATGACCGCGAACGCGACCGCACTCACCGACCGCTACGTCTCGATCAACGAGCAGCTCAGGCCGCTGATCGCGGACAACGGCCTGTCCGCCTCGATCTACACCCAGCCGACGGACGTCGAGAACGAGGTCAACGGCCTGTGGACGTACGACAGGCGGGTGCTGAAGGTGAACGCCGACCGCGTCCGCGCCGTCAACCGCTCGGTGATCGCGTCCGCGACCGGCCTGACGGCGGGCGGCCTCGTCTCGCTGCGCGTCACCACCTCCGGCCACACCGACCGCTTCCTGCGCCACCAGGACGGCCTGGCCCGCACGGACGTCGTCACCGCCGGCAGCGCGGACACGCTGAAGCTGGACGCCACGTTCTGGACGCGGCCCGGCCTGGCGAACGCCGCCTGCTTCTCCTTCGAGTCGCGCAACTTCCCCGGCCACTACCTGCGGCACGCCAACTCCCGGGTGCGCAAGGACGCCCGCGACGGCACCGCCCTGTTCGACCAGGACGCCACCTTCTGCGCCCGCCCGGCCCAGGCGGGCACCGGCGTGTCCCTGGAGTCGCTCAACCAGCCCGGCGCCTACCTGCGCCACTACAACGAGGCCGTCTACATCGCGCGCAGCGGCGGACCCAACGCCTGGGACACCGCCGCCTCCTTCGCCGCCGACGTCACCTGGCTGCCCGGCACGCCGTGGTGGCGCAGCGGCGCCGACCTGGCCGTGGGCGCCGCCCAGTCGCTGCGGGTGACCACGCCCGGCTACACCGACCGGTACCTGCGGCACCAGGACTCGCTGGCGCGCACGGACGTGGTGAGCGCCGCGAGCACGCAGCTCCTGAAGGAGGACGCCACGTTCCACGTGCGGCGGGGGCTGGCGGAGGGGAGCTGCTACTCCTTCGAGTCGCGCAACTATCCCGGACGCTACCTGCGGCACGCCGACTTCCGGGTACGCAACGACGCGCGCGACGGCACCGCCCTGTTCGACCAGGACGCCACGTTCTGCGCCCAGCCGCCCAGGGCCGGTGGCGCCGGGGTGACGCTGGGCTCGTACAACATCGCGGGGCACAACGTCAGGCACTTCGCGGAGGCCGTGCACATCGCGGTGCCGGGCGGCTCGCACGCCTTCGACGCGGCGGCGAGCTACGACCAGGACGTGACGTGGGCCGTCGCACCGCCCTGGGCGCCGTGACCTAAAGCCGTGACCTAGAGCCGCGCCTCGAAGACGGCGTACGCGGCGGCGTCGAACAGGACGAACCGCACGTCTTCCACCAGGGTGTCCGCCGCCCGGACCGCCTCCACGGCGATGCGGGCGGCGTCGTCCATGGGCCAGCCGTAGATGCCGGTCGAGATCGCCGGGAACGCCACCGACGCGGCGCCCAGCGTGTCGGCCACGCGCAGCGACTCGCGGTAGCACGAGGCCAGCAGCTCCGACCGGTCCTCGGAGGCGGAATAGACGGGGCCGACCGTGTGGATGACCCAGCGGGCGGGCAACCGGCCGGCCGTCGTGGCCACGGCCTGGCCGGTCGGCAGGCCCTTGCTGTACTGGCCGGCGCGCAGCTTTCTGCACTCCTCCAGGATCTCGGGGCCGCCCCGGCGGTGGATGGCGCCGTCCACGCCGCCGCCGCCCATCAGGGAGGAGTTGGCGGCGTTGACGACGGCGTCCGCCCGCTGCTGGGTGATGTCTCCTTGGACCAGTGTGAGCCGCATTGCCTCATTTCCCGGTCAGGCACTGGGTGATGACGGACACATCGTCCCCCTTGCCGCTGTTGTTGGTGAACATCATCTGCCATTTGTTGCCGGCGGCGAGGCTTTCGACGATCGAGGCGGTGACGTGGGTCCCGTGCCAGTCGTAGCCTCCGCCGATCGGGACGCTGCCCGCCGGGCACGGCCCGCCTGGCACCCGGAGGGACTGGTGCGGGTGCACGTACACGGCCTTTCCGCGTGAGGCGATGGCCTTCAGCGTGGGTGGAGGACCCTGCGGACCGGCCGGACCTTTGGGCCCCTGATGCCCCGGCTTTCCTTGGGGGCCTACGGGGCCCGTCTTCCCGACCGGGCCCGCGGGACCTGTCTTCCCGATCGGACCCGCAGGGCCTGTTCTCCCGACCGGGCCCGCAGGGCCTGTTTTCCCCACCGGGCCCTTGGGGCCTGCGGGACCGATTTTCCCTGTTTTTCCCGTAGGGCCGTGCGGCCCTGTTTCGCCCTTGAGGCCGGTCGCGCCCGTCCTGCCGATCGGGCCCGCGGGCCCGGTTCTCCCGATCGGGCCCGCCTGGCCCCTCGCGCCTACGGCCCCCGTCCGGCCGATGGGTCCGGCCGCTCCCGTGGCGCCCTGCCGGCCCGTAGGACCGGTTCTGCCTGTCAGGCCGGTCCTGCCGGTGAGGCCGGTCCTGCCGGTGAGGCCGGTCCTGCCTGTGGGGCCGGTTCTGCCTGTGGGGCCTGCCGCCCCTCGCGCTCCCACCGGCCCGGCCGGACCCGCGACGCCCCTGGGACCTGTCGGCCCCGTCTCGCCGGGAGATCCGGTACGGCCGGGAACGCCTTGCGCGCCGGGAGGGCCCTGCGCTCCCGGCACGCCCTGAAGACCTTGAGCGCCGTCCCGACCGGCCGGTCCCTGCGGCCCCGTGGCTCCCGGCGGGCCGGGATCGCCCTTCAGGCCCGTCGCTCCAGGCGGGCCAGGGTCGCCCTTCGCACCAGGATCACCCTTCGGCCCAGTCGCGCCGGTCGCGCCCGGATCGCCCTTCAGACCGGTCGCTCCGGGCGGGCCAGGGTCGCCCTTCGCACCAGGATCACCCTTCGGGCCGGGCGACCCGATCGCCCCCGGATCGCCTTGCAGTCCCTGGGCTCCTCGTGGGCCGGGATCGCCCTTCGGCCCGGTCGCGCCGGTCGGGCCCGGGTCGCCTCTGCGGCCCACCGGCCCCTGGTCGCCCTTGACGCCGGGTGCGCCCGGATCCCCCTTCACGCCGGGGTCCCCCTGCGCGCCCGTGTCGCCTTTCGCCCCGGTCTCTCCTTGGGGGCCGCGGTCGCCGTCACGTCCAGGAACGCCAGGCCGTCCCGGCGCCCCCGCATGACCGGCGGGACCCGCCACACCCCTCGGCCCCGCAGGACCTGTCGCGCCCCTCGGTCCGGCGGGACCTGTCGCGCCCCTCGACCCGACAGGGCCTGCCACGCCCCTCGGCCCGGCGGGACCCGTTCTCCCGGGCGAACCCACCTTTCCAGGCGGCCCCACCTTTCCAGGCGGACCGATCTTCCCGGGCGGACCTGTCTTCCCGGGCGGGCCCAACTTGCCCGGCGGGCCTGCGGGCCCGCGCGCCCCTCTCGGCCCCGGCTTGCCCGGATGCGGCGGATGCGGGTGCGGATGTGCCGCTTCGACCCCCTCCACAGGCGGGTCGGACGCGGAAGCCGGATCGTCATACGGCGTCAGCAAGCGGACGGCCCCGCGCAACCCGCCCTCCGGCACAACCCCCCGCGGATCTTCGCGAGAGGGCACGTCAAGGTGACCCCTGGATATTCGTCCAGAAGACACCGCCCCGGCCGGCCTCAACGCCGCATCACACCCGACAACCGGCATAACTACATTAATGCCGGTAATTCCTGCTGACAGCACAAGCGCACGTGTCAGCGCATTGATCCCCATGATGGCCATGCTCACAAACAGCGGCATAGAGGGACAACCGCCATGCCCCCGCACCAACTTCAACATGCCTTCAAGAAACGCCCGAAAAGACCGCCTTCATACAGAGCTAACGCAGCACCCCTTTACTCGCTCCATATAAGCCATTAAAAAAGACTTAGCCTTATATTTCTTGATAAATCGGGCAGTGACCTCACGGTGACACCACGGAGTCCCCCCGACCCGTTTGCCAGCTCGACGCTCTGTAGAGCTACCCTGAAAGGCGTGAAGGGTCTTGGCGAGCTTGAACGCAGCATCATGGACATCCTCTGGGCGGAGAGCAACGCGCTGACCGCCCGCGAGGTCGGCAGGCTGATCGCCGACCGCGACCTGGCCCCCACCACGGTCATGACCGTTCTCGACCGCCTCACCCGCAAGGGCTTCCTGGAGCGCACCCGCGACGGGCGCGCCTGGCGGTATCAACCGGCGGAAAGCCGCGACGCCTACATCGCTGAGCTTATGCTGGAGGCGTTGGACCTGACGGGCGACCGCTCGGCCGCCCTGACCCGCTTCGCCCAGGCCGTGTCGGGCACGGAGGCGGAGATCCTGCGCAGAGCCCTTACGGAGCTGGAGGACGAGTGATCACGGCAGCGGCGCTGGCAGCGCTCGCCACGGCGTGCGCGGTTGGCTCCTGGCGTTTCACCAAAGCCGAGTGGACCTCGCGCGCTCCCCGGCTGGCCATCATTCTCTGGCAGTCCCTCGGCGTGTGCTGGGGCCTGGCCACCACGGGCGCGATGCTCGCCTTCGCCGTGCAGCCGTACGACGAGGGCATCCTGCCTGGTCTGATCGCGTTCGCGCACGGCGAGACGCCCGCGCGCGAGTGGGACGCGCTGCACGTGCTGGCCCTGATCGCGGGGCTCACCGCGCTCATCGTGCTGGTCGCGGTGCTGCTCACCGCCGGCGTGCAGGCGCTGCGGGCCCGCCGCAGGCACCGCATGCTGCTGGCGCTGATCTCCCACGACGACCCTGGCGTGCCCGGCGTGCGGGTGCTGGCGCATCCCAGCGCCGCCGCGTACTGCGTGCCGGGGCTGCGCTCGCAGGTCGTGGTCAGCGAGGGCGCGCTCAAGCTGCTGTCGGAGGACGAGCTGGCCGCCGTGCTCGCGCACGAGGCCGCCCACGTACGCGAGCGCCACGACCTGGTGCTGCTGCCGTTCGCCGCGCTCGGCAGGGCGCTGCCCTGGTCGAAGGTGGTGGCCGACGCCCAGGGGCAGGTCGAGCTGCTGGTCGAGATGGCGGCCGACGACCGGGCACGCCGCTACTGCTCGCCGCGCCGGCTGGCCACGGCGCTGCTGAGGTTCGGCACCGCGGGCGCCATGCCGACGCCGCACGGGATGCTGGGCGTGCACGTCCAGAACGTCATGGCCAGGGTCGATCGCCTGATCAAGCCGGCCCCCGAGCTGGCGACTTCGGTGCGTTACGGGTTCATCGCGCTTTCTGTGACGTTGGTCACCGCTGCACCCTTCTTGTGGGTTATCCAGCTCTAACTGCTTGCTGGCGTTAACCATCCCGTTTGCAATTGCAAGCACCGCGGGGCAAACTACAGGTATGGCACTACCCAAAGTCGGCTCGATCGGTGAATACATCCGCGACCAGCGGCAGCAAGCGAAGATCTCGCTGCGCCAGCTCGCCGCGGCGGCCGGGGTCTCCAACCCCTACCTGAGCCAGATCGAGCGCGGCCTGCGCAAGCCGAGCGCGGAGATCCTCAACCAGATCGCCAAGGGTCTGCGCATCTCCTCGCAGGCGCTCTACGTGCAGGCGGGCCTCATCGAGGACCGCGAGCCGCCCAGCGACGTGATCACCGCGATCAGGGCCGACCCGCATCTCAGCGAACGTCAACGCCAGGTGCTGATCGACATCTACGAGTCGTTCCGCAAGGAGAACCACACCGAGGACGAGCAGACCTCCCAGAATGCCCGCCCCCGGGGTGACTCCGATTCGGACGACGAGCCGCTGCCCGAGGAGTTTCTCGCCGCTCTTGAGCCCTACGCGGCGACCTCACGCAACGGCAACGTCACCCAGGAAACCAAGGAAGGTTAACCCATGACGCTCGCCACCGAGGTCAAGAAGCTCACCGAGTCCAAGCCGTTCTACGCCTTCGCCGGGGTCGGCGACTTCGCCGTCGAGAAGCTGCGTGAGCTGCCCGAGCAGCTCCACAAGCTGCAGTCGCGCCGCTCCGAGCTGACCAAGGACCTGCCCGGCAAGGCCCGCGAGTACGCCGACAAGGCCGAAGGCTTCGCCCGCGACCTGCCCGAGAAGGCCCGCGAGTACGCCGACCACCTCACCCTCAGGGCCACCGAGGTCTACGACGACTTCGCCACCCGCGGCCGTAAGGTCGTCAGCAAGGCGAGCGGCACCGCCGCCCTGGAGCTGGAGGAAGTGTCGGAGGCCGCCGAGCCGGCCGTCGCCGAGCCGGTCAAGAAGACCCGCAGCACCAAGGCCCAGGCCTGATCCACACGAGAGGCCCGTCTCCCGCCGGGAGGCGGGCCTTTCCGTTCTGGGTTGCCCGCATGTCGGGGACGCCTATTAGGCTGAAGCCGATTCCATCGCAGCGTTGGGCGGAGACGACGACATGAGCATGATCTACGGGCTGTTCAACCTTCTGTTCCTGCTGCTCTCCGTGGCCATCCTCGGCATGTCCATCTACGCGCTCGTGCACGCGCTGCGGGTGCCGGGCAACGCGTTCCTGTCGGCGGGCAAGCTCAAGAAGGAGTGGTGGCTGCTGATCCTCGCGCTCGCGACGCTGTTCTCGGCCGGCGGGGCGTTGACCTACCTTCAGGCCTTCATGATCGTCGGCGGCGAGTCGTTCCTCGGCGTCCAGTTCGGGCTGTTCTCGATCGCGGCCGTGATCGCGGCCACGATCTACATCGTCGACGTCAAGCCCGCCGTCAAGGGCATGGGCGGCGGCCGGGGCAACAACGGTCCTTACGGCCCCTGGTAGATCAGGCCAGCTCGGCCGCCAGCCAGGTGGCCAGCCCCTCGTGCCCGGCGAGCGTGGGATGCACGCCGTCGGGCAGGATCGCCTCCTCGGGCCAGCTCCTGCGCATGGGGTCGAGGAACGACACCTTCCCGGCCCTGGCCGCCTCCGCCACCGCGTCGCGCACCCCGTACGCCTTCTGCGGCGGCTTCCCCAGCCAGATCGGGCCGACCACCACCGTCCTGGTCTCCGGCCAGTGTGCGCGCACCTCGGACAGCAGGCTCGCGGCGGCCCCGCGCACCCGTTCCTGGCTCCAGCGGCGGTCGTTGTGGCCGCCCGAGATGACCAGCAGGTCGGGAGCGGGCCGCCAGGCCAGCTCCTCCTCGAACGAGCGCTGGAACGTGCGGCCCGCGCGCCCCTCGTTGCAGAAGCCGGTGCCGCCCGCGCCCGCGATGATGGGCTGCCAGCCAAGCAGCCGGGCGGTCTGCGAGGCGTAGGTTTGCCAGGGCGGCACGGGCCCCGACCCGACGGTGAAGCTGTCGCCCACGAACATCATCACCGGCGCGTGCGCCTTGACGAGCGGCGGCTTCGTCGCGAACGCGCACGAGGGCAGCCCCAGCACCGCGCCGACCACCAGGACGCGTCTCATCAGGCCACGCATGACCACCTCAGGGCACTAGGCTGCCGATATGAGCACGGATCTCCACGGGCGTACCCAAAGGCTGGAACTGTCCGACCAGAACCTACGCGACTTCGAGGCCGTCGTTCTGGACGCCACGCCTGAGGGGATCGTGCTGAGCAGGTCGGCATTCTATCCGGGCGGAGGCGGCCAGCCGGCGGATCACGGTGTTCTCGTCTGGCAGGGTGTGGAGACCCGCATCGCCGGGGTGCGCAAGGGCGACGACCTCTACCTGATCCCGGCCGAGGGCGACCCGATCCCGCCCGCCGGCACGGTGGTCAGGGGCGCGGTGGCCGACGAGCGCCGCTCGGCCCTCATGCGTACGCACTCCGGCCTGCACGTGCTGTGCGGGGTGGTCTTCCGCGACTACGGCTGCCTGGTCACCGGCGGCAACATGGACGAGCTGAGCGCCCGCATGGACTTCAACCTGCCCGAGGTGCCCGCCGGCTTCAAGGAGGCCGTGGAGGACGCCTGCAACGCCGAGATCGTCGCCGACCGGCGCATCGACGTGAAGGTGCTGCCCCGCGCCGAGGCGTTCGCCATCCCCGACATCATCCGCACGGCCACCAACCTGGTGCCGGAGACCGTCCAGGACGTGCGCGTCGTCGACATCGTCGGCCTGGACACCCAGGCCGACGGCGGCACCCACGTGGCCTCCACGAAGCAGATCGGGCGGATCAAGGTCGCCAAGGTCGAGAGCAAGGGGCGCGGCTTCCGCCGCCTGCGCATCCAGATCTCCGACTAGTACTCCAGTGACACTTCGCGATCATGGTTCGGATCTGCGCTGGTAGTGGCAGTGCCGGGCGGTGGCCTGGTGGCGTCGGCGCCAGTCTGACCAGCGCAGAAGATCCGTGACGGAGCGGTGCCGGGTC
>NZ_BAAAQX010000082.1:0-15111 GCF_039531895.1 Nonomuraea monospora
CGGCGCTGCGGGCCATCGCCCGCAGCGCCGCCGACGGAGCCATGTTCTACCACTGGACGGATTTCGTGGCCGACGACGCCCGCTCCGGGGACATGTCGGCCGCGCTGCGCGCGTACAAGGAGGGCACGCTGTGACGACCGCGGACGAGCGGGTCATCGCCACCGGATTCGCCTACCCGGAAGGCCCCTGCGTCGGCCCCGACGGCACCCTGTGGGTGGTCGAGCTGGCCGGCGGCTGCGTCTCACGCATCGAGGACGGCCGGCGCGTCGTCGTCGCCCGGCCCGGCGGATCGCCCAACGGCGCGGCGTTCGCCCCCGACGGGCGGCTCGTCTTCTGCAACAACGGCGGCAACTGGGGGCCGAACGAGTCGACCGGCATGCGCCCCGGCCTCGGCGGCGGCCACCCGGCCATCCAGTGCCTCACCGCCGGCGGCGAGGTGCGCACCCTGCTGGACGCCATCGACGGCATCCCGCTCAACGCGCCGAACGACCTCTGCTTCGACCAGCACGGCGGCTACTACTTCACCGACCCCGTCTGGGCGGAACGCGACGAGCACGGCAGCGCCCCCGCCGCCGCCTCCCCGCCCGGCGACCTCTGCTACGTGAGCCCGGACGGCACAGCCCGCCGGATCCACCACGGCCTGCGCTTCCCCAACGGCCTGCACGTCACCCCCGACGGCCGGGCCCTGCTCGTCGGCGAGACCGGCACCGGGCTCGTCCACCGCTTCGACCTCACCGCACCGGGTTCACTCGGAGCACCCACCACCTACGTGGACCTCGGCCCCGGCAGCTTCCCCGACGGCATGTGCTTCGACCGTGACGGCCGGCTGCTCGTCGCCGGCACCGGCTCCGGCGCCGTCTTCGTCGTCGCCCCCGGCGGCGGACGCGTGCAGGACGTCATCCGGTTCGCCGACCCGGACGTCACCAACGTCTGCTTCGGCGGGCCTGACCGGCGCACCCTCTTCGTCACCCAGGCCTCACTCGGCCGCGTGGTCGCCCTCGACTGGCCGGTGCCCGGCATGGCGCTCTTCGCCGGCGCGCGGGGAGCGGCCAAGCCGATGGGAGCCCGCACACCGTCACCGGCGCCGACCGCATCGTCGTGCTCGACGCCGGCCGTGTCGCCGAGGCAGGAACCCACGAGCAGCTCCTGGCCGTGAGCGGCGGCTTGCTAGAAGGCGCGCCTGGTCCGGCTGTTCGGTCATCGTCCCGTCCTCCTGCGCCCGGCGACGGCTGATGAGGCCGTTGATCTCGCAGATCCGGGTGCATGCCCCGGCTGCCCATGTCATCAAGTCGAGACCAGAACGCTCGTTTCGACGGCACTTCGGAAGGGGGTGATAGAGCCGGCTTATCCGACTTGGCCGGCGGCGTCGGTCACCGGGGCGCTTATGGCTGCAGCTCGCCGGCAGCCCCGGCCCGGCGGGCGGCGAGGCTCTGGCCGCCGGTGAACCAGTGGTCCGGTGAGACCTCCGTGATGATCACGCGGATGGTGTCGCGAGGCGCGTTGAGCGTGTCCTGCGCGGCGTCCGTCAGGGCGACGCCCAGCGCGTGCAGTTGCTCGGGCCGGCGGCCTTGCGCCACGGTGACCTGGATGAGGGGCATGACGTTCCTTCCTTCGCGGGATTCACGTGGCGGCCAGCACAAGCGTGCCGAGCTGGCCGATGCGGGCGGTGACGACGTCGCCGGGCGCGAAGGGCGTGGCCGCGGTCAGGCCGCCGGAGAAGACGATCTGCCCGGCACGCAGCCGTTCGCCCTCCGCCGTGAGCCGACCGGCCAGCCACGCCACGGCCGCCGCCGGATGGCCGAGCACGGCGGCCCCGGTCGCGGTGGCGACCAGTGTGCCGTTCTTCTCGAACGTCACCCCGACCGCGCCCAGGTCGATGCCGCCCGGCGGTATCAGAGGGCCGACGAGGTAGCGGCCCGCCGAGACGTCGTCGGCCACGACGTCGGCGGCGGTGAAGCGGTAGTCGTGGTAGCGGGAGTCGAGGATCTCCAGCCCTGCCGCCACGGCGGAGGAGGCGGCGAGCACGTCGTCCGCCGTGACGCCGGGTCCCTCCAGGTCGTCACCGAGCAGGAACACGATCTCCGGCTCTGCTCGCGGCTGGATCAGCGCGGCGGTGTCCAGGGATTGTGCGGGCGCCAGCGCGTGAGTGCTGTCCAGGAACCCGTACACGGGGGTGTCGAGCCCGACTTGGGCCTGTTTGGCGCGCGAGGTGAGGCCCAGCTTCCAGCCCGCCAGGCCGCCGGCCGCGCCGCGCAGGCGGCGCTGCACGGCGTAGCCGGTGGCGAGGTCGAGATCGCTCATCCGGTCGGAGAACGGGTCGAGCGCGCGGCGGGCCGCGGCGGCCGAGGTCAGTGCCGAGGCCATGTCGTCGATCGCCTGCTGCCGCGCCGCCCCCCTGGCGGCGGCCGGGTCCGCCCTGCGAGCGGTCTCCGCAGGCACGGGGTGCCGGCGCCCGTGGGTGCTCACGGCTTCTGCCGGGGGACATAGGCCAGGCCGTGCGCACCCGGCTCGCCGCGCTTGGGGATCTCCAGGCGCGCCAGCCGGCGCATCTCCTCCAGGTCCACGACGTCCACGGTGGAGGAGGAGACGCAGGAGACGTAGCCGATCCGGCCGTCGGGAGACGAGGTGATCGTCAGCGGGAACCGTCCGACCTCGACGCCGCCCAGCGGCCGGTGGTCGTGAGCGTCGAACACGGTGAGCCGGCCGGGGGCCTGGCGGCCGAGCTGGGAGTCGGGGGCGACCTCCATGCGCAGCTCGCCGGTGAGCAGCCGCCCGGTGGCGGTGACGTGGACGGGGAACGCCACCGCGCCGGTGGGCATGACCTTGGTGATCGACGCCGTGGTGGTGTCGATGACGCGGATGCCGGGCGCCGCCTGCGTCCCTGGAGCGGCGAAGGAGCCGTAGGGAGCGGCGACGAAGACCTCGCCGCCGTCGCCGGAGACGGCCAGCCCTTCGCTGCCGGGCACCTCTACCTTGGCCGTCATCATGCCGGTGCGCAGGTCCACCACCGACACGTACGGCGCCTCCTTGTTGCTGGCGTAGCCGGCGTTGCCGTCCGGGCTGATGACGAACCAGTGTGGCCCCTTGGCCCCGGTGTCGATGCGGCCGATGGGCTTGCGCGTGGCGAGGTCGACGACTACGACGCCCCCGGGGCGGTCGTGGGCGCCCTCCACGCTCACGTAGAGCAGGTCGCGGGCTGAATCGAGGGCGAGGCCGTGCGGGGCGTGCTCGGGCGCCAGGTCGATCACGTCCACGATGCGGCGCTCGTCGGGGTCGAGGAGAGTGATCTCGCTGCGCCGGCCGCTGTTGGCGTGATAGTAGCCCCCGTGGTAGCTGTGCGTGCACCACAGCAGGCGCCGCACCGGGTCGAGGCAGAGTTCGTGCGGCTCGGCCAGCACCTCGAGCACACCCAGCAGCCGGTGGCCGGCCGCGTCGAAGAACGACACCGTGGGTCCACTCTGGCTCACCACCGCCAGGACGTCGCCCTCTCGCCCGGCCAGTGCGTCGTACGTCACCCGTTTCTCCTTGTTGTCGAGGATTGTGTCAGGCCAGTCTCGAAGAGCCGCCTGTCGCCGGGCAATGCAAAGATTGGCACGTAATCTTTACGCCGAGCGCAATCACTGAGGCCTGCTCATGGATCTGAACCTGCTGGTGGCACTCGACGCCCTCCTGCACGAGGCCAGCGTGACCCGGGCGGCGGAACGGCTGGGCACCTCGCCCGCTGCGGCCAGCCGCAAACTGGCGACCCTGCGCCGCGTCCTGGGAGATCCCCTGCTCGTCCGGGCCGGGCAGCGCCTGGTCCCCACCCCGCGAGCGCTGCAACTACGCGAGGAGGCGCGCGTGCTCCTTCAGCGATCCGAGGCGCTGTTCGCCCCCGCGCCCGCGCTGGACCTCGCCCAACTGCGCAGAACGTTCACCATCCAGGCCAGCGACCTGCTGCTGACCGGTCTCGGCGCACCGCTGATGGAACGGGTCAACGCTCAGGCTCCGCAGGTTGACGTGGTGTTCGCACCCGAGGCCCTGGAGGGTGGTCCCGCGCTGCGGCAGGGCGAGGTGGACGTCGAAGTCGGCGTGCTGGGCGACCTCGACCCCGAGATCCGCACCGAACCGCTGGCCGAGGCCGCCATGGTGGCCGTGGCCAGGAAAGATCACCCCCTGTTCGCCGAGCCCATCACCCCGCTCCGCTTCGCGCAGGTGCCGCACATCGGGATCTCCCGTCGCGGGAGACTGCGCGGCCCCATCGACGCCGCGCTGGCCCAGCACGGCCTGAGCCGCCGGGTGGCCGCCGTCGTCCCCAGCCACACCGCCGCCATGATCCTGGCCGCCACCAGCGACCTCGTCTGCCTGGCGATCAACGGGTGGCTCGACCCCATCCTCGCCGCCCTGAAACTGCGGGCCTTTCCCGTTCCGCTGGACGTGCCCCCGATGGCGATAGGCATGGCCTGGCATCCTCGTCATGCGGCCGATCAGGGGCACGCCTGGCTCCGCCGCCAGATCCGCGCGGTCATCGACACGCTTGCTGTGCCTTGATCTCTTCGCCCTGCTGCACGCCTTCCGCCGCCTGCGTCTCTTGGAACGCCCTCGCGGAGCCCACTCGTTCCGACTGACGGCACACCCGTGGAACGAGATGGAACGCCTCCTCCTACGGGGTCGATCGAGGGGGCATCGATGACGGGGGCTCTGTTGCGCAGCGCCGATTTTCTGAAGTTCTGGACCGCACAATGCGTGTCCCAAGCCGGGAGCCAGATCAGCGTGATCGCGTTCCCGCTGCTGGCCGTACTGACGTTACACGCCGACGCGTTCCAGGTGGGCGTGCTCACCGCGCTCAGCCGCGCGCCCTGGCTGCTGTTCGCGCTGCCGGCGGGAGTCCTGGCCGACCGCAGGGCGCGGCACGGGCTGCTCGTCGGCGCCGACCTCGTACGGGCGGCGGCGCTGGCCTGGATCCCGGTGGCAGCGTTGCTCGGCGTGCTGAGCGTCGAGCAGTTGTACGTCGTCACGTTCGTGCTCGGGTCGATGACGGTGGTCTTCGACATCGCCGCGCAGTCGTACCTGCCCGCCATCACACCGGCGGAGCGGCTGGCCGACGGCAACAGCAAGCTGGAGATGAGCCGGGCCGGGGCCGAGGCGGTCGGGCCGAGCGCGGGCGGGGTGCTGGTGCAGCTGGTCTCGGCGCCCGTCACGATCGTGCTCGACCTGGTGTCGTTCCTGGTCTCAGCGCTGCTGCTGAGCCGCATCAGGACGAAGGAGCCCGCCGTGGCCGCCCCGGCCAGGGCCAGCTCGATCCGCGCCGAGGTCAAGGAGGGCCTGCGGTTCGTCCTTGGGCACCGCCTGCTGCGGTGGAACGTGATCGCCGCGGCGACGGCCAACTTCTTCGGCAACATGCTGCTGGCGGTGCAGGTGCTGTTCATCCTGAACGGTCTCGGGCTGCGCCCGGCCCTGATCGGGCTGATCCTGGGGGTCGGCAGCCTCGGCGCCGTGTCGGGGGCGGCGGTCGCGACGACGCTGATCAGACGGGCCGGCTTCGGGCCCACGCTCATCATCGGGCTGGCGACGACCGCCGCGGGCGGGGTCGTCCTCGGCCTCGCCGGCGGCCCGTACCCGATGCGGGTCGGCCTGGCGGGGCTGGCAGCGACGCTGCTGGTGTTCGGCGTCCCGCTCTTCGACGTCGCCGTCGTCACGCTGCGGCAGCTCATCACCCCCGGCCGGCTGCTCGGCCGGGTCAACGCCAGCATGCGTTTCCTCATCTTCGGCACGATGCCGGTCGGCGCGCTCGCGGGCGGGCTGCTCGCCCAGCACGCCGGCCTGCGGACGGCCGTTCTCGTGGCGGGGGCCGGGCTCGCCGTCCCCGTCGTGCTCCTGCTGATCTCACCACTCGCACGGCTGCGCACCGACGTGCGGTCGTCGTCCGCCGCGATGGACGTCGCGGCTTCAACCGGAGGAAAGTGATGACCACAGATATGACCAACCCGCTCGCGTCCCGCGGCACAGGCACACCTGTACGCACGGTCCGGCGACGGGCCATCAGAGTCTCCGACGGGGAGCTGGTGAGCATCGACGCCGAGGCCGGCCTGGCGGTCGTGGTGCGGCCCCGGATGGCCGGCGTGGACCTGGCGGGGTGGCTGCGCGATCACCGCGAGCAGGTGGAGCGGTTGCTGCACCAGCGCGGCGCGGTCCGGCTGCGCGGCTTCGGCGTCGCCACCGCCGCCGATTTCGAGGCCGTCTCGCACAGCCTCGGCCCCGGGCTGCTCGACTACGTGTACGGCTCGACGCCCCGCTCACGCGAGAAGGGCAGCGTCTACACCTCGACCGAGTACCCGCCCGACCAGGTCATTCCCCAGCACAACGAGATGGCGTACTCCCGCCGCTGGCCGATGAAACTGTGGTTCTTCTGCAAGATCGCCGCAGCCGCCGGCGGAGAGACTCCGCTCGCCGACAGCCGCCGGGTGCTCGCCCGGCTCGACCCCGCCCTGCGCCGCCGCTTCGCCGAGCGGGGGGTGCGCTACGTCCGCAACTACGGCGGCGGACTCGACCTGTCGTGGCAGCAGGTCTTCGAGACCGACCGCCGCGAGCAGGTGGAGAGCGTCTGCAGGACCCTGCGCATCTCCTACGAGTGGCTGCCGGACGACCGGCTGCGCACCTGGCAGGTCTGCCAGGCGGTGGCGAACCACCCGGTGACCGGCGAGGCCGCCTGGTTCAACCAGGCGCACCTGTTCCACCCGTCCAACCTGCCCGCGGACGTGCGCGAGTCGCTGCTCGCCACCGCCGGACAGGACGACCTGCCCCGCAACGCCCTCTACGGCGACGGCGCCCCCATCGAGGACGCCGCCCTGGAGGAGATCAGAGCGGCCTTCGCGGCCGAGACCGTCGCCGAGCCTTGGGACGAGGGCGAGGTGCTGCTGATCGACAACGTGCTGATGTCGCACGGCCGCCGGCCGTACGACGGGCCACGCAAGGTGCTCGTGGCCATGACCGACCCGAATCCCGATCCCGACGGGGACGCGGAACGAGAGGACGCGCAGTGAACGTAGCTTCCGACATCCAGCAGGTCTCCCTCCACGTGGAGGGGTTCGCCCTGTCACCGCAGCAGCGGGACCTGTGGGTGCGAGCCGAGGAGACGGGCGAGCCCGTACCCGAGATCCGCTGCGCGGTGACCATCGACGGCGACCTGGACCGTGACGCGCTGCGCAGGGCCGTCGCGGGGGTGGTGGCGCGGCACGAGATCCTGCGGACCGGCTTCCACCTCGTACCGGGCCTGACGCTGCCGATCCAGGTGATCACTCCGGCCGCGGACGTGCCCGCCGACGCGTTGATCCGCGAGGCGGGCGGTTCCCCCTTCGCCGACGCGGTGATCAGCGACGAGGGCGGTTCCGCCTTCGCCGGCGTGGAGGCGGCGGACGACCTCACGCGGGCGAGCCTGCTGCGCGCCGAACTGGTGCGGCGCTCGGCGAGCGAGCACACGTTGCTGCTGAGCCTGCCGGCGCTCTGCGCTGACGTCCCCGGCATGGCGGCGCTCGCCCGCGAGATCGTCACGCATTACGGCGACGGCGCGGCCACCAGCCCCGCCGACCAGAACGATTCGCAGTACGCCGACCTGGCTGAACAGGGCGAGCCGCAGTACGCCGACCTGGCCGAACAGGACGCGCCGCAGTACGCCGACCTGGCCGAGTGGATGAACGAGCTGCTCACCTCGCCCGACGCCGAGGCCGGCGCCGAGTTCTGGCAGCGGCAGACGGCGGGAGGTCCGCCGCTGCTGCCCTTCCTGCGCGAGACCGGCTCCAGCGAGATCGGCTCCCGTAAGATCGGCTCCCGTGAGATCGGCTCCCGTGAGATCGGCGAGGAGGGGACCATGGCCGCGGGCGCCCGTGTCCCGGTCGCCGAGCGCGTCTGGGAGCACGCCGGACAGGTGGCGCGGCGGCTGGCCGTACCGCCGCGCGCGGTGCTCACGGCCTTCTGGGCGATGACCCTGTACCGCTACACCCGCCAGCAGGCCATGACCCTGACGGTGGCCTGCGCCGGCCGCGACCACCAGGACCTGCGCGACGGCATCGGCCCGGTGGGCAGGGAGGTGCCGATGGGCGTGGAACTCGCCGACGACCTCCCTCTCACCGAGGCGGTCCGGCGCGTCGCGCTCCTGGACGCCGAACTGCGCGACTTCGCGTTCTCCTACGACGCGGGCCGAACGTCGGCCGCCGACCCAGGGCGGACGCCGACCTCCGACGCGGGACGAACGCCGACCGCCGACGCAGGGCGGACGCCGGTCGCCGGCCATCAGGTGGCCATCGGGCACGACACGGTCGAGGCGCTGCCCGCCGGGCGCGGCGTGCGCTTCTCGATCGCCTCTCTGGAACGTTCCAGCAGCCTGGCCCCGCTGGAGCTGCGCTGCGTCGAGCTGCCCGGCACGACCCTGCTCACGATCGAGCACTGCCCCCGCCGGTACGCCGCCGCCGACGTACGCGCTCTCGCCGCGAGCCTGGCCGTGCTGGCCGAGCACGCGGCCCTGGAGCCGGAGACGGAGGTGGGGTCCCTGCGGCTGACCCTCGCGGAAAAGGCCGGTGCCCACCCGCCGGCCTGGAAACCGGCCCTGGTGCACGAGCAGTTCGAGCGGCACGCGTCCGCCACTCCGCACGCCCCGGCCGTCACTTTCGAAGGCGACCGGCTCACCTACGGCGAGCTGCGCGAACGCGCTTACAGAACCGCAGGCACGCTGGCCGCGGCCGGGGTGCGTCCCGGCGAGCTGGTGCCGGTGCTCGCCGACCGGGGCACGGACGCCATCGCCGCCGTGCTCGGCGTGCTCATGGCCGGGGCCGCGTACGTGCCGGTCGAGCCCGACACGCCCGCGAACCGGATCGCCTTCATCTGCGGCGACGTCAGCGCCCGCGTGGCGCTGGCCCCGTCGCGCCTGGCAGGCCGGCTGCCCGCCGGCGTGCGCCACGTCGAGCTGGAGGCGCTGCGTGAGCCGGGCGACGCCGAGCCGCCCACGGCGGTGGTGAACGCCGGCGATCCCGCCTACGTGATCTACACCTCCGGCACCACCGGCACCCCGAAGGGTGTCGTCGTGGAGCACGGCCAGATCGCGCACTACGTCATGGGCGTCACCGGCAGGCTCGGCGCTCCGGTGGCGGGAAGCTTCGCCATGGTGTCCACGCTGGCCGCCGACCTCGGCAACACCGCACTGTTCCACGCGCTGTGCGGCGGCGGCACGCTGCACGTCATCTCCAAGGACCGCGCCTCGGACCCCGACGGCCTGGCCGCCTACCTGCGCGCCGAGGCCGTCGACCGGATGAAGATCGTGCCGTCCCACCTGCGGGCCCTGCTCGACTCCGCGACCCGGCCCGCCGACCTGCTGCCGCGCGTCACGCTGGTGCTCGGCGGCGAGCCGCTGACCCACGAGCTGGCCGGGCGGATCGCCGAGCTCGGCTCCTGCGCGCTGGTCAACCACTACGGCCCTACCGAGACGACCGTCGGCGCCACCACCTACGCGGTGGCCGAGGGCGTGGACGCGCGCTGCCGCACGGTGCCCGTCGGGCGGCCGTTCGGCGGCACGCGGCTGCTGCTGCTCGACCCGGCGCGCAACCCGGTGCCCGACTGGGTGCCGGGCGAGGCGTACGTGAGCGGGCCCCAGGTGGCGCGCGGCTACCTCAACCGGCCCGACGTCACGGCCGAGCGGTTCCTGACCCTGCCCTCGGGCGAGCGCGCCTACCGTACCGGCGACCTGCTGCGGCGCCTGCCCGGTGGCGCGCTGGAATTCCTCGGCCGGGTCGACGACCAGGTCAAGATCCGGGGCTACCGGGTGGAGCCGGGTGAGGTCGAGGCCGTCATCAGGACGTACCCCGGCGTGCACGACGTCGCCGTGCTCGCCCGCCAGGACGGCGCGGGCGACCGCCACCTGGCCGCCTACGTGGCTGCTCACGTACCTGGTCATGAGGCCAGTCCTGCAGCCGCGGGGCTGCGCGAGTTCCTGCACGAGCGGCTGCCGGACCACATGGTCCCCGCCACCATCGAGGTGCTCGGCGCGCTGCCGCTCACCCCCAACGGCAAGGTCGACAGGAAGGCCCTGCTCGCACGCGAGCCGCAGGCCGCCCAGCCGTCCCGCCCCGTCGTGGCGCCCCGCGACGAGGAGGAGGCGCGCCTGCTCGCGGTATGGCAGGACACCCTGAACAACCGCTCGCTCGGCGTCACCGACGACTTCTTCGAGGTCGGCGGCAACTCCCTGCTCGCGGTACGGCTCATCGCCCAGATCCGCCGGGCCACCGGCCACGCCCTGCCGCTGTCGGCCCTGTTCCCGTCCGGGACCGTCGAGTCGATGGCGCGCCTGCTCCGCGAGGATCCCGGCGCGCCGGAGGCGGTGATCGTGCCGATCAACCGCGGCGGCACGCGGCAGCCGTTCTTCTGCGTGCACGCGGGCGGCGGCACCGCGCTCGGCTACCGGGAGCTGGCCCGGGACCTCGGCCCCGACCAGCCGTTCTACGCCCTGCAGTCACCCGGCCTGAACGGCGGCGAGCTGCTGACCAGCCTGCCGGAGATGGCCGCCGAGTACGTCAAGGCGATGCGCGCGGTCCAGCCCGAGGGGCCCTACCTGATCGGCGGCTGGTGCCTCGGCGGCATCATCGCCTACGAGATGACGTGCGTGCTGCGCGCCCAGAACCAGCGGACCGCGCTGCTCGTACTGATCGACAGCGACAACCCGCTCACCGCCGAGGCGAGCGCCGGCCGTACGGAACCCACCGAGGACGTCCTGGTCAGGCGCTTCGCCTGGCACTTCGGCATCGACGGCCTGCTGCGTCCCGACCTGGCGGCGCTGACCAGCGATGAGCGGCTCGATCATCTGCTGGACGTCGCCTGCGAGCACGGCGTGCTGCCGGCCGGAGCCGGGCGCACCGAGCTCGGGCACCTGCTGCGTGTCTACGGCAACAACATCCGCGCGGTGGAGGCGTACCTGGACGAGTTCACCCCCGGCGAGCTGCCCGACCATCCGGTGGTCCTGTACCGGCCGATCGAGGAGCTGGCGGGCGGGCAGGACGCCGGGTTCGGCTGGCCGGCGCTGGTCGCCGACCGCCTCACCGTCGAAGTGGTGAGCGGCGACCACCACTCGGTCATGCGCGCGCCGGCCGTGAGCGCGCTGGCCGGCCGCATCGGGACGCTGCTCGGCCGCCTCACCGGACGGGAGGGCTGACATGCGCATCGACACGGCCCAGCCCGCGACGGCGGAGAACGTGACGGAGGCGCCTCACACCGGGCCCGACACCAGACCCGACACCCGGCCCGACACCCGGCCCGACACCCGGCCCGACACCCGGCCCGACACCCGGCCCGACACCGGGCCCGCCACCGGGTCCAACGCTGGGCCCGGCGTCGTCCACGAGCGGGTCCGGGCGCAGGCGGCGCGCAGGCCGCACGCCACCGCGCTCATCGACGGGCCCGAGCAGGTGAGCTACGCCGTGCTCGACGCCGCCTCCGACGCCTACGCCGAGACGCTGCGAGAGCTGGGCGTCGGCCCGGGGACGGTCGTCCCGGTGCTGCTGCCGCGCTCCGCGCACCTGGTCGCCGTGCTGCTGGCGATCCTCAAGCGCGGCGCGGCCTACGCGGCGCTCGACGAGCGTTGGCCGGACGAGCGGTTGTCGGCCCTGGTACGCCAGTGCGGCCCGCTGATGGTCACCCGCCGCACCACCACGGCGTGGCCGGCGCGCGTCTGGACACCGCCGCGGGACGCCCTGTGCGAGGTGGCCGCCCGCCCGCACACCCCGATCCCCGTGTCGGAGGACGCGGCGTGCTGCGTCTTCTTCACCTCCGGCACCACCGGCACGCCCAAGGGGGTGGTCTCGCCGCACCGCGGCACCGTCCGCCTGTTTGAGGACTGCGCCTTCGCCGACTTCGGCGAGGACACGGTGATGCCCCAGGCCGCGCCCCTGCCGTGGGACGCCTTCAACCTGGAGCTGTGGAGCACGCTGATGAACGGCGGCACGTCCGTGCTGGTCAGCGGCGAGCACCTGCTGCCGGGGGAGCTGCGCGAGATGGTGGCCCGGCACGGCGTCAACACCCTCTGGCTGACCGCGTCGCTGTTCAACCTGTACGCCGACGAGGACGTGGCCGCCTTCACCGGCGTCCAGCAGGTGATGACGGGCGGTGAGCGCCTGTCCGTCGCGCACGTGCGGCGCGTCCTCGACCATCATCCGGGGTTGCGCCTGGTCAACGGCTACGGCCCGGTGGAGAGCACGATCTTCGCCACCACGCACCGCATCACG
The DNA here is from genome assembly GCF_039531895.1 of Nonomuraea monospora. Lineage (NCBI taxonomy): Bacteria > Bacillati > Actinomycetota > Actinomycetes > Streptosporangiales > Streptosporangiaceae > Nonomuraea > Nonomuraea monospora. Next base: position 12,243 of record NZ_BAAAQX010000082.1, read on the forward strand.
GCGGAGGACTGCGCGGGCGGCGGGCAGATTCCCATCGGGCGGCCCGTGGCCAGGACCCGCGTGCACGTCCTGGACGGCGACCGGCCCTGCCCGGCGGGCGTCCAGGGCGAGCTGTGCGTCTCCGGCGACGGCCTGGCGCTCGCCTACCTCGGCGACCCTGAGCTGACGGCGGAGAAGTTCACCACCGTGAACCTCGGCGGCGAGCCCACCAGGCTGTACCGGACCGGCGATCTCGGTCACCGGTCGGCCGACGGCCTGCTGCACTACAGCGGCCGGGCCGACCGCCAGGTGAAGATCCGCGGCAACCGGATCGAACCGGCCGAGATCGAGCGGGCGGCCGGCGACGTGCCCGGGGTGTCCTGGTGCGCCGCCGTCCCTGAGGCGCACGACGGCGCCTACCGGCGGATGGTGCTGTTCTACCGGCTCGCGGACGGCGCCGCCCTCGTCCCGGGTGATCTGTCCGCGTTGCTGCGCGACGCCCTGCCCGGCTACCTGGTGCCGGACGAGGTGTGGGAGGTGCGCCGCGTGCCGCTCACGTCCACCGGCAAGCTCGACCAGCGGGCGCTGCTCGCCCTGCCGCAGCGCACGGCAGGCCGGCGCGGGGCCGCGCCGCGCGCGGACGGCGGCGAGCTCACCCGCGACGCGGTGGCCGCCGTGTTCGCCGACGTGCTCGGCGTGCCCGGCGTCGGGGCCGACCTGCCGTTCTTCGCGGCCGGCGGTACCTCGCTGGACGCGATGCGGCTGTGCGTACGGCTGGAGTCGCGCTTCGGCACGGCCGTACCGGTGTCGCAGCTCTTCCGCACCCCGGACGCGAGCAGCCTGGCCGCCTGGCTGGACGCCGCCCGCGCCCCCGTCCCGGACGAGCGGATCGACCCCGAGCGCGTGCCCCTCATGCCGATGCAGGTCGGCTTTCTCATCAAGCACCTGCTCGACCCGGAGGAGGTCGCCGGCCTGTGCCGTCTGGCCTGGTGGTTCGACGAGCCCTTGGACGAGGGCGCGTTGCTCGGCGCGTTACGCGACGTGACCGCCAGGCACGAGGCGCTGCGCGCGCGTTACGTCGTGGACGAGACGGACGGGCAGCCGCTGGCGCTCGTGGACGCGCACGCGCCCGCCGTCGGCCAGGAACGCGAGTGGCTGGCGCTGCCCGCGGAGCCGGACGAGGAACACGCCTGGCGGGCACTGGAGGCGGCGCTGGTCCGCCCGCTCGCCATCGGCGACGGGCGCGTCTGGCGGGCGGGCCTCGTCCGTTCCGCGGACACCGGCCGGACGCTGCTCGGGCTGGCCGTGCACCACGTGGCCTTCGACGAGTGGTCGCAGGGCGTCCTGTGCGACGACCTGTCGCGCGCCTACCGGGCCAGGCTCGGGCTCGCCGAACCGCCCGCGGCGCCCGCCCCGGCGCTGTGGCAGGTCGCCGCGGAGTACCGGCGGCAGCGCGGGCAGGCGGACCTGACCGCGCAGCGCGCCTACTGGCGCACCGCCCTCGGCGGAACCCCCCGCCTGCGCATCCCGGCCGTCCCGCCCGGCGAGAACGCGCCGGCGTCCCGTTCCTGGACCGTCACCGCCGCGGAGCTGGCGGTCTGGGACAAGACCGCGCGCGCCTACGGCACCACCCGCTTCGCGGTGCTGCTGGCCGCCTACGCCGATGCGCTGCACCGCGTCGCCGGGCAACCCGACCTGGCGATCGGCACCCCGGTCGCCAGGCGGGCGAGCCGGACCCTCGCCGCGGCGCTGACCTGCCTGATCGACACGGTCTGCGTCCGGGTCCGCCCGGCCGCGGCCCCCGACGGGGAGAGCCTGATCACCCAGGTGCGGGAGGCGGCGGGCGCGGCGCTCGCGGCGGCGGACGTGCCGTTCAGTGAGGTCGTCGAACTCGTCAACCCCGTGCGGGACGGCTCTGGCACCCCGCTGTACCAGGCCATGTTCAGCCTGCACGACCAGGAGCCGGTCCTGGAGCTGGGCGGCCGGGCAGGTGCGTTCCGCCGGCCCGACCCGGCTGAGGCGACCTGCGAGCTGGTGACGGGGGTGTGGCCGCGCCAGGACGGCGGCTGCGTCGTCCATGTGGCCCGCAGGCCGGACCGGATGCCGGCGTCCTTCGCCTGGGCGGCCGGGGAGCAACTGGTCGCCATCCTGCGCTCCGGGCCCGTGGCCCTGCGGGAAGGCACGAACTGATCGCGACGGCCGCGCCCCGTCGAGGGCGCGGCCGTCGTCAGGTCACCTGGCGCGCTTCTGTTCTAGGAAGTTTCCCGGACCTTCTCGACCTCTGCCTCGTGTGAGCGCACATTTTGCGTATCCGACAGTGTCGCGGCCCGACGGCGCATGACGGGGCGTACGAGCATGCACCGAACACAGCGGGCATTTCTAGTTGATCAATGCGGGTGTCATCACACCACAGATCCCGCGCCCTGGAGGGCGCCGGCGCAGCGTACATCTTGTGCATCACTACATCGGCATGCACCGCATCGGTGCGCGATCTGAAAGCACAATTCGGCAACGCATGGGATGCGGCCGGCTAAGTAGGTTGCCGAGGTATGCCTGAAGTGCCACGTTCACTACGAAAGCAGTCCCCTCGGGCACCGAGGCCAAAAGTGTCAGTCGCGAAGCATAGCGTGCTGGACATGGAGACGGAGGCGGCTATCAACAGGACGTCGCGCGAGAGGCCGTATCGGCAGCTCACCACGACCAAGACCGTACTGATCTCGTTCGTGGTCGCCCTCGTCGGAGGGGTTCTCCTCTACGTCGGAGGCCTAGGTGACTGGTGTTTTTTGATCTCTCTCGCGCTGGTCTGTCCTCTTGTGCCAGGGTGATCGGTGTTGGTCACCGGGCGTGGGGAGAGATCAAGCGATGGCAGTGGGCCAGACTCCGATGCAGC
>NZ_BAAAQX010000083.1:0-11525 GCF_039531895.1 Nonomuraea monospora
CGGGAAGCCGTAGGACTCGGGGTGGTCGGAGATGCGGCCCAGCCGCAGCGGCCGGGCGTCCTTGATCAGCAGGCCGAGCAGGCCCAGCCCGTGCGGCCAGTGCTCGATCCTGGCGATCTCCTCCTCGGTGAGGCCGACCGGGATGAACTGCAGCAGCGTGCTCTCCTGCCCGACCACGCCCAGCGCGCCGTAGCTGGCGTCGACCAGCGTGGTCGCGGTCTCCACGATGCGCCGCAGCACCGTCGGGAGGTCGAGGTCGCTGCCCACCGACACGACCGCCTCCAGCAGCGCGTGCACCCGGTCGCGGGTGGACAGCACGGCGTTCAGCCGGACCTGCAGCTCCGCCAGCAGTTCGTCGAGCCGCATCTGCGGCATCAAGGGGCTCTGCCCAGGCTCCACGCCGAACAGTCTCGCATCGGTCCACCGGCTTGCCTAGGCGCGATCACGCGCGCCGCCCGGGTGAATTCCGGCCCGCCCCTGATCAGGGTCCCAGGACCTTCGCCCGCCGACCTGGGGGACTTTGGTCCTTTCGGCTGGTTCGCCGCTTCGGTAGCGTCATGGACATGATTCGTGTGTTCCTCCTCGATGACCATGAAGTGGTGCGGCGCGGTGTGGCCGCCCTGCTGGACTCCGAGGACGACATCGAGGTGATCGGCGAGGCGGGCACGGCGGAGTCCGCGATCGCGCGCATCCCGGCGCTGATGCCCGACGTGGCGGTGCTGGACGTGCGGCTGCCCGACGGCAACGGCGTGGACGTCTGCCGGGAGGTGCGCTCGCGCGTGCCGGGGCTGGCGTGCCTGATGCTGACCTCGTTCGCCGACGACGACGCCCTGTTCGACGCGGTGATGGCCGGCGCCGCCGGTTACGTGCTCAAGCAGATCCACGGCTCCGACCTGGTCGGCGCGGTCCGCACGGTCGCCTCCGGCCAGTCGCTGCTCGACCCGCAGACCACCGCCGCCATGCTGCAGCGGCTGCGCGACCAGGCCGCCAGGAAGGACCCCCTCGCCGCGCTCACCGACCAGGAGCGGCAGATCCTCGACCTCATCGGCGAGGGGCTGACGAACCGGCAGATCGGCGAGCGCATGTTCCTGGCCGAGAAGACGGTCAAGAACTACGTCTCGAACCTGCTGTCCAAGCTGGACATGCAGCGCCGTACCCAGGCGGCGGCCCTGGCGGCCCGGCTGCGCGCGGACCGCAAGTCATGACCCTCGACCCGGCTGCCGCCCTCGCCCGCGTCTGCGCCGGATACGACCCCGATCCGGCGCTGTCGATGTCCCTGCACGCCGACGCCTACACCGATCCGCGCTGGTTCGAGGTGGACCAGCGGGCGATCTTCGCCCGTACCTGGCAGTGGCTGTGCCACGTGGAGCAGCTCAGGGAGCCGGGCGGCTACGTGACGGGCACGGTGGCCGGGATGCCGATCGTGGCCGTCAGGGACGAGTCCGGCACGCTGCGGGCCTTCTACAACGTGTGCAAGCACCGGGCGCACGAGCTGCTGTCCGGCTCGGGGGTGCGGCGCAGCATCGTGTGCCCGTACCACGCGTGGAACTTCGACCTGACGGGCCGGCTGCGGCGGGCGCGCAACACCGGCGGCATGCCGGGCTTCGACGCCTCGGAGGTGTGCCTGGACCGGATCCAGGTCGCCGAGTTCGGCGGCATGGTGTACGTCAACCTCGACCCGGAGGCGGCGCCGCTGCGAGAGCAGGCGGGCGGCCTGGAGGCGGAGATCGCGGCGCGGGCGCCGGACGTCGCCAAGCTCACCCTCGCCCGCCGGCTCACCTACGACATCGCCTCCAACTGGAAGAACGTCGTCGACAACTTCCTGGAGTGCTACCACTGCCACGTGGCGCACAAGGACTTCGTGTCCCTGGTCGACATGAGCACCTACCGGGTCACCACGTACGGGATCTACTCCAGCCACATGGCGCAGGCGGGCCGGGCCGGCAACACCGCCTATGACGTGTCCGGCGCGACGGTCACCGAGCACGCCGTGTGGTGGCTGTGGCCGAACACCTGCCTGCTGCGCTACCCGGGCCGGGGCAACTTCATGGTGCTGCAGATCGTCCCCGACGGGCCGGAGCGCACCCGCGAGACGTGGGACTTCTACCTCGAGACCGCCGAGCCGGACGAGGCGGAGCTGGACAGCATCCGCTACATCGACGAGGTCCTCCAGGTGGAGGACATCGCGCTGGTGGAGAGCGTCCAGCGCGGGATGCGCACGCCGGCGTTCACCCAGGGGAAGATCGTCTACGACCCCGGCGGGTCCGGGCTGTCGGAGCACGCGGTGCACCACTTCCACGGCCTCGTCCTGGACGCCTACCGGCGGGAGCTGCGGCCGGAGTGAGCCTGCGCGGTCGTGGCCCGGCCGCCCCGGGGGCGCGCACCGCCGTCCCCGGGAACGAGGCGATGCGCGGGTTCGTCATGACGGCCATGGAGCCCGACGATCAGGCGGGGTCCTCGCCGTAGAGGGCGGCGATGTCCTTGGAGGAGGCCCACCGGGTGTAGGTGGGCGACTGCGGCCAGCCGTCCGGGGAGTCCTGCCACTCCTCCTGCCGCCCGTACGGCAGCACGTCGATCAGCGGGAACGTGTGACTGAGCTGCTCGGTGCCCCGGCCGGTGGTGTGCCAGGTGCGGTACACGGTGTCGCCGTCGCGCAGGAACACGTTGACGGCGAAACCCCCGGCGGGCGGCGCGCCGACGTCCGCGCCGAACGGGCTGTTCGCCGTGGAGTACCAGGTCATCCGGTTCCCGACGCGCCGCTTGTAGGCGAGCGCCTCGTCGATGGGGCCCTGGGTGACGACGACGAACCGGGCGTCGTAGTCGTCCAGGAACTCCAGCCGGGTGAACTGCGAGGTGTAGCCGGTGCAGCCGGGGCACTGCCATTCCTTGCCCTCGAACCACATGTGGTTGTAGACGATGAGCTGCCTCCTGCCCTCGAAGACGTCGGCCAGCCGGACGGGGCCGTTCTCGCCCTCCAGGACGTAGTCCGGCATCCGCACCATGGGCAGGCGGCGGCGCTGGGCGGCGATGGCGTCCAGCTCGCGGGTCGCGGCCTTCTCCCTGACGCGCAGGGCGTCGAGCTCGCGCTGCCAGGTCTCGGCGTCGGCGACGGGTGGGAGTGCGTTCGTGGTCATGATCCCTCACTTGAGGTCGTTCGGGGCGTACGGTCCACAGGGGTAGACACCGCCCGGCCGCGAAACTCATCGGAGCTGGGGCATGACCTTCTCGCCGAACAGCCGGATCGCGGTGAGCACCTCGTCGCGGGGCAGGCCGCCGATGTCGATCAGCACCAGGTGCGCGTCCAGGCCTAGCAGCTTGCGCTGCGCGTTCAGCCGGTCGGCGACCTCGCTGGGGTCGCCGCAGATCGCCGCGCCCTCCATCAGCGCGTCGATGTCGATCGCCTTCCCGTCGCCGCGCCACGGGCTGGCGAACGACGCGTACGCTTCCAGGTAGGGCCGCCACCGCTCCCGCGCGCCCCGCTCGGCGACGAACACGTGGCTGGGCAGCGCCACCCGGCCTGGCCCGTAACGGCGGTAGCCCGCGACGACGTCCACGTACACGCCGGGGTCGCGCAGGGTGCTGGGCAGCATGAGCGGCAGGCCCAGCTCGGCGGCGAAGTCGGCGGACGCCGCCGAGCCGCTGCCCACCCATAACGTCGGGTGGGGCCGCTGAACGGGGCGCGGCGTCGTCGTCACGTTCTCCAGCGGGCTGCGGAACGTGCCGCGCCAGGTGACGTCCTCCTCCTGCAGCAGCTTCAGCAGCAGGCGCAGGTACTCGTGCAGGCGTGGCCGCAGGTCGGAGGGGGTGATGCCGAAGGCGACGTCCGTCTCCTTGGACACGCCGCGCGCCACGATCAGCTCGGCCCGGCCGTTGGACAGCACGTCGAGGGTGGCGAGCTCCTCGGCGACGCGGACCGGGTCGTGGTGGGCCAGCAGGGTGACGCCGGTGGACAGGCGCAGCGTCGTGGTGCGGGCCGCGATGGTGGCGAGCAGCAGCTCAGGGGCGGAGATGATGTAGCGGGTGAAGTGGTGCTCGCCGACGGCCACGCCGGTGAAGCCGGCCTGTTCGGCCGCCACGGCCTGCTCGACGATGGCGCGGACGCGGTCCGGCTCGGAAGCCGCTCGTCCGGTACGTGGATCCGGCAGGTGATCCCCGAGGATCAGCAGGTAGACCTCCACAATTCTGGACTCTACCTGCCGATCGGTGCACCGGCGGCCGGGCTCAGGGCCGCGCGAGGTCCGCCGTGGCGGCGCCTGCCTCGGCGTCATTCGCCGAGACGGCGTCGGCGTCGGCGTCATTCGCCGAGACGGCGTCCGCCTCGGCGTCGTTCGGCGGGACGGCGGGAAAGGCGTAAGTGACGCCCGTGCGCTCTTCGGAGAGCCGCCACAGGCTCGCGGCGGTGGCGGCGTCGCGGATGGCGCGCTCCCGCGTACGGCGAGTCGGCTCACCGCGCAACTGCAGCACGCCGTCGGGCACGAGGTAACTGCCGCCCGGCAGATCCGGCACGGTCGCCGCGTAGAGGGACGTCTTCGCCCCCTCCTCGACCGCCCGGAACGCCACCCGCACCAGCAACCGGACGAGCCCCGCGTACAACCGCCCCCTCCCGCTGTTCGCACCCCCGGTGAGCACGTTGGTCCGGGTGAGGCCGGGCGCGACGGCCATGCTGCGCAACCTCACCCCGGCCGCGTCGGCGCGCCGCTGCAGCTCAACGGCGAAGTACAGGTTCGCCCGCTTCGACTGCACGTACGCGAACACCGCCCGATACCCCCGCTCGGCGTCGAGGTTGCCCAGGTCGAACCGGGCGAATCGCTGCCCCTCGCTGCTGACGGTGACCACCCGTGGATCGGGCGCGGCGAGCAGGCGCGGCAGCAGCAGGCCGGTCAGCGCGAACGTGCCCAGATGGTTGACGCCGAACTGCGACTCGAAGCCGTCGGCCGTCCTGGCGTACGGCACCATCGCCACTCCCGCGTTGTTGACCAGCAGGTCGAGCCGGTCGTGCCCCCAGGCGGCGGCGAACGCGCGGATCGAGGCGAGGCTGCCCAGGTCCACCTGGCGCAGTTCGAGCCGCGCCCCGGGAACCTCGTCCCGCATGCGGGTGAGGGCGGCCCGGCCGCGTGCGGGGTCGCGGCAGGCCAGGACGACGTGGGCGCCGCGCCGGGCCAGCTCGCGGGCGGTGACGTAGCCGATGCCGCTGTTGGCGCCGGTCACCACGGCGACGCGGCCGGTCTGGTCGGGGACGGCGTGCGGGGTCCAGGCGGTGGGGTTGCGCATGATGTGCCCCTCGGGGAGAACGGGAAACGTATCGCAACTTCGAGTTGCGATACGCTGATCCTGTCATCCGGTTCCGCCATATCGCAACTCGGAGTTGCAATGCAGCCTTCCTCCCCGGCCCGGCCGGTCGGGCGCGGCGCCAAGGTGCGCGCCGCCGTCCACGCCGCCGCCCTCGCCGAGCTCGTCGACAAGGGGTACGCCGCGCTGACCGTCGAGAGCGTCGCCCAGCGCGCCGGCGTGCACAAGACGACCGTGTACCGGCGGTGGAAGGACCGGGAGAGCCTGCTCACCGACGCCCTGGCCGAGCACATGGCGACGGACGTCCCCGTCCCCGACACCGGCTCGATCGAGACCGACCTGCGGGCCCTGGCGCGCTCGCTCGTCCAGGCGTACACCAGCCCCACGGGGCAGGCCGTGCTCGCCGCCATGTTCACCGGGCTGCCCGAGGCCGCGGCGGCCAGGCGGCACGTGTTCGACGACCGGCTCGTCCGGGCCGAACCGGTGGTGACGCGGGCCGTCGGGCGTGGGGAGCTGCCCGCCGACACCGATCCCGGCGAGGTGCTGAAGACGCTGGCCGCGCCGATCTACCTGCGCCTGCTCGTCACCGCCGACCCGGTCGACGAGTCCACCGCCGACCGCGCCGTCCACGTCACACTCGCCGCCGCCCGCGCCGGCGCCTGCGGCCCCGCGCGGTGAAGCGCTGATCCGGCGCCGAGGGACGGACGCCGCGCTCCGCCGCGACCTCAGGCGCAGCACCCTCGCCACGCACGGCTGCGGCAGCAGCGCCGCGATCGGCGCCCGGCGCGCGATGAGCTCGGTGAAGGCGTTGCGCGGCGCGCTCAGGCAGGACCTCACGAGCTGGGCGGGCGGCAAGCGGGTCACTCTGAGGCGTTCGGGAGCGGGCGCTCAGGTGCGGACCACGGCCACCGGGCAGCGGGCGTGGTGCAGGACGTTGCGGCTGACGGAGCCGAGCAGCGCCGACTCCAGGGCGCCGCGCCCGTGCGAGCCCACCACCAGCAGGTCGGCGTGCTCGGCCGCCGCGGTGAGCGCGTCCACCGGGTGGGCGCACTGGACGTCCTCGATCACGCTGACCTTCGGGTGGTCGCGGCCGGCGTCCTTCAGCCGGTCGCGGACGAGTTGGAGCCGGGTGGCGCGCACTTCGTCGAGGTCGTACGGGACCTCGGGGGCGTAGGCGTGCACGGGAAGCTGCCAGGCGTGCAGGGCCCTGAGCGGCACGCCGCGCAGCTCGGCCTGCTCGTAGGCGTAGGCCAGGGCGGCCTCGCACTCCGGCGAGTCGTCCACGCCCACCACGACCTCCCCGGCGGCGGGCAGGTGCTCGCCGTGCACCACCACGACGGGGCAGTGGACGTGCCCGGCCAGGTGCATGCTGACCGAGCCGAGCAGCGCGCCGGCGAACCCGCCGAGCCCGCGGCTGCCGACCACCAGCTCGGCGGCGCTCTCGGCCTGCGCGCGCAGCGTCTCGGTGGGCTGTCCCTGAACCAGCTCGGTGGTGACCTCGGCGCCGGGTTGACGTTCGCGGGCGAGGGCCTCGAAGTCCCGCAGCACCTGCCGTCCCGCGTCCAGGACCGTTTCGGGCAGGAAGGCGTCGGGGCGCTTGCCGACCTGGTACCACGAGGTGTCCACGACGTGCACGATCCGCAGCGGCAGGCCCCTGCGGACGGCGTCGCCCGCGGCCCATTCGAGGGCTGCTCGCGACGCGACAGAGCCGTCCACTCCCACGATGATCACGATTTCTCCTCCTTGGTCGTTTCTCATCGCATCATGTCCGTACCCGTCGTGGACAGTGCCGGACGTCGCCGGCGTGAAGGTCCAACGGCCCTGCCCGCCGCCGGGCCGCGTGCGTAGTGTCGTTCTCGTGAGCTTCGGCGGAAGGGTGGCACCATGACGGGCAACGGCGATTTCGGACGTCGCATTCATCATCACCGCGAACGGCTCGGCCTCACCCTCGAACAGGTCGCCGATCGTGCGGGCATGTCGGCCGGATACGTCCAGCACCTGGAGACGCACCTCGGCACGCCCGACGGCGGGACGGTGACCCGGCTGGCCACGGCGCTGGAGACCACGCCGCGGGACCTGCTGGGCGGCGGCCACGACCGCCCGCCTGGTCAGGGGGCGGCGGCGGACGAGCCGGTCCTGGAGGTGCTGGAGACGGAGGAGTGCCTGCGGCTGGTGGGGCCCGGCGGGATCGGGCGGGTGGCGTTCAGCGGCTCGCACGGGCCGACGGTGCTGCCCGTCAACTACCGCCTGCACGACGGCGACGTCGTCTTCCGCACGGCCCGAGGCGGCGCCATGGACGAGGATCTGCGCAGCGGCCTGGAAGGGGTGGACATCGGGATCGCCTTCCAGGTGGATCGGATCGACGAGGTGCGGCGGGCGGGGTGGAGCGTCCTCATCCGGGGGGCCGCGCATCACGTGCCGGACGAGGAGGTGGCCAAGGTGTCGGACGCCGGGGTCACGCCGTGGGCGGGCGGCGAGCGCCACCTGTACGTGCGGGTCATCCCGCAGCAGATCACGGGGCGGCGCATCCACGGCCTCTGAACGCCCCCGCACCAACCCGCCGCGCCCGGAGACTCGGGTCCGTCACGCAGAAGGGCCGCCTCGCCCGGCGCCGGCGCGTTTCCGCACCGGCGCCGAACATGTGCCTGCTACTCGGCGTACGGCTGGTCGGCGCCCTGGTCGCTGTACCCGAGGCTCCAGATGTAGCCGTCCGGGTCGGCGAACGTGCCGCCGTACCCGCCCCACGGCAGGGCGTCGGCGGGCTTGAGCACCGTGGCGCCCGCCTTCTCGGCCTCCGCCATGACCTCGTCCACCCGCTCCTGGCTGCGCACGACGTACGTCAGGACGAGCCCGCTGAACCCGCTGCCCTCCGCACTCGTGCCCACCTGCTCGGCCAGCCCGTCACGCCGGTAGAAGCCGACGGGCGAGGCCCCGTCCGACTCGAAGAACACCGAGATGCCCCAGTCGTTCTTGACCTTCCAGCCGAGCCCCTCCGTGTAGAACCGCTTGGCCCTGTCCATGTCGCGGACGCCGAGCAGGATCGAGCTGACATGCGCTTTCATGTTCCGTCTCCTTGTATATGATCTTCCGAGCCCGGCCCGGAGGTCACATTGATGCGATTTCGCCGGTCAATCTGTATGACCGGCGAAACGGAGGAACGTGACAGATGGTCGAGCACGATTGGGTGAGCCTGCGGTTCGCCGAGCATCAGGACCGCTTGCACGCGGTGGCGTACCGGATGCTCGGCTCACCCGGCGAGGCCGAGGACGCGGTGCAGGAGGCGTGGCTGCGGGTCAGCCGCGCCGACACCGGCCAGGTGGAGAACCCGGCGGGGTGGCTGACGACGGTCGTCGCCCGCGTCTGCCTGAACATGCTGGAGGCGCGCCGCAACCGGCGTGAGGACGCGGCCGGGGCGCTGCCGCCGGAACCGGACGTCCCGCAGGACGCCCGGCGCGCGGGCCCGGAGGATGAGGCGCTGCTGGCCGACTCGGTGGGGGTCGCGCTGATGGTGGTGCTGGACACGCTGACGCCGGCGGAACGGCTCGCGTTCGTCCTGCACGACGTGTTCGCCGTGTCGTTCGCGGAGATCGGCACGGTCATCGACCGCTCCCCCACCGCGGCCAGGCAGCTCGCGAGCCGGGCCAGGCGCCGCGTGCAGGGGGCGGCGGGCGCCTCGGGCGCGGCGCGTTCGGCCAAGCGCGACATCGTGGCGGCCTTCCTGTCCGCCTCGCGCGACGGGGACTTCGCCGCGCTGCTCGAAGTGCTCGACCCGGACGTGGTGGTGGGCGAGATGCGCGGCGGCCAGGCGGTGGCGGCCTTCTTCTCCGGCGCCGCCAAGGCCGCCAGGCTCGCCCTGGTGGACGGCGTTCCCGCGGCCGTGTGGCTGCATCGCGGCCGGGCCAGGGCCGTCTTCTCGTTCACCGTCAGCGGCGGGCGGATCACCCGCATCGCCATCGACACCGACCCCGGCCGCCTCCGCGACCTCGACATCGTCTATCTCGCCACCACCAAGGAACGGCTTTGACCGGTACGCAGTTCAAGCTCTCGTCCTGCACCCTGCCCGTCCACGACCTCGGCGAGGCGCTCGGTTTCTACCGTGACGTGCTCGGCTTCGAGGTGCGCCAGGACTCCGCGCCGGAGGGGCCGCCGCTGACGAGCGTCTCCCCTCCGGGGCAGCCGGACGTGCGGATCTTCCTCACCTCGCCCGCCGCGGACCCGGATCTCACCCCGGCCGACCGGCGGGCGATCGAGAGCCTGATGGGCAAGGGGCTGATGGGCCGCCTCGTCTTCACGACGGACGACTGCGACGCCACGTTCCAGCGGGTCGAGGCGGCGGGCGCGGAGGTGCTGCAGGAGCCGATCAGCCGGCCAGGCGGCGTCCGCGACTGCGCCTTCCTCGACCCGTCCGGCAACGTCGTGCGCTTCACGGGGTGACGCGCCGGGCCGCTACAGCCGCTCCAGGAAGAAGCGCAGCGTGGACGCGTGCAGCCGGGCGCGGTGCGGCACGGTGGACCAGCCGTGGTCGGCGCCCTCGACGACCTCCAGCTCCGCGTTGCCGCCGTAGTGGTCGAGGTAGCGGCGGGCGTAGGAGAGGGGCGCGATGTCGTCGCGGTCGCCGTGGATGATGCGCACCGGCCCGGTGAACGGCCGGGAGCGCCCGTACACGTCGAGGCCGGCGATGTCGCGCACCAGGGCGGGGCTCATCCGGTGGCCGTCGGCGTCGAAGTAGCCCTGCCGCCTGATCTCGGCCGCGATGTCGCGGCCCTTCAGGCGGCCGGCGCCCACCTCGAAGGGCGCGACGGCGGCCGGTGACCACAGGCAGGCGGCGCGGACGCCGGGCTCCTCGGCGGCCACGATGCCGGCGACGACCCCGCCCATGCTCATCCCGGCCAGGCCGATCCGGCCGGGGTCCGCGAAGTCCAGGCCGCGCACGGCCTGGACGACTGAGCGGGTCTCGGCGATCTCGCCGGTGATGGTGACGCCGGAGAAGTCGCCGTCGCTCTCGCCGTGCCCGGACAGGTCGAACCGCACGGACGCGATGCCGTGGCTCTCCAGCAGCCGCGACATCAGCACGAACGAGCGGTTCTCCATGCGGTTGTTGGCGAAGCCGTGCACGAACACCACCGTGGGCCACCGCCCCTCACCTGCGGGGACGTGCAGCGTGGCACGCAGCTTCAGTCCCTCGTGCTCGAACAGGTCATCCTTTGACGGCACCGGCGGTCATCCCTGCGACGATCTTGCGGTTGAAGAAGACGAACAGCAGCAGCGGCGGGATCGTGATCAGCACGATGTCCATGAACAGCAGGTTCCACTGGGTGCTGTACTGGCTCTGAAAGTTGTAGAGGGTCACCTGGACGGTGGCGTTGTCGTCGCCCGGGGTGAAGTAGAGCGGGTTGACGAAGTCGTTGAAGACGGCCACCGACGTGGTGAGGATGACGGTGATGGTGACCGGCCGCAGCAGCGGGAAGATCACCCGGAAGAACAGCCGCAGGCCGCCGCACCCGTCGATCTGCGCGGCCTCGTCCAGCTCGCGCGGCACGGCCGCGATGAACGCGCGGAACAGCAGCACCGCGTACGACAGCCCGAAGGCCACCTCCACCAGGATCAGCCCCGGCAGCGTCTTGAACAGGCCGATCGCCTGCAGCAGCCAGATCGTCGGCACGATCGCGGGCGGGATGATCAGCCCGGCCAGGACGAGGAAGTTGGCCAGCGAGCCGATCTTCCCGGCCCGGCGTTGCAGCACGAACGCGGCCATCGCGGCGAAGATCACGATGAGCGCGACGGAGGCGACGGTGAGGATCGTGCTGTTGACGAACGCGCGCAGCAGCACGTAGTCGCGCGCCTCGACGACGGCGATAAGGTTCTGCACGATCGGCCAGCTCGTCGGCCAGGCGAAGTCCAGGTCGGCCGCTTGCGCCCGGTCCTTGACGGCGGTCAGCAGCATGAACGAGAACGGCACCAGGAAGATCGCGACGGCCAGGAGCAGCACGATCGTCTCGGCGCCGAGCCTCTTGAGCGTTCTCATGCGGCGACCTGCCTCCTGCCGAGGTAGTGGTTGAGCGGGACGACGATGGCGGTGACGACGAGGAAGAGCAGCACGTTGCCCGCCGTGGACAGGCCGAAGAAGCCGGCCTGGTACTGCTTGTAGATGATCGAGGCGATGGTGTCGCTGGTGAAGCCGGGGCCGCCGCGCGTCATCGTCCAGATCAGGTCGAAGGAGCGCAGGCCGCCGATGA
>NZ_BAAAQX010000084.1:0-8582 GCF_039531895.1 Nonomuraea monospora
GGCAGCGCAGGGCCGGCCCGAACCCCGCAAATGGTTGGGCCACCCAAGCTCGATCACAGGCCCGGCTCAGCAGACCGCGATCGAGACGCAACCGACCAGGATCGACCTCTTAACACCAGCTACCTAGATCTCGGATGGGAAGGAGGGAAAGCGCTCCTCAATAACTTGGGGTCCGCCTTCATCGTATCCGTGGGACTGGCGCTCGTCTGGGACCTATGGGGTAGGCGCGCATTCTCCAGAGAGATATTAGAGACAGCTCGGACCGCAACAGAGGTGGAAGCCGCCGGGGTCGTGCGCATTGGGACGAACTACGTCGAGGACCCAGACTGGGAAGATCTCTTCAGAAATGTTCGCAAGCTGGATATATTTGTTACGTACGGGCGGACATGGAGAAACGCTCAGATGTCACGACTGCGGGCGCTGGCGAGTAATGCGGATGCGAGGATTCGCATATATCTTCCGGATCCTGATGACCCCGCCACCATCGCCCATCTTGCCGACCGCTTCTCGATGGACCCCACGGAACTTGTTAACGCCATCAAGGAATCCAGGCGGGAGTTCGAGGGACTCGCCACAGCAGGCAAGGCAAGGATTGAGGTGTACTACAGGAAGGGCGACGTCGTCTTCAGCTGCTACCGCTTCGACCAGACTGCGATTCTGGTCTTGTACTCACACAGCCGTAAGCGGTCACAAGTGCCAACGATCGTGTGCCGGGCAGGCGGGAGCTTGTATCAGTTCATCCGCGACGAGCTTGCGGCGATCGAGGAGCAGAGCAAGCTCGTCAACTAAGGAGGAGTCATGTTGTCCCAGACCAGCCTCGTCGAAGGCGATCTTCCGGACGACCTCTTGCCCGCCCTGCGTCATGCGGGCTTAGTGGCATGCGATATTGAGACTTCCGGCCTTGACTGGAAGCGCGCCAGAATCGCCACAGTCCAGCTATATACTCCCGACGTCGGTGCCATAGTTCTCAAAATTCGCTCCACCCCTCCTCGGCGCTTTATATCAGCAATGGAAGACAGGAGCATCATAAAAGTTTTTCATCATGCACCATTCGATCTACGCTTTCTGCGTGCGCACTGGGGAGTGGATGCCACCACCATCATATGCACCAAGGTCGCCTCACGCTTAATCGATCCCGATGCCGACAGATCTCAACACAGCCTCAAGTATCTTTTACAGCGCTATCTAGGCGTAGATATCAGCAAAGCTCAGCAAACAAGCGATTGGGCGGCGCCATCTCTGTCCGCCGAACAAATAGAGTATGCCGCGGAGGATGTGCGGCATCTACTGGATCTCTGGACCGCTCTCGAATCTCGTCTAGGACACGCCGACCTGCTTCCTTTATATCGGAGGTGTATGGCTTTCATGCCAACTCAAGTACAACTGGAGATCAGGGGCGTCGTAGACGTCTTCGCGCATTGAGCTGATCTCAGAGAAATAATTCGGGCGATCTGGGGACGGATGGCCGAAAGGCTCCACGTGATTGCTCATCGTGCCATGCTCGACGTCCCCCGACCGTTGGTTCGCTACGTTGGACGGTTGCTGCGCGACGAACGTGGCCGACTCGGCACTCCGCAGGGCAGTCGTGCGCTGACGCCGTTCTGGCAGGCGGTGATGATCCTGCGCTGGTTCCGGGGCGGGTACGACATACCCGAACTCGGCCGCGATCACCGGATCTCCCGGGCCACGGCCTACCGCTACATCCCCGAGGGGATCAATGTCCTCGCAGCTCAAGCGCCTGATCTGCACGAGGCTCTGGATCGCGCCCAAGCCGACGGGCTGGCCAACATCATCCTGGACGGCACCCTGATATCGACCGACCGCTGCGCCGAGCAGATCATCAGCGTCAAGGGCGAACCCATCGACGCCTGGTACTCCGGCAAAGCCCACCGGCACGCCGGCAACCTCCAGGCGCTCTCGGCACCCAGCAGGCTTCACCGGACCGTCACCATCAATGGCAGCACCAATGGCTTACAGAAGTCCCAGAAACAGCATCGCCCGGCATCGCCACGCATCCTGCCTGCGACATGACCAACATCAACAATGTGCGGGCTGCACTCGAGAAACGAGGACGGTGTCCACAGGCGACGCCTGTGAACACCGCTGCCCGCTTCCTCTCGTGCCCCGCACTCGCCAAGGTCCGCACCGTCACGAGCCCGGCCATGCGCGGGCCGTCCCTGGCCCTGCACCCGCGCGGGCGAAGCCTCACCCCCTGGGTTGAACCGTGGTGGTGCGGATTCAGGCGGAGCGGCTCGACGGGGCGGCGGGGCGTTGGGCCCAGCTGGAGACGTAGGCCAGGCAGACGTCGAGGAAGTCGGGCTGGTCGAGCAGGTGGTCGAGGCGGGCGGCGTCGTCGGCGGCGAGGAGGCCGTGCTGGGTCATGGCCTGGCGGACCTGGTCGAAGGTCGCTCTCCACAGCACGTCGTCAGGGCCTGCGTCGCCGACGGTGCCCACCGCGACGTGCAGGCCGGGGTTGACGAGGCCGGCGGCGGTCAGCGGGGCGGGCATGGTGCGGGGCCAGCGCAGGTCGGTGCCGAGGGTGGCGGCGAGGAGCTGGGCGCCGCCGAGAGCGACCTGTTTGAACAGGGGACTGGGCGAGGACTCGACGGGGAAGACGTCCGGGTCTTCGACGATGAGCCAGCCGCCGGGGCGCAGCCATTGGGCGGCTCTCTTGAGTACCTGGTCGCGGTCGGGCAGGTGGACCAGGAGTGCTCGGGCGTGGATGAGGTCGAAGGTGCCGTCGGGGAAGCCGTCGTGGGTCACGTCGTGGCGGACGACCCGCAGATGGGCGGGCAGGTCGCCGGTCAGGAAGCGGGTGTCGAGGTCGGTGGCGGTGACCTGGCCGAGGGGGCAGCGGGTGGCCAGCCAGCGGGCGATCGAGCCGGCGCCGGCGCCGAGTTCGAGGCAGGCCCAGTCGCGTCGCGGTTCGAGGCGCTCGATGAGGGCGACGGTGGTGGCGTCCCGGGCGGTTTCCAGCGCCTGGAGGCGGCCGAGTTCGGAGCTGACCGCGTGGCTGAGTGCACCGTCGTGGTAGGTGCGTGGGGGTGTGGTGGTCATCGCTCGCCTTCCATGGTGATGAGGAGACTGTCCGGTCCGCGGCTGATCAGACCGGTCTGGGTGGGGGTGAAGCCGTCTGCCCAGCGCAGGCCGGGCAGTGCGCGCAGGAGGATGGGCATGGTGGTGCCGAGCAGGCGGGCCAGGTGGGCGCCGAGGCAGAAGTGCCGGCCCGCGCCGAAGGCCAGATGGGCGGCCGACGCGGCGAACTGCCGGTCGGTGGAGGCTTCCGCGCGGTGGACGTCGTAGCGGTCGGGGTCGGGGAAGCGGTCGGGATCCCGGTTGGCGGAGGCCAGCAGGCAGACGACGGTGGCGTCCGGGGGCAGGCGGCCGGAGGGCAGTTCGACCGGCTCGGTGGTGTGGCGGATGACGATCTGGGTCGGCGGGTCGCGGCGCAGTGACTCGGCCCAGGCGGCGTCGGCGAGGGCCGGGTCGTGGCGCAACTCGGCGAGCGCGCCGGGGTTGTCGAGCAGGTTGGCCGCGAACAGCGCGAGCGCCCTGTCGGTGGTGTCGGCGCCGGCGGCCAGCAGGACCGCGCAGCAGCCCATGATCTCCTCATCGTCCAGCGGCCTGCCGTCCACGAGGCTGGTGCACAGGGTCGACAGGAGGTCGTCGCCGAGGCGGGCGCGGCGGGCGGCCAGGTGCCGGCGGAGGTAGTCGTAGAGGTCGTCGCGGGCGGCCAGGCCCCGCTGGAGTGTCAGGGGGTCCTGGCGGTGGTCGCTCATGTACGCGAATCCGGCGGTGTACCAGGGGCGCAGGAGTTCGGCGTCGTCCAGGGGCAGCCCCAGCACCCGGGTCAGCACGGTGATGGGCAGTTGCCGGCAGAAGCCCGTGGCGAGGTCGGCCTGTCCGGTGTCGCGGATCTGGCGGGCGGTGCCGGCGGCGAGGCCGGCGGCGGCGGTGTGGGCGGTTCGGCGCAGGGCGGTCATCGCGTGTCCGCGGAAGGCCGGTGACAGCAGGGCCCGGTGCACGGTGTGCTCCCGGCCGTCCATCTCCAGCAGGGTGCGGCCGAGCATCGCGCCGACCTGCCAGGCGTAGCTCTGGGACGTCACGTCCGGGTGGCACAGCGCGGCGCGTACGTCGTCGTACCGGCTGATCACCCAGGCGTCGAGCGGTTCGTCGCGCATCAGCGGGAAGTGACGGCGCAGCCGCGCGTACAGCGGGTAGGGGTCGCGTTCGAACTCGGTCCACACCAGGCTCGGCGGGGTGCGGGCGGTGTCGATGGTGGCGGCGGACCGTTGCCAGTGGTAGCGGCCGACGGACCGGTGCCAGGACAGGCCGGCGGCCATGGCGGCCGACAGCCGATGGGCCAGCGCGCTCGCCCTGTCGCGGCCGGGCGAGGGAGGGTGCAGGGCGAGTTCGGTCTGTGCGGTCTGGAAGGCGTCCACGCGCCGCATGATCATCGCTTGTACGGTGTCGACCGCCGCCTGCCAGGCGACCCCCCGTTCCCTCCGTACGATCTTGACGAGGTTGGCGTCCTCGCGCAGCAGCAGGTCCTTCTCCAGCGAGTAGACGTCATTGGTCCAGCTCAGGACGTCGCCCGCGCAGTCGCGCAGCCGGGTGACGAGTGCGTCGAGATCGCCCGGCCAGAGGGTGTTGAGGCCGTGGACGGCCTCGATCAGGTCGAACAGCAGGTCGGCGCCGAGCAGGTCGCGCCGCATGGCGGTGTAGGCGGCGAGGGAAGGGGCCCGCGAGGCGGTCATCCGGCACTGGGCGCGCAGGTGGCGGACGACATGTCCGGCGATAGCGCTCTGCCAGGCGGGGCCGCCGAGCCGCCGGGTGCGCGGCCAAAGGTCGCCGGCCAGCGTCTTCAGCATCGGGTCGTCGTGGCGGTGCCCGGGTCCGTGTTCGACGATCCGCCGGGCGGCTTCGGTGAAGGTGTCGAGGACGCCGTCGTCGGCCCAGTGCCCGTCGTCGATGCGGTCGTCCAGGAGGAGGGTCCAGAGGACCCATTGCAGCAGGATCACGGCGCGTTCGCGTGGGGCGTCGCCACTGAGTGCGATCCCGGCGTCCAGGAGGCCGGGGCGCAGCAGCCGATCGTGGCCGCGCGGGCCGATCAAGCCCTGGTCGAGGGCCCAGCGGCTGGCTTCGCGGCGCAGCGCCTCACTGTCGTGGCGAGCGGCGGAGGCGGGAAAGGGCAAGGCCAGATCGGGGAGGGAGAAGACGGGAGGCGCCTCTGCGGCGCCGGGTCCTTCGTGTGGGGTGGTGTGCTGCTTGGCCCCCGAATAGGTAGTCACAGATCCCCTCTCCTGCATGTTTAACTCACAGTAATTGAGTGATAACGCATTGGTCATGGCCTCCCAGAGGGAGGGAAGTGGCTGGCGAGACAGCCAAGGCTGGCCCTGCCGCAAGTGGCGGAACGGCCAGGACGGTGTCTGCTGACAGGAGAGAAGCGACGTGGGAGACGAACACGCGATCGTGATCGGGGCGGGCTTCGCCGGCCTGCTCGCCGCCCGGGTACTGGCCGATCACTACCCCGCCGTGACGCTGCTGGAGAAGGATCCCGTCACGACCGACACCGTCCGGCGGCCCGGCCTGCCGCAGGCGCGGCACGTTCACGTCCTGCTCGACCGGGGGATGCGGGGCCTTGAAGCGCTCTTTCCCGGGCTGGCCGGGGAGTTGGCCGGTGCGGGAGCGGCCACGTTCGACGTCTGCCGGATGGCCGCGATGCTGCCGCGCGGCTGGGCGCCGGACGTGCCGCTCGGGCTGCCGTTGACCTCCGTGGATCGCGGCGTTCTCGACCGCGCTCTGCGCCGGCGCGTTCTGGCCCTGCCCGGCGTGCGACTGGAGGCGGGGTTCGGCGTCGAGCGAGTGCTGTTCACGCGCGGTCGCTGCGCCGGGGTGTCCGGCCACGCGGGTCAGCACGGATTTCGGGACGTGCACGCCGACCTGGTGGTGGACGCCTCCGGCCGGCACTCGCGGCTGCCTCACTGGCTGGCCGCCGCCGGCCTCCCGGCGCCACCCGAACGCGTCCTGCCCGGCCGGGCCTGCTACACCTCCCGCCTCTACCAGCGCCCCGCCGGCGGTTCGTGGCGGCCCGCGGTCGAGCTCACCTCCGCGCCGCTCATCCCGCGCGGCGCGGCGGCCGTGCCCGTCGAGCCGGGTCGCTGGCTGGTCAGCCTCACCGGCATGAACCAGCAGGCGCCCGCCGACGAGGCCGGGTTCCTCCGGTACGCCCGCTCGCTGCGCAACCCCGAGATCAGCCGTGTCATCACCGAAGGCCGGCCGCTGACGCGCGTCCACCGCTACGCGGTGCTCCCCAACCGCTGGCGGCTCCACCATCGGACGGCGAGCGCCGGGTCAGGTGGGCTGCTGGCGTTCGGCGACGCGTTGTTCTGTCTCAACCCGGTCTACGGCCAGGGCATGACGGTGATCACCATGCAGGCGCTCCTGCTGCGCGATCTGCTGGCCGAGGGGCGCCGCCCGGAGGCGTTCGCGGTCAGGGCGCCGCGGCTGCTCGCCGTACCGTGGCTCATGACGACCGCGGCGGACATCGGCTGGACGCCGGGGCGCCGCCGTTCGCCTGCGAGGCTGGCCGCACATGCCCTGAACAGGCTGCTCGACCATGCTCCCCACGATGCCGACGTCTACCGCAGCCTGTTCTCGGTCATCCACCTCGCCGCGTCCCCCGCCACGCTGCTGCATCCGCGCCTGCTCGTTCATCTCGGCCGGCCATCCCCCGGCGGGAGTCCGTGAGACAGCGAAGTGTTCCTGTTACGGAAGGTCTTTGATGGCAACTCTCTGCTACTAATAGCGCCTAGAAAGTTACTCAAAGTAGTCAAGGGGGTCCCATGGACGCGCGGCACGAGCGGATCAAGGCTGTCTTCGATGTCCTCAACACCAACTCCAACGGTTACCTCGAAAGCATCGACCTGGAGACGGCGGCACGCCGGATCATCAGGGATCTCGGAGTGGACCCGGGCTCCGCACCGGCGCGGACGTACCTCGACAGCATCACCGGCTACTGGACGAGCCTGGTCAGCGAGCTCGACCAGAACAACGACGGCCGGCTCAGCTTCGATGAGTTCGCCCGGCCGCACACCCCGGCCAACTACCCCTCCGCCGTCCGGCCGCTCGCGGAGTCCCTCGCGCAGTTGTGCGACCTGGATCAGGACGGGTTCATCGAGCACACCGACTTCGTGACCGCCGCTCTCGGCATCGGCTTCCCGCGCGCCGCGGCCGAGACGTTCTACGCCGAGCTCGACACCAGCCGGGAGGGACGCATCCCCACCGGCGCCTTCCTGACGATGTTCGAGAACTTCCTGCTGGCCGAGACCCGGACGGCAGGTCAGACACTCGTGCCCAACTAGAGAGCTCATGCGGCGGGTGGCGGGCCGCGACAACGGCCGCCACCCCGTTCGCCCTTGACCCGATCGATCATCGAATGGAGCAACCCCATGCCCGTGTCCTCCCCCGAACGCCTGCGGATGCGCTTCGACCAACTCGACCTGAACGGCAGCGGCTCGCTGACCTCCGGCGACTTCACCCTGTACGCCTCACGCTCCGCTCAGTGCTCGGCGTGCCGCCCGGCTCCCCCAAGGCCCTGGCCCTGCTCGAAGGATGCCGGCGATTCTGGGAAGGCCTGGCCGCCGCCGCCGATCACAACGACGACGGCCAGGTCACCTTCGAGGAGTACGCCGCCTTCTCCCACGCCCCCGCCTGGTTCGCCCAGCACGGCGAGCCGTACGTGACGGCGCTGTCGGCCGTCCTCGACCTGGACGACAACGGGCTCATCGAGCGCGACCACTTCCTCGGCTTCCACAGCGTCGCCGGGTTCCCGCTGCCGTACACCACGAAGCTCTTCGATCAGCTCAACATCGACGGCCGCGGACGGGCCCGGACGGACCGCTTCGCCGATTTCGTGCGCAGCTTCTACACCACCGGCGACGACCTGCTCTGACGCGTTCTCATGCCGAGATGCGGCGGCCTCAGCCGCGCCCTGGCCCATGCCCGTCAGGCCGTCGCCGACCCCCGTTACGGCCCGCTTGTGCGCGCCGGGACCCGCCAGGCGCTCAGGGCCAGGATGCCCGAGAGCTGGGAGCCCGCCCAGGAGCAGCTCGATATCGGGCAGGTGCACAGCGAGAAGGCGCCGCCGTTCAGCCTGAAGGTGCCAGAAGCGGTCACCGCCTGCAGCCCGGCCCGCGCCGTGCTGCCCAGAGCGCAGGCCGCCTGCACCGTTTCGCGCCCCGCACGTCAGGAGGCGTGACTGATGGCCCCGGACCGTTCGACGACCTTCTGCGCCGTGTCCGAGCCCTCGAAGCGGGTCTTCGTCGTCTGGTACGGGTCCACGTTCTCCTTGGTCACGAACAGCAGGCCCGTGTTCGTCTCCGACGGGTACAGCAGCCCGCCGGACAGCTTGTACAGATACAGGTAGAGCACCGGCAGGAAGCCCTGAAGGTAGGGCTGCTGGTCGATGGTGTAGTCGAGATCGCCCGACTTCACCGCCGCCAGCGTCTCCGGCACCAGATCGAACCCGCCGGCCACCTTCAGCCCCTTGGCCCGCATCGAGTACTTCTTCACGGTCTGCC
>NZ_BAAAQX010000085.1:0-6829 GCF_039531895.1 Nonomuraea monospora
CCTTCACCTGACCCACACATCCATCAACGGCGGGGAGATAACTGGCCGCCGTTGGGGACACCCTCATGGCCACCAGCGTGTGAACTATCTGGCCGCCAGCGGGGAGAGCTCAAAGGCCATTGACAAAGCGCAAGCTGCGGACAAGGCTTCGTTGGGCTTGAGGTCGGCGATCCGTCGCTCACCGATCCGGAGCCTGATCACCGGGCCGGTCTCGCCAGGATCTTGTTGCATGAGTTCCAAGAACAGCGTCGGCGTGTAGTCCAGGCGGACACCTTCAAGCCGAAGGTTCACTGTGCGCAGTTCGGCTCGATGCAGGACCCAGCCGGTGGTTTCCACATGGGACTCTGTGCACCATTCGGGACAGGTGACCTTGATGGGATCCATCTCAAGCACCACCCCAGAGCCTTACCGCGCCATGGGAGAGGCGACATGCCTGAATGATCGGTGCGGTGGGTGCGTAGTCCAAGGGCCGATCGCGGTCGATACGGGCGGGCCGGATGCGGCCGACGGCTCCAGCAGGTGAGTTCAGAAGTGCGGTGACGAGATGGACGGTGGCACGGCTCCAGAGGCTGGTCACGCCGCAGGAACCTTGAGTCTCAGTGCTCCAGACCGTCCACTCGTAGAACGGAACACCGGCCACTTGGGGGATGGGAGTAACGGCCTGCCGACGACGCGTCACGTCGCCATCGGCAGACCTGCTCTGAGGGATTGCGCCTGTAGGCGCTCCCATTGCGGGTGCGGACCCGTGACTGTCCATGTCAGGGACGCTACGAACGGGACGAAGGGCCTCTCAATGAGGTTTCCCGAGATTTCTTAAAGATCTTCAGCAGCACGTCTGATCAAGGCTTCAGCTTCCTGCCCATAGACGGCCAATTCGGCGATGCCGTTGAAGTGCTTGAGGTACAGCGCGATCTCTCTCGGCTGGGTGATGGTCAGGGCCGCGCTCACGGTCTCGGTCGCCACGTGCCGCTGATCGAACATCCAGTACCCGGCGTGCGGGCCCAACTCGTAGTCCACGTGCCGGGGAACGATGCCAAGGTGCAGGCGCGGCAGAGCGGCCATCTCGGACAAGATGTGCTCCAGTTGCGGACGCATCACCTCGCTGCCCCCTACGCGGGTGTAGAGCGCCTGCTCGGCCAGCACGATGTGGAAGCGCCGCTGTCCCATGCGGAGGATGGACTGACGGCCGATACGGGTCGCCACGGCGGCGTCAAGGTCGTTCGGCGTCTCGTAGAAGGCAATGACGCGGGCCATGATGACGCGGGCGTACTCCCGGGTCTGCAGAAAGCCGGGGACGTGAAAGGGCTCCCAGATCCGGAACAGCATCGTGGTCAGGTCTTCTGAGCTGAGCACGTGCTGGACGCGACGCTGACCGCCGCGCATCTGCCGTCGCCATTCGACGTACTGGGCCTCGATCGCGCGAACGGTGGCGATCAGCTCGGGGACCTGGTCTTCGGCTTCACACGCCCGGCACCACGCCCGGATGTCGTCCTCGCTCGGAGCTTGCCATGCGTTCTCCAGCTTGGACACGCGCGGAGGGCGC
Source organism: Nonomuraea monospora (assembly GCF_039531895.1). Taxonomy (NCBI): domain Bacteria; kingdom Bacillati; phylum Actinomycetota; class Actinomycetes; order Streptosporangiales; family Streptosporangiaceae; genus Nonomuraea; species Nonomuraea monospora. The sequence goes on from NZ_BAAAQX010000085.1 coordinate 1,544, forward strand.
CAGCCCAAGCGCAAGGCAAGCTCCCGCCCGTTGAGTTCCGCATCTCGGCGGATGTCTCGTAGGCGGGAGCCAAGGGCCTGGCGGGCGGGATCAGTGGGGGAAGACACGGGCGATGGGTCAGGTAATCGGCTCGGCGTTCATGTGCGGGGAGTGAATGTACTCCGCATGCGGCATCGCGCGCTCCCAGACACGATCACGAGCCGCCAAGTAGCGGCGGAGTAGGTGTGAGTTGTCGGTGGCGACGAAGACTCCGACGCGTCCATCGCCAGGGAACATCGTCAGCACCAGGTGCTCATCGTCGAACAGCCAACAGTCCTCTTCGGGCAGGTCAACGTCCGTCGTGAGGTGACGCGGCAGGTAGCGGATGTCTTCTCCCGCCTTGACGTTGTCCCCGGCGATGTCGAGCAGCCACCTGGTGTAGAGAGTGTGCGGCACCGTGACCACGCGTACCCGCTGAATCAGGCAGCCTGCGGACGTGTGTTCACGGACAAGCGCCTGCCATGGCCGTCGCCATGCATGGTCGTCGTGTTCGCCGGCTCGCCACTTCCGGAACGGCTCGGCCTCGCTGTCCACGTGGTAGCTGTCCTTCAGCTCCAGGTGAAAGGCGCGCTTCGCTCGGCTGAAGTGCTGTCGGAAGTCGTCGTCAGACAGCTGAGCCATCCGGCCCTCCTGGCGGCAGGAAGTTCATGAGCCGCTTGGGGACGCGGATCACCAGTTCGTTCGCCGGGACGCCGCCGATGGTGTTGATGTGCTCGGGGTCGCTGATGGCGAAGCCCTGGATGACGAGGTCGTCTCCGTCCTCCCACAGGGTGGGAGAGTGCCCGCTGTCGGTCGCCTTGCCGAGGAACTTCAGGCTCATCCGATCGCCTCCTCAGAGGAGTTTCTTGGGGTTTCCCGAACGACGGGATCGTCCGCCTCGCTGGGCCGCGTGTCAAGGAAGAGGTTGGTCTCCAACTCCGGAGCTAATCAGGCCCTCGCTTCAACTCGGATCTCACTCACCCAATCCGTCGCCAGCGCGGCGGCATGCCTCGCTGGGCGTAGCGGCCGGGCTCGAACGAGCCGGTCTCCAGAACGATCTGGAGAACCAGTGCGCATTCCGCGAACAACCGGTCGTACCGCGCCTTGTCGGCATCGCTGTGCTCGCCTGCTTGGCGACCGTCCACGATGGAGGCGACATCGGCGTACACGTCGTTGTTACCGAAGGGCCGCTTGTGGTTGAGGCCCGGAGCACCGTTCTGGTCGTCGCCCACCCAGGAAACGTGGCCTCGCCGCAACAGCGCGATGTGCTCCGGCAGTACGTTGAACTCGTCGATGAACTCGATGTCAAGCCAGGTCTCGTACGGGCTGCGATGCATGTGAGGCTCCCAGAGCGATAGCTGACAGAGCGAGCCTAGCGTCCGTGTACGACAGCCCTGAGCAGACCGTTGTTCAGTCCCCGACTTCGAGCTGTATGCGGTCGGCCGGGTGGATCTCCTCGTCGAGACCTTCGCGGTGCACAACGAGAACCGGCGTGCCGTCCTTGAGTCTGAACTGGCGCTTCTCCTCGATGCTGGGCATGCGTGCGGCGATGCGGGCTCTGCCGTCCACGCGAACCACGGTGGGCTCATGCCACAGGCGCACCTGTGACCCGGAACCCTTCACGGTGATGATGACGCCCTCACTTCGTAGGGCGGCAAGGGCGTCGCGGACGGTGTCACGGCCGACTTCATACGCCTGGGCGAGTTGCGCCTCCGACGGCAGATTTTCGCCTGGAGCGAACTCTCCGGCCTCGATCCGGCCCCTCAGCAGGTCGGCAAGCTGCCGGTAGAGGGGGGTGTAGCTCCCCGGATCGATGCTCATGGTCTTGGACCGTAGGTACCCCTAGGGCCACCTCCGGTTGTGGCCCTAGGGCCATAGATTTAGTCTTGAGGGTGTAAGTTTTCGCCTTCAGGCGCAGAAGGCGATCTTCAACCATTGGTTCGTCCGACCTGTTCGGACGCGCCGCCGTACGGGGAGAGATCATGGCCCTCACCATCGTGGACAGCACCGCTTACGACCCAGGGCTACACAAGAGGGGCACCGCCTCAGCCACCAGGTGTGGCTGGCACGGCGTTAAGAGTCCGGGTGCGCGTTGCAACAGCAGGCCAGTGAAGAGTGTGGAGATCCGCGACGCTGGCGGATGCGAACGGTGGATCTCGGCTTGTGAGCGAGCGACCTACCAGATCGCCGACCTACCTCACGAGCACTGACTGAAGGCCCCTTCTCCAACCGGTCCCGCACCCGGCCGGAGAGGGGGCCTTCTCATGTCCATCTTGCGGCTAGGTCACAAGATCTTGCGGGTCCGCTTGCGGCTTGTACCTGTTTTGACCAGCCATCTTGCGGCCTTGCGGCCTTCGGTTGAAGTCCCCAGAGACGCCCCTGGAGCGCTTCTCAGCGCCGCCAAGCCCGCAACCGCAAGAGGTCACTGGCGTCGCTCGACGGCCTCGATGAGGCGAGTCTTCTCAACGCCCTTACGGGTGCTCGTGCGACCATCCTCGGTATGGCCGTGCATGTCCTTGGTGGACACGCCGTGCGGCTTCAACGCCGCCGTGAGAGTCGCGGTCTTCCCCGCCTCGTCCTGGTCAGCCCACGTCCCGTAGACCTCCGGCCGGAGGTCGGCCAACCGGTCCACGACGACGCAGTTCCACACCTTCTTCTCGCTCGCCTTGATCACCGACAAGACATCGGTGAGCAAGTCGTACGACGGCGGCATAGGCGTGCCGATCGCCATGCCTGACAAGGTGCCAGCGGCCTCGCGCATGGCATAGGCACGCTCACAGATCCGCTCAGCGGCAGGGCTGTTCACGCCGTAGCTGCGGACGATCATCGGGTCGTCCGTCTCACCCGCCAGATAGCCGATGCCTTTGTCCTTCTTCGTGAAGGTCGTGGCCCGGATGCCGTTCTTGTAGGCCGACGTGCCGAGCACCATGTCGTTCTCCGTCTGCCCCATCACCCGCAGGCAGAAGCGGATGCCCACGTTCGCCGAGACGCCGGTCGGCAGGCTGTCCTTGTCTGGCCGCTGTGTGGCCAGCAACAGGATCACACCGAACGCCCTACCGAGCTTGATGATGTCGGTGGCCAGCTTGCCCGCCTCGTCGCCGTAGTCCTCGTGCGAGAAGAGCTTCTGGCACTCGTCGATGATGAAGACCATCGGGAACAGACCGAGGGAGCGTTTCGCTGCCAGCTCTGACGTGACCTTACTCTCGGGACACAGGTCCTTGGGCAGGCCCGCGATGACCTTGGCTCGCCGCTCCAGGTCGGTGCGCACCTCTCGGAGCGAGAGCAGGCAACGGAAGGCGGTCTCGTCGTCCTGGCCGCTGCCGTAGTGGTGGGCCAGCTTCTCCAGCGGCGAGAGATCACCGGAGCCCTTCAGCTCGAACACGCGCAGCTCCGCCGTGGGGTCCAAGGCAGCAGCCAGAGCGAGAATCCGCAGGGCGAAGGTCTTGCCCATGCCCGGCATAGCGCCGATGAGCATGTTGGCGAACATCAGCGTCACCGGCACGGTCCGGCCTCGCTGGTCGGTACCGAATGGCACCTCCCGGAACAGATCGGCCCGGCCGCTCTGGGCCAAGGGCCAGCGAGGAGGCTTGACCTTGCTCATCTCCTGGTCGCCCACCCAGAGGATGAGCCTGCCGGGGTGCTCCTCTCCAGGCTCCGGCCACACGCAGCCAATGGGCCGGCGCAGGCCGGACGCGAGCTTGTCCCTCACCTTCATGATGTCGGTGGCCGTCACGCCGAGCGGCAGCTCCACATCGGCACGCCAACCAGGTCCATCACGGGTAATCGGAGCGGGGAAGGTGATGCCCCTGCCTCCCCGGGACAGCGCCTGGTTGATGCCGGAGATGTTCAGCGAGGCGAGCGCGTCGATGACCATGTCGCTGGTGAGCTTCAGCACCCGAGCTGGAACGACAGCCCGGTCAAGGAGCGGCTTGTCTGAGGGCGTGCCCACGATGCCAGCCACCGTGATCAGCATGCCGAGCGTGAGCCAGTGCGCCCATGACGGCGCTGCTACGGCGAGGATGATGGCTGCGATGACCAAGGTGATGGCGGCGATCAACGTCACCCAGAGCCGCGCCCTCACCCGAGCGTCACGCCGCTCGCTCAGCTTGAGGTACTCCTCGGCGTTCTCCCGCCTGACGGCTGCTCGTCGTACCGGACGGCCCTCCAGGTCGAACTGCCAGCGCACCAGCTCCACCAGAAGCCGCCACACGCCCGCAGGGGAGCGCGCCAAGAGCCTCGCGGCATACTTTGGCGTCCGCAGCGTGTGATACGCCAGCACGTAGCCGCTGTGCTCGGCCTGCCACTTCAGGACCGCCAGGGCGTCCGCGCGGGACTTGAGCCAGAGCGGCACCAGCGGTGAGCGTCCGGCGCGACGCTCACTGAGCTGGGCCAGGTAGTCCTTCGGCGCGGGGGTGTAGGACCGATCGACGACCTCACCTTCAAGGACTTCTCCGTCATCGTGGACGTCCTGAGGGACCGGCACGGCCACCTCGTTTTCGCTCATGGCTGCGCTCCGTTCAGGGCGGGCGCAGGGTGGTCCTGTTCCACCTCGGCGATGATCTCTTCGGCCTCGCGTTGCTCGATGCCCCACCGGTTCATGAGGGCCCGCCGACCGACTCTCTTGTTGCCCGGCTGGAGGCTCTCCTCGAAGGTGAGCCGTGCCGCCTCGAACCGGTCTACCGGCAGAGCAAGCGCTGTCTGTGCCACCTCGGCCGAGGTCTCCTCACAGCGGCACGCATGATCCATTTCATCGGTGACCGGGACAGTATTCCGGCCACTTCGCACCAGCCACATCAGCAGCTCGTACGCCGCCACGCACGCGACGGGCGCAAGGGCGCTGAGCAGGCGCGATCCCACTCCACCGGACCATCCGTGGGCCACGTTGGCGACCAGTGTGACGACGCCTCCCATGCCGAGCGCGACGTACGCCAGGACCGGCACGGGCAGCTTTCGGCGCGAGCAGTAGACCATGACGAGCGAGGCCATCACGATCACGCCGTCGCTCATCGCGGGGTAGAGCACGGCCATGTCGTGCCGCTCTCCGAGGGAGATCGCCAGTGCATAGAAGTGGTGGTACGAGACGTACCCGGCAGCCCCCGCGACGCCGAGCAAGATGGTCACCGCAACCCCTCGGATCAACCTGAGGGGCCACGATGATTCCGGACAGCCGTGTTATGGGTGCAGCCTATGCGGCCGTCTGGATTGCAAGGGCCTCGTTGAGAACCTCCAGGGGCGGCCGGTAGCCGAGCGCCGAGTGCAGGCGCCGAC
>NZ_BAAAQX010000086.1:0-6458 GCF_039531895.1 Nonomuraea monospora
CTCCAGCAACGAGCCCACCGTCACCACCGCCTCACCGTCTGCACTCACAGTAGAAGGCGGTTCCCGGACTAAACAGTCACGACCACAAAAGCGCAGCTCAGGCACTCACTGAGGAAGAGCTACACCCATCTCGAATCGGCCAGCGCCCATCCCATCAGCGAGACCAGACCCGATCGTCAGTCGAAGGCCGTGGACGCTGTGGGGCCCGCGCGAGACCTGCCCTGCACGGTGCGGCGACCTAATAACGGCAGCGAGATGGACAACGCAGTCCAGACATCGGCGACATCACCAGTTATCTGGCACCTTGCGAGCTCGACGCCGTTCTCTGCAGCGAGCTCGGAGGCCCTGTCGCAGCCCCCCTCAGGGTCGACCAACGCTAACTTCGCTGCTGCGAGGGCGCTGAGGTCGGCGGCACTGTTGGCTCGATGATGGGCCACGCGGACGGAACCTACCGTGGCGAGTGCGGTGGCAACCGCCATCAGCAGGCCCATCAGTGCCACGCCCCAGAGCGTGGCCGAGCCTCTGTCCTTGGGATTGATCGTTGTCTCCTGGCATCGGTGAGGGGCGGACGTTCCGCCGGCTGGTGGCGGGTGTGGCGTGGTGTCACTGTTCGGTTGCTGCCGTGGCTGCGGCTGACACGCGGACTGCGGGTAGGGAGTCGCCCCAGGAAGGGCGAACTTCCACGGTGATCTGGACCTTTGTGAGTTCGGGATCGCGGGTTATGGCTACCTGGGCGTTCGGGTTGGTGGCTGCCTGGGTGAAGGCGCGGACCTGCTCCAAGGGCTCGCCTCTGGCTGCGGCGCGAGCTGCCAGGCGGGCGGCGTCCACGCATTCGAGTTGGACGGCGACGGCTTGGATGGCCCATAGAGCGGCAGCCAGGACGACCATGAGGGCGGGCAGCATCGCGGCGGTCTCGGCCGTCACCGAGCCCCGCGATGCCGACCGCTTGATGCTCTTGGAGATCCGCGCTCTGCGCGGTGTCATTCCTGTCCGGTTTTGAGTGCTCGGTCAATGAGCGAGGTGAGCATTTCCTGGACTTCTGGGCTGTTCACGACTTTGAAGAGGAGTGCGGCAAACGCGCAGGCTGCGATGGTTCCTACCGCGTATTCGGCGGTCGACATGCCGTGCTCTCGGTGGGCGGCCGCGTAGTGAAGCCACTTGTTCGTTCGCGGGCGAGAGTTGGTGATGCGGCGTCGGTTGGCAGCCGGTGAAGGAGTCTGTGGTCGGTCGGCGCTTGAGGGGGCTGGGGTGGCGAGGTTCTCTCGAGGATCCGCGAGGCCGCTTGTGGAAGGCCCGCTGGTGCTTCGGCCTGTCGTGGTGGTGTGGCGTTTCGGGGTGAAGGCTGCTGCGGTGGTGGCGTTGGCGGTGCGGTCATGGTGCTGGGCGGGTGTGGGGGTGGTCGTTGCGAAGGCTGTCGGGCTTCGGATGGTCTGGCGGCCTGGGTGAAGGGCTGATGTGGTGGTGCCGGCTTGTGCTGGGGCGGCTGCGATGTCGTCTGGCTTTGTGGCGGGACTGTGCATCTTGCCTCCAGGAGTTGAGAGCCAGGGGTCTTGGCCTGGCGTGAGTTAAGGGTGGCGGAGGTGGGGTGGGGAGATGGGGGCCGAATGGCGTTCTGTGGATAACGGCGAGGTGGTGGTGGATGTCTTGTGGATGAGAGTCGGAGCTTGAGCAGACCGCGGTGGCAGAGGGGCGCGGGTGGGCCTTGGCTCAGGTGTGAGGGGATGTCGGGCACAACGGTGCGTTGAACCCGGCGGAAGTGCTTGGCAGCGCAGTCGGAACAGCGAACGCAGCACGCCCGGAACCCGCGGTGGTCACGGCACGCGCGGTGGGCGCAGCACGCGCGGTGGCGGCAGGGAGACGGTGGCTACGGCTCGCGCGCTGGGCGCGGGGGCAGGACGGACGCGATGGCACGGCACATGCGGTGGACGCGGTGGACGCGGTGGACGCGGTGGACGCGGCAGGCCCGGTGAGCGCAGTCGATGCCCTGAGCAGGAGTGAAGTGGTGCTTGGAGACGGGCTGGCGAAGATCGACGTGCTTGGCGCGCCAAGGTGCTGGGGGCGTGGGTCAGCTCGGCGGGGTGGGGAGGGTGCACGAGGCTGCGGCGAGGACGCACGGGTGCAGGCTTCTGCGTTAAGTACGGCGTGCTTCGGCACGGCGGGCGAGGACACTCACGTAAGGCGATGTGCTGGGCGCGTTGTGCGTGGGCCTTGTCTTCCGGGAGTTCGCTGGCCGTGGCGGTCAAGGGCGGTCATGGGAGGACGATGGCTGAGGCCAGGCCGGCTACTACCGGGATGATGCCGAGTAGGACGAATGCCGGGAGGAAGCACAGGCCCAAGGGGGCGACTGCCTTTACGCCGACGCTTCTGGCCGCGGCGACGGATTCGGCTCTGGAGGCTTCTCGGGCGTCGTCGGCCAGGCGGGTTAGGACGTCCGCGACGGGAGCGCCGCTTTGTGCGGCTCGGCTCATGGCTCGGGACAGTTGGCCCATGGCGGGGTCTTTGGCGAGGGCTGCCCAGGTGGGGTCGGGGTCGGCGCCCAGGCGTAGTTGGGTGCTGACCCAGGTCAGGCGTTCGCCTACGGGGCCGCCTATCGCGTTGGCGGTGGTTTCTGTGGCGGCGCTCACTGGTCTGCCCGCGCGTAGGCAGGCGGTCATCAGGTCGGCGGCGAAGGGCAGGTCGGTGGCTATGCGGCGGTGGTCGGGAGGGGGTTGGTGGCGAGCTCTTCTGTGGAGGAACAGGGCTGTTGCGGGGGTGATGAGGGTGCCTGCTACGGCTCCGGGGAGGCCACCGATCAGGAGTGCGGAGAGTAGGCCTGCGGAGGTGGCGGTGAGGGTTGTTCTGCGGGTCAGGCGGGTGGGGTGGGGAGGGGATTGGGAGTGCCAGGTGGGGGGTTCGGTTGGGCTTTGGCGTCCTGAGTGGTGGGGTGTGGGGCTTTCGGGGGTTGGGGGTTGCTTGTTCGGTTTGCGTAGGTGGGTTAGGCGGTCTGTGGGGGTTCGGGGGGAGAGCCATAGGTAGGCGGAGAGGGCGGCGCATAGGGCGGCGAGGAGTTGGGGCATTAGTGGGTCGTCCTGGTGGGTCTGGTTTGGGCTTGGGTCGGTCTGGGCCGGTTTGGGCTTGGATCGTCCGGGCTGGTCTGGGCTTGCGTAGGTCAGGTTTGGGCTTGGGTGGCCATTCGGGTGGTCCACCAGAGGCCGCAGACGTCCAGGGTGATGCCGGATATCAGGCACATCAGGCCTGGCAGGGTGCCGAACAGGAACGACAGCGGGTGCATGTTCAGGGCTGCGGCCATGAGGAGGCCGAGGGCGGGGAGGGCGGCGAGCATGCGGGCCGTGGTGCGTGGGCCCGCTAGTTGGGCTGCGACGTCTTGGCGGTGGGTTTGGGCTGCTCGTAACGTGTGCGCCACTCGGTCTACCAGGGAGGCGAGGCCTGCGCCTGCTGTGGTGCTCACCTGCCAGGCGGCTGCGAGTTGGCGTAGGCCTTCCCCGCCTGCTTGAGGAGCTGCTGAGGTCAGGGCTGCGCAGACGTCGCCGCCGTCGCGAGCGGCGGCCATGACCGGGCGGAGGATGGTCGGGTCCGGGAGGTCTACTGCTGTCAGGGCTCTGGTCAGGGACTCGCTTGGGGTGCGGCCGGCTGAGAGTTCGGCGGCGAGGGATTGGCACAGCTCGATTGAGGCGCGGCGCCAGGCTTCCGCGCGGCGGGTGGGGGTGGGAGTGGTGGTGAGGTGGGTGGCGAGCTTAAGCAGGGCCTTCCAGGTTGGGTTGTGGTCGGTGGGTGAGGTCAGGAGGTTGTCCAGGCGGGTGGTGGCTGTGTTTGGGCCTGTCCACAGCCATATGGCGCAGGCTGTGGACAGTGCGGCTATGAGGGCGCTGGTCACGGGGCTTTGTCATCCTGGTGGGGTGTCGTGGGCGGGGCCGGTTCTTGTGGTCGGGCGAGGAGGTGGTCCCCACGGTCGTGCCTGGGGCGGTTCCCACGGTCGGGCAGGGAGGCGGTCCTCGCGGTCGTGGGTGAGCGCAGTCCTCGCGGTCGTGGGCGAGCGCGGCTCCCACGGTCGTGGAGTTGTTGGGGGCCGTGCGGGCGTGGGTTTGCGAGAGCTGCGGGCGTGGGTTCGTACGGGCGTCGGGGTGTGGGTTCGTACGGTGTGGGTTGAGGCCGTCCCTGCGTCGGGGGGTTGCGTCTTGGTGGGGTGGCTGGGTCGGGTTTGGGTTGATTAGGGGCAGGTTCGGTGGGCTAGGGCTTCGTAGCCGGGGCCGGGATAGGTGCGGCCTTGGGGGTCGAAGGTCAGGGCTGGGATGGATTCGACGAAGCCGGTTGGGGTTCTGGAGAGCAGGCGGATTTCGGCTATGCGTCTGCGGCCGTCCGGGCGGCTGCGGGTCAGGTGGATGACCGCGTCGAGAGCTGCTGCTAGTTGGCTGTGTACGGCCTCTCTGGACAAGCCTGCTGCGCAGCCGAGGGCTTCCAGGCGTGGTGGGACGTCTGCGGCTGTGTTCGCGTGCAGGGTGCCGCAGCCGCCTTCGTGGCCCGTGTTGAGGGCGGCGAGCAGGTCGACTACCTCGGGTCCTCGTACCTCTCCTACCACCAGGCGGTCCGGGCGCATTCTGAGTGCCTGCCGTACCAGGTCGCGGAGGCTTACTCCGCCTGCGCCCTCAAGGTTGGCTGGGCGGGTTTCGAGGCGGACCACGTGAGGGTGGAGGGGGCGGAGTTCGGCTGAGTCCTCTACCAGGAGGAGGCGGTCGGCTGGGTCCGCTAGGGAGAGGAGGGCAGATAGGAGGGTGGTTTTGCCGGTGCCTGTGCCGCCTGTGACGAGGAAGGCCAGTCTGGCCGTGACCATGGCGGTGAGCACCGGGATCGCCTGGGGTGTGATCGTGCCTGCTGTGACGAGGTCCTGAAGGGTGAAGGCGCGACGGGGTGGGAGGCGGAGGGAGATGCAGGTGCCGCCGGATGCGATGGGTGGCAGTACGGCGTGGAGGCGGACTCCGCCCGGGAGGCGGGCGTCCACGTACGGGGAGGCGTCGTCGAGGCGCCTGCCTGCGGCGGTGGCCAGGCGTTGGGCGAGTCTTCGGACGGAGCCGTCGTCGGTGAAGGCGATCGAGGTGCGGCGTAGGCCTGTGCCGTCGTCGATCCATACCTCGCGTGGGCCGTTGACCAGGACGTCCGTTACGTCTGGGCGGGCTAGGAGGGGCTCCAGGGGGCCTGCGCCTATCAGGTCGGCGCAGAGGGCTCGGGCTATGGCGAGGATCTCTGCGTCGCCGTAGACGGATTTTTCTGCTCTGAGAGCTAGGGCTACTTGGGCGGCGGTGGGTTCGACGCCTGTTCTGGCGAGGCGGACGCGTACTGCCTCGACCAGCTCTGGGGAGGCTGGGGTTGGGGTTGCCGCCACCGACGGGTCGGGTGGGCGTGCGGTGTGCGAGGTCGTCTGGGGGCGGGGGGTCGGGGTTCGGGCGTGAGGTGAGGCGGTGGTCCGCGCGGAGGTGGGGACCGGAACGGTGCGAGTGGGTGCCGAGGTCATGTGGGTCGAGGTCGAGGTCGAGGTCGCGATCGGGGTCGGAGTCGGAGTCGCGATCGGAGTCGCGATCGGGGGCGCGGTCGGAGTCGGGGTCGGGGGCGGAGTCGGGGGCGCGATCGGGGGCGGAGTCGGGGGCGGAGTCGGGCGGGTGGAGGCCGGAGGCGTGCCGGTCGGGATTCGAGTCGAGCCGGTCAGGGCCGGGGCCAGGCGGGTGCGGCTTGGAGCCGTGCCATTGGGGCTCGGAGACAGGGTCGGAGTCGTGCCGGTGCGGGCCAGAGCCGTGCCCGTGGAGGTCAGAGTTGCGCCGGTGGGGCTCGGGAACAGGCGAGTGAGGGTTGGAGCCGTGCCGGTGAGGGCTGGAGCCGTGCCGGTGAGGGCTGGAGCCGTGCCGGTGAGGGCTGGAGCCGTACCGGTGAGGGCTGGAGCCGGACCGGTGGAGGTCGGAGTTGCGTCGGTGGGGGCCGGGGCTGTGCCGGTCTGGGTTGCAGCCATGCGGGCGGGGGTGGTGGTCATGGGGTGGCAGCGGGAGTAGGCGTGACGGTGAGGGCGGTGGTCATGGGAGTGCTGGCCGGAGTGGGCGTGCCGGTGAAGGTGCTCGTCCTGAGGGTGGTGGCCGCAGTAGGGGTGGTGGTGAGGGTGGTCATGGAAGTGGGGGGCGGAGTGGGCGTTTGGGTGTGGTTCTTGGTCATGTGGCTGGGAGGAGGTCGCGGAGGAGGGAGGTGCAGAGGGCGCCTAGGACGGTGCGGGGGCCGAGTCTGGGGAGTTCGCCGCGGTTGAGGGTGGCGGTGAGTCTGGGCTGGTCGGGGAGGGTGCCGGCTGAGGGGATGCCTAGGTAGCTGGTGTTAAGAGGTCGATCCTGGCCGGTTGCGTCTCGATCGCGGTCTGCTGAGCCGGGCCTGCGATCGAGCTTGGGTGGCCCAACCATTTGCGGGGTTCGGGCCGGCCCTGCGCTGCC
>NZ_BAAAQX010000087.1:0-6431 GCF_039531895.1 Nonomuraea monospora
AGGAGCGGTATCCGCTGGTCAAGCTGGTGTATGGCGGGGCGAACTTCGATGGTGAGATGGGGTGTGAGTACGCCCGCGGCATCGGCTGGATCGACTATGTGGTCACCGGTGAGGGCGACATCGCCTTTCCTCACCTGCTCAACGCCATCGCCGACGGCACAGAGCCGCTGGCCGCCGGGATTCAGCGGCCCGGCGCGTTGCGCACCGAGGAGTCGCCGCGCGTACGCGATCTGAACGCGCTGCCCGTACCGGAGTACTCCGACTACTTCACCACACTGGCGCGGCTGGACGCGGCCCGGGTGCTCGGGGACACGGTGGTGAAACTGCCTGTCGAGTTCTCCAGGGGCTGCTGGTGGGGGGCCAAGCACCACTGCACCTTCTGCGGGCTGAACGCGCTCGGCATGTCGTTCCGCGCGAAAAGCGGGGACCGGGCGGTCGCAGAGCTGTCCACGATGATCGAGCGCTACCAGGTCGTGCACATCGAGGCGGTGGACAACATCCTCGACATGAAGTACCTGGACACTTTCTGCGCGGACCTGGCCGAACAACGCTGGGACATGAGCATCTTCTACGAGGTCAAGGCCAACCTGACCCGTGAGCAGATCGGCCTGCTCGCCCGCGCCGGCATCCACCGGATCCAGCCGGGCATCGAAAGCCTCAGCACGAACGTGCTGCGGCTGATGCGCAAGGGCGCCACCAAGCTCATCAACGTGCGCCTGCTCAAATGGGCCCGCTATCACGGTGTATCCGTGCAATGGAACGTCCTGACCGGCTTCCCCGGCGAGAGCGACGACGACTACCGCGAACAGGCCGGCCTGCTGCCCCTCCTCCACCACTTGCAGCCGCCCGTGGGAGGGGGCCGCATCTGGCTGGAGCGCTTCAGCCCGTACTTCACCGATCCAAGCTTCCCCATCAAGGAAGTGCGGCCGCGAGCCAGCTACCGGCACATCTACCCGCCGGACCTGGACCACCACAAGATCGCCTACTTCTTCGACTACGAAGCCGAGTCGATCGCCTCACCCGAGGCGCACCAGGCGCTGGCTTCCGCGATCGGCGACTGGCGGCAGCGCTGGAACGACGAGCGCAAACCCAGCCTCATCTACCAGCGGCTGCCCAACCGGCTGACGATCATCGACAAACGCGGCCCCGCCCCGCGCAAGGTCGCGCTCACCGGCTGGCAGGCCGCCGCCTACCAGCACTGCGACGACACCGCGCGCGCTCCGCACCGGGTGCGCGAACGGCTCGCGGAGCAGGGGTACGACGTGCCGGAAGAACGCATCGACACCTTCCTCGAGGCCTGCTGCCGGGCCGGCGTCATGATCGCCGAAGATCGCAAGTACCTCGCGCTGGCCCTGCCGGAGAACCCCGGCTGGTGAGTGATCCGAAGCATCGGCGACCGGTACGGGAAGTGAGGCGCGTCATGACACAGGGGAAGACGACGATCGCCGGCCTGCCGGCGGCGCACGCGATCGCCCGTCAGCTCGCGGGGACCGCGGGAGCGCCGGCGGCGTTCCTGGCGGGCAGCCTCGTCGAAGGGTTCGGCAACGCCACCAGCGACATCGACGTCTATCTCGTCGGGCCGGGGCTGCGCAGGGCCCGTGAGCAGTACGCCGCCGGTCACCGTCGCATCGACGTGCACCAGCTCTCGCCGTCCGACCTCGACGCCGCGCTGGACCGCGTGGCCGCCGCGACCCTGCCGGGTGACGGCTCCGCGCCGGTGTTCCCCGAGGGAGACCTCATGCTGCTCACCCGCCTGCGCAGCGGAGAGGTCGTCAGCGGCGACGACCTGGTGCGCCCGCGTCTCCAACGGCTCGGCGAGCTCTGGGCACGCCTGCGGCGGCTGGTGGTGTTCAAGTGGCTGACCGCCGCGCACGCCGAGCTGGAGGACTTCCACGGGCTGTACGACGACGGGGACGTGGACGCGGCCACGTTGACCGCACGGTCGGCGTTGCAGGCCGCCGGCAAGGCGGTCGCGGCCAGTCGCGATGAGCTGCACCTGGGGCAGAAGTGGGTGTGGCGTCAGCTCGCGCGTTCCGCCCCGGCCGGCTTCCCCGTCGCGGAGTTCGGCCGCATGACGCGCGCCGACCCCACCGGCGCGAACCCCGGCCGCGCCGATCCCGCCGGAACCGGCCCTGCCGGGGCCGGGGCCGGCGCCGGAGTGTGTGGATCGGCGCGCGGTTTCGCGGAGGTGACGTCCTTCGTGCAGGACTGCCTGGCGGCCGCCTGCACACTCGGCTGGCAGGGTGTGGGACAGGACACGTGGCCGTACAGGCCGCCCGGAACCGCGAACGGATGCTCACGGGTGCCCGGCTACTACCCCAGGGCGTTCGACGACGCCGTCGTGCTGACGAGACCGGCGGCCCGCAGGATCCGGCTCCGGCCTGACGTGGCCCTCGTCTGGGCGATGTGCGACGGCGCCGACGAGAACACGGTGGCCGCCAGGATCGAGCCGCTGCGCGACCGCTGCGTCGTCTACCGCGACCTCGGCGATGACCGCCGCCGTCAGATCATCGCGAAACTGGCCGGCGCGGGACTGCTGACAATCGGATAGGCATTTCCTTTCTCTGATCAACGCATTATGGAGGCTAATTCGGCATGCCGTTTCATGAGTCGGAGAACAAGTGTCGAGAAAACTCTTGCCGTAAATGTCGAGGTCTATTAATGTCGCAATCGAATTCATTTCCGACCGAAAGGTGGATTGGCAGTGCAAGAATCCCGCGAGAGCCTCGGGAGCGCCGAGGACGAACTGGTCGAGCTGGAGTTCTCTCCGCTCACCCCGGAGGAGGCGGACGCCGTGGACGACCGGGTTTACCTGCTCGGAGTACATGCGGACCGGCACCGCGTCATATTCGACTAGAACGATCGTCACTGAAGTCGGATCATGGCTGAAGTATTTTCGGGACGCCACGCCGGCTTTGGTGAGAAGGATCGCACGGCGGCCACGCCGGCGGAGGGCGCCGAGGTGCGATTTCCGCCGCGCTTGTCGCTGAGGCCGGACCTGACGGACGACGGCGCGATAGCCGAAGCGCTCTCCGCGCTCGATCCGCTCGGCCGGCTGGGAAGTGACAGGGAGCCGGTCTTCCTGTCACTTCTCGCCGCGCGGAGTTCCGGCAGGCGATTCTCCTACCTCGGCCTGACGACGGCGAGCGAGCGATGGCTCACCGAGGTGTCGCCCGACCACCTGTTCGCGGCCGATTGCCGCGCCGCACTGGAGGAGACCTTCCGCCACGGTGGCCTGCCCGGCATTCCCGACGACCCCGTGGACCAGGTGCTGGCCGCGGTCCGCGGTCTGGCCCAGGACCATCCGGGAGCCGAGCTGACACTCGGTGTCATGCCACTCGGCCTCGGCCATGGCAACGGCAGCGGGCTCGCCTGGTCCTGCGACCCCGTCACCGGCGAGCCCGGACTGACCGGGTCGTTCGGCGCCGGCCTGACCGGCGCACAACTCCTCGCCTCCGGGGGCGCCGACCTGGCGGCGGAGGCCGCGACGGCGCCGTGGGGCCGATCGCTGGCCCAGCTGGTACGCGCCGCGCAGCTCCGGGCAGGCCGACCGGTACGCGTCGACTTCGTCGTCACCGGCGGCGAACTGTTCGCGCTGCGCGTCGATCACGCCGGGTTCGGCGGGCGGGCTGTCGTACGAACCGTCGCGGCGCTGGTCCGCGAGGGCCGGCTGAGCACCGGCGCCGCTCTCACCACGGCCACCGACACCGACGTCGCACAGGCCGTGCTCCCGGTCGTGGACACCGGATCGCTGCCCCTGATAGCCCAGGGCCTGGGTGTCTCGCCAGGGGTGGCCGACGGAGCGATCGTCTTCGATCCGGCGGACGCGATCGCCGCCGAACGCGCCGGCCGCCCGGCGGTGCTGGTGCTGCCCGAGTCGCGCCCGGAACACCTGGACGGGCTGCTGGCCGCCGCGGCGGTGATCACCGAGCGCGGCGGACGGACCGCGCACGCCGCAGTCGTCACCCGCGGCCTGGGAAAACCGTGTGTGACCGCGCTGCGCGGGGCGACCGTGGACGCGGCGGGCCGCTGCCTGCGCCTGCCCGGCGGCGACATCCTGCCCGCCGGCGCGGTCGTCACCGTGGACGCCAGGACCGGTTCGATCCGCCGGGGCGCCTGCAAGCGGCTCGAGCCGGAGGGCGGCGAGCCGGGCGACGACGTGGCCTGGCTGCTCTCGCAGGTGTCCGGCCTGCCGCAGCTCACGGTGCGGTGCAACGCGGACGGAGCCGACGCCGCGCGGCGGGGGCTGGCCGCCGGCGCGGCGGGAGTCGGGCTGTGCCGCATCGAGCACATGTTCCTCGGCGGGCGGCGGAAAGTGCTGGAACGCGTCATGCTGGCCCCGCGCGGCGCGAGCGGCGCCGAAGCGTTCGCGGCCCTGTACGAGATCCTGCGAGCCGAGTTCGCCGCACTCCTGGCGGCCACGGACGGGTTGCCGCTGGTGATCCGCCTGCTGGATCCACCGCGGCACGAGTTCCTGCCGGACACCACCGTGCAGCGGCTCCGCGAGGTCAATCCCATGCTGGGAGTTCGTGGCGTACGGCTGGCGATCCTCATGCCGGAACTCGCCCGGTGCCAGATCAGAGCGCTCGTGGAAGCCACCGAGGCGGCCCGCCGGGCCGGCGGCGATCCGCGTCCCCGTCTGCTGGTCCCGATGGTCGCCGACCCCGGCGAAGTGGACGCCGTCCGGCGGCTCGTGGACGAGGTGGCCGACCGGCCGGGCAAGGGGGAACCGGGCAGGCGCATACCGATCGGCGCGATGATCGAGACACCTCGGGCGGCGCTCATGGCGGACGCGCTCGCCACCCGTGCCGACTTCCTGTCCTTCGGAACCAACGACCTGAGCGCTCTGGTCTGGGGACTGTCGCGGGACGACGCCGAGGCCGAACTGCTGCCCGGCTACCGGGAGCTGGGCGTGCTGCCGGAGTCACCGTTCGAGCTGCTCGACACCGCCGTACGCGATCTGGTCGCAAGCGCGATCGCCGCCGCCCGCGCGGTCCGGCCCGGCATCGAGGCCGGGGTGTGCGGCGAGCACGCCGCCGAGCCGTCAGCGCTGCGCGCGTTCGCCGACATCGGCGTCACTTACGTGTCGTGCGTTCCGTCGGCGGTGCCCCTGGTCCGCTTCGCCGCGGCCAGGCTGGCGGCCGCATCGGCGGAGGACGCCGCATCCCCTGCCGCGGCTGCGTCCCCGGAGGGTCGGCACCCGGCTCAGGAGAGGATTCCGTGACTGAGATCCGCGAACTTCGCACCGACGAACCGGTCCACGCGACGGCGCCGAGAACCGGTGACGCGTTCGGCGAGACTCTGCTCGCCGCACTCGCCTCGGGCCCGGCGCCCGCCGCGGTCAGCGAGGTGATCGAGCGCGACGACGGCCTGATCGTCGCATCGGACGCGCATCGCTACTTCCGCACGCCGGAGGCGTGGCAGGAGCCGATCCGCTGGGCGGTCGCGCAGGCGCGCGGGCGCGTCCTGGACGTCGGCGTGGGCGCGGGGAGGCACGCGCTGGCCGCGGCGGCCGCGGGGTGCGAGGTCACCGGTCTCGACGTGTCCGAGGGAGCGGTCGAGGTGTCCAGACGACGGGGCGTACGCGCGGTGCGAGGCGCGGGAGAGCACGCCGACCGGCTGTTCGGCCCCGGCAGTTTCGACACGGTCTTCCTTCTCGGGCAGAATCTGGCCCTGCTGGCCTCACCGGAGCGCGCGGGAGACCTGCTCGGCGTGTTGCGCGCGGTGACCGCGCCCGGCGCGAGCATCCTGGGCGACTCCCAGGACCCGGCGAGTGGCTCGGCCAGGAACGAGGCCTACTTCGCCCGCAACCGTGATCGCGGGCGCCCACCGGGCCAGTTCGTCCTGCGCGCCCGCTATCTGGACCTGGCGACGCCGTGGTTCGACTACTGGTACTGCTCCCCGCATGAACTCGAAGCCGTGGCCGCACCACACGGCTGGCGGCTCGAGGACGCGCGGCGCGCGGGGACGACGTACAGCGTGCGGCTGCGACGGGTGTGAGATGCGCATGAGAACACTGCCGCTGCTGGAGTCGCCGCCCGATCTCCTCGCTCCGCCGTCGCGGGCGTTGCGGGTGGCGTTGGTCAACATGCCGTGGGCGCGGGTGGACTCGCCGTCGATTCAGTGCGGGTTGTTGCAGGCCATCGCTCAGCGGGCCGGTCACGAGTGCACGGTGCACTATCTGAACGTCGAGCTCGCCGCCGAGCTCGGCCACGGCATGTACGACCAGCTCTGCGACACCTACGTCAACCATCAGCTCGGCGAGTGGTTGTTCTCGTATGCGGCGTTCGGTGCGGTCGGTGATGAGGCTGCGTATTTCGAGGACTTTCCGGAGATCGCGGGGATCTGGGAGGGGGTGACGGGCCGGGGGCTGGATGACCTGGTGGAGTTCCGGCGGCGGGTGTTGCCGCAGTGGCTGGAGCGGTGTGTGG
>NZ_BAAAQX010000088.1:0-6382 GCF_039531895.1 Nonomuraea monospora
AGGAGCGGTATCCGCTGGTCAAGCTGGTGTATGGCGGGGCGAACTTCGATGGTGAGATGGGGTGTGAGTACGCCCGCGGCATCGGCTGGATCGACTATGTGGTCACCGGTGAGGGCGACATCGCCTTCCCCCGCCTGCTCAACGCCATCGCCGACGGCACCGGCACCCCGATTCCCGGCGTTCACCGCACCGACGGTCCCGCACCGCCCGGCGGCGACGCCCCCCGCCCCCGTGACCTGGACTCCCTTCCGGTGCCCGACTACGCCGACTACTTCGCCACGCTGGAACGTCACGATCGTGCCGCCGTACTCGGTGGCACGCACGTCAAGCTGCCCGTCGAGTTCTCCCGTGGCTGCTGGTGGGGCGAGAAGCACCACTGCACCTTCTGCGGGCTGAACGACCTGGGCATGACGTTCCGCGCCAAGACCGGCGGACGCGCCCTGGCCGAGCTCTCGGCCATGCTCGAGCGCTACCAGGTCGTGCACATCGAGGCGGTGGACAACATCCTCGACATGAAGTACCTGCGCACGCTCTGCGCGGACCTGGCCGAACAGCGCTGGGACATGAGCATCTTCTACGAGGTCAAGGCCAACCTGACCCGTGAGCAGATCGGCCTGCTCGCCCGCGCAGGCATCCACTGGATCCAGCCGGGCATCGAAAGCCTCAGCACGAACGTGCTGCGCCTGATGCGCAAGGGCGCGACCAAGCTCATCAACGTCCGCCTGCTCAAATGGGCCCGCTACTACGGCCTGAATGTCGAGTGGAACATCCTCAGCGGCTTCCCCGGCGAGTGCGACGGGGACTACGCCGAGCAGACGGCGCTCGTCCCGCTGCTGACCCATCTTCAGCCGCCCGCCGGCGGTGAGCGCTTCTGGCTGGAGCGCTTCAGCCCGTACTTCACCGATCCGGGCTTCCCCATCAAGAAGGTGCGGCCGCGAGCCAGCTACCGGCACATCTACCCGCCGGACCTGGACCACCACAAGATCGCCTACTCCTTCGACTACGAAGCCGAGTCCATCGCCTCACCCGAAGCGCACCAGGCGCTGATCTCCGCGATCGGCGACTGGCGGCAGCGCTGGAACGACGAGCGCAAACCCAGCCTCATCTACCAGCGGCTGCCCAACCGGCTGACGATCATCGACAAACGCGGCCCCGCCCCGCGCAAGGTCGCGCTCACCGGCTGGCAGGCCGCCGCCTACCAGCACTGCGACGACACCGCCCGCACCGCACGCCGCGTGCACGAACATCTCATCGAACAGGGACACGACATGACCATCGGGAATCTCAGCACGTTTCTCGCCGCCGCCGAACGCCTCGGCATCATGATCTCCGAGGACGGCCGGTACCTCGCGCTGGCCCTGCCGGAGAACCCGGGATGGTGACCACCGCCGCCACGCCGGCCACGCTGCGGTTGGCGCACCGGCGCAGCGCCATGCTCGACCTCTTCCTCGCTCTGCAGCGGGAGCTCATGGGCCGGTTCCCGCACGAACTCGCGTTCCTGCCGTGCCCGGCCGCGCCCGAGGTGGCGCAGTTCATGGACGGGCTCAAAGCCTGGAAGCAGCACGGGCTCAACGACCTGCCCAGTGTGCTGGCGCACGCCGAGCGCCCGCACGACCTGATCGACCTGGCGGGAGAGGAGTTGCGCGAAGGCAGCAAGCTCATCGCGCAGGCCATGGCCGCCTCGGAAGGCGCGCTCCGGCCGGCCATCGAAGGTTTCGCGGACCTCCGGGAGAGCGCCGTCCGCGACCTCGGACGGCTCCTGGAGCTGGAGGAACTGGACGCGTCGCTGCGGGCCGCGCTGGGGATCCGGCCCGGCGCCCTGGTGCTGCCGCTGCATCTGGTGCCGCTCGCGCCGCACTTCCCGGGCGTCGGGGTCCTCATGTCCGGGCGGCGGATGGGCGCCGGGTACGCCGACTGCCGCCGCTTCCTGGGATCGACCCTCGCCGACGCGGTCCTGACGCTGCTGGCCTGGACCCTGCTGCGGGCGCTGCCGGGACCGGACAGCCTCCCCACCGAGCTGGCCCGCCGCCTGCCGGGAAAGGGCAGGCACCAGCAGCGGCTGCGGGTGGTGCTCACCAAGATCCTCATCGAGATGACCGTCGCGAGCCTGATCCGCGCACGCGACCCGGAGCACCGGTCGTCCTCGGACGTGCTCGGGACCGCCTGGCGCTATCCACGCCTGTTCGCCGTGGCGCAGCGGCACTGGCAGCGTTACCTGGCCGGGGCAGGGGAGCGGGCCGAGTGCCTCGACGGGCTGGCCACGGAGCTGGCGGCCACGAACGCCCGCTGGTGGGTCGAGGACGTGGACGCGGCCTCGCTGGCGGCCGACTTCTACCTGCTCGAATGGCTCCGCGCCGAGGGCGACGCGCAGGCCGCGCGCAGCTTCGCGAGCTGGACCCCGCGGCTGGCCGACTACCTGGCCCGGCAGATCGACCTCACCATCGGCGGCGAACTCGGCCACTTCGAACGCGGGCGTCACCACGGGTTCCCCGAGCCCGTCGGGTCGTTCATCCAGGAGGTGACGACGGGGGACAGCCGGGTGGCGTGGTGGCGGGCCCGGCGGCGGCTCGGCGAGTCCCGCGCGCTCGCGCTGGCGGTCGAGGCCTTCAACGGCCCCGGCGTCGAATACGGCGGCGAAGCCTGGGGACCGGTGGCCGCGACCCTGCGCCGCTACGTCGACTTCGAACTGCCGCCGGCCGTCTTCGTGGACCAGTGCTTCACCCTGGAGCACAACAACGGCTCGTTGTTCGACAAGTACTTCGCGACCGACGATCTGCGGGCCGTCCTCGACAACCAAGCCGCGGGCGACCTGGCCGCGCTGGCCGCGCGCGCCTCGGAGGAGGTGCGGCGCCGGTGGCAGGCACACACCGCAGAGGTGCTCGGACGGCATGATCCGGCGTGGCTCGGACTTCCGTCCAGCGTGCCGGCCGAGGCCGCGAACACCAGGCCGCCCGTGACCGGACATCCGGTGGGTGACGCCCCGATCGGCGCGCTCGGCTGCGGCAACGCCGCGGACGCCGCCATGTACGACGACGAACGCCATGCCAGGCCGGTGGCCATCGGCCCGAGCCGGCGCCGTCGGCCCCACCGTCCGCCGCACCGCCGGATCACCGGCGCACGCGTCGTCCTGCACCTGACCACCGGGCCGGTGCGCGTGGAGCTGTGGGCGCGGCGCGCGCCGCACACGGTGGACACGTTCATCGGCCTGGCCGAGGGCACGATCGCCTGGACGGATCCGCTCACCCGGCAGCCCGGCTCGGGCGGCTTCTACGACGGCACCCCGCTGTTCCGGCGCGTCCCCGGCTTCGTCGTCCAGGGCGGCGACCGTACCGGCACCGGCGAGCGCGGAGCGGGTTTCCGCATCCTCGACGAGTTCGGCCCCGACGCGGTGTTCGACCGGCCCTACCTGATGGCCATGGTGAACACCGGCCCCAACAGCGCCGGGTCGCAGTTCTTCCTCACCCTGGCCGTCGCGCGCCACCTCGACGGCCGGTACTGCCAGTTCGGCGAGGTCACCGATCCGGCGTCGCAGCGGCTGCTGGACGAGGCCGCCACCGAGCCCGGAACGGTCTCCATCGTGCGGGTCGAAGTGACCACATGGTGATCCGCCGGTGCGCGGCGTGACGGATCAGCCGGGGACGGTGGATCTCACCGGCCGCACCCCGCCGTGGCCGAGGCCCGCCGCCGAATTGTGGCGCGCGTGCCTCACGCGTTCGCTCGCCGGCGAAGAGCCGTGGGAGGTCCCGCCGCGTGCGGGGCATCCGGAACTGCGCGCGGCACTCGGCGAACACCTTGATCTCGATCCGGACGCGCTCGCCATCACCAGCGGCGTCCGTGCGAGCCTGCCGTACCTGATGTCCGGTTCGACCAGACTGATCCTGGAGCGGCCGACGTTCCTCGAACTCGGCGTCGTGGCGAGAGGCGCCGGGCACCGCGTCACGCTCGCCGAGCTGGACGCCGTGCTGGCCGGTCGGGCGGCCGACGACACCGCGGTGTTGTGGCTCACCCATCCGGCGCGCAACCCGGACGGACGTTCGCTGGGCGCGGCAGAGCTCGACCGGTTGCTCACGCTCGTTCCCGCCTACCGCCGGATCGTGGTGAACCGCACCTACCAGTGGTACCGCCCGGCGGCCCTGCCGGCCGCATTCATCCAGGTCGGCACGCTGCACAAGCTCACCGGCGGCGGTATGCGCGTCGGCTGGATCTGGCCCGTGCCGGCGAGCTACCACGGCCTGCCGGCGGACGGCGGGCCGCCAGGGCCGTGGCAGCTCGCGCTCGCCGCGTTCATCCGGGCCGGCGGGCTGCGCCTGCTCAGCGGGAACCCCATCGATGAGCAGGCGCGGCGCCGCCACTTCGAGGGACTGCTCGGCCGTCCAGGAACCGGCTCAGGCTCCGGCATCGGCTCGTCCGAGCGCGACCTGTACTGCGGCGCGCAGCTGCTGCTGCCCGTTACAGGCTCCGAACCCGACGTCGTACGTGCTCTGGCGGCGAACGGCGTGCGCGTGTCGCCGGGACGCGCGTTCGCCGCGCCGGGTCACGTACGGCTGTCATGGGCGGGCCGCACCGACGGGCAACTCGCGGTGGCCGCGACCCGCATCAACGAGGTACTGGCGGCACACACCAGGAGGACCGGATGAGGAGCACGCGCGACGACAGAGCGGTCCTGCCGCTCGGCTGGGCGCTGCACGTACCAACGGACGAGCAACTGGACGCCGTCCGCGAGACACCCACCGGCATGGCGTTCGCCACGCTGAGGCGTCACAAGGTGCTGGTGCAGGCCTGGCGGCGGCTGGCCGGCACCGGCCTGCCGCTGGCCGGCCTGCTGCGCGAGGAGACCCTGCCGCAGCGCCGGCAGCAGCTGACCCTGCCGGACACGTGGCGGGTGCTGGAGGAGATCGGCGCGGGCGCCGGGTACCGCCCGGCGTTGATGAAGGGCGTCGCGGCCCGGCTCTGGTATCCCGATCCCGCTCTGCGCCACCTGGGCGACCTCGACGTCTGGCTGCCCGGCCAGGCCGACGCCTGGCACCTGTGCCGCAACCTGATGCGGTACGGGTGGCGTCTCAACGGCGACGAGCTGCCCTGGGTCAAGGCGACGGGCGCCGGCGACGAGTACGGTGTGATCAACATGGTCAGCACGCGACCGGACCGGCACGACGTCGACATCCACTTCGGGCACTACTCGGTGCGCCACTGCGCCTGGATCCCGCTCACCGCCGGCCGGGTCGCCGACGACTCCGGCCGACCGCCCCGGCTGGCCGACGAGGACAATCTCGCCGTCATCCTGGCCAACGCCGCAGGGGATCACGCCATCGGCCTCAAGGACGTCAACGACATCCTGCTGGCCGCGGGCCGCGGGGCGGCCCTGGACTGGGAGCGCGTACGGCATCTGCTCGGCTTCGCGGGCCTGCGCGAGTTCGCTGCGGCCTTCGTCAGGACCGCCGCGCGGCTGTACGCCGGCGCGCCCCGCGAACCCGAGAGCCTGGCGGTGATCCGGCGGGAACTCGGCGGCGCGCGCCGGCCGGAACGGGTGCCCGACGGCACCGGCTCGACCTGGCTGCGCCGCTCGGCCACCGTCAGGCACGCCTGGCGGGTAGGCCTGCGCGACGGCGTGCGAAGCGCGGCTCTGTCGGCCGGCACGGCCGCCGTCTATTACTGCCTGCCCCTGCGGCCACGGCTGGTCCGCTGGGCCGGCGGCCCGGTGGACGGCGTGATCAGGGACCGCAGCCCGCGCCGCTGCGTCCGGCTGGTGCCGCTCCAGCACCTCGCGCGACTCGCAGGTCTGCAAGGCCCGCCCGCGCGGCTCGACCCGGTGGCCCACGGCGGGATCGCCTGGCGCCAGGCCGCCGGCATCCCCTACGCCGACAACGCGGGGGCGATCCTCCTGCCGACCGTCTACGGGCGGCTGTCCCTCAGCCGGGTGCGGGCGCTCACGGCGGCGCTGAGCGGCCCCGCCTCGCCCATCGCCCTTCCCCCGGTCAGGAGCGACGACGCCGGCCGGTAGCTCATGGAGGCGGGCACCGGCATCGGCGAGGGTCGAGCCGAGGGGGTGCTGATTCTCTGTAGCCCCGATGCCGGATCGATGGGCGAGCAACCAGTTGGATGCGTTGTGAGGCGCCCCAGCTACCGCTTGGGCGGGACCTCTCGTACATGGATCGACGCCGTCGCCTGATGCCCGCACGGGACCACGCTGATTTGACGGTACGTGCACGGGTCGCACCTGTCTCTGCGGGACCCCGCCGGCCCGAGGGGAGCGACCTAGGTGACTGGTGTTTTTTGATCTCTCTCGCGCTGGTCTGTCCTCTTGTGCCAGGGTGATCGGTGTTGGTCACCGGGCGTGGGGAGAGATCGAGCGATGGCGGTGGGCCAGACTCCGATGCAGCCG
>NZ_BAAAQX010000089.1:0-3361 GCF_039531895.1 Nonomuraea monospora
AAGATTGTCCGGCGGTGACCTACTCTCCCACACCCTCCCGAGTGCAGTACCATCGGCGCAGAGAAGCTTAACTTCCGGGTTCGGAATGTAACCGGGTGTTTCCTTCCCGCCATAACCGCCGTAACCCTGCGAAACAGCCATTTGCTGTCTCAGAATTGCCTAGTGGACGCGAGCAAGAATGCTTTGTGGTCAAGTCCTCGGCCTATTAGTACCGGTCAGCTCCACACGTTACCGTGCTTCCACCTCCGGCCTATCAACCCGATCGTCTATCGGGAGCCTTACCCACTCTCATGGTGGGAGACCTCATCTCAAGGCGAGCTTCCCGCTTAGATGCTTTCAGCGGTTATCCCTTCCGAACGTAGCCAACCAGCCGTGCACCTGGCGGTACAACTGGCACACCAGAGGTTCGTCCGTCCCGGTCCTCTCGTACTAGGGACAGCCCCTTTCAAGTCTCCTGCGCGCGCAGCGGATAGGGACCGAACTGTCTCGCGACGTTCTAAACCCAGCTCGCGTACCGCTTTAATGGGCGAACAGCCCAACCCTTGGGACCTACTCCAGCCCCAGGATGCGACGAGCCGACATCGAGGTGCCAAACCATCCCGTCGATATGGACTCTTGGGGAAGATCAGCCTGTTATCCCCGGGGTACCTTTTAGCCGTTGAGCGACACCGCTTCCACATGCCGATGCCGGATCACTAGTCCCAGCTTTCGCTCCTGCTCGACCCGTCAGTCTCACAGTCAAGCTCCCTTGTGCACTTACACTCGACACCTGATTGCCAACCAGGCTGAGGGAACCTTTGGGCGCCTCCGTTACCCTTTAGGAGGCAACCGCCCCAGTTAAACTACCCACCAGACACTGTCCCCGATCCGGATCACGGACCAGAGTTAGACGTTCAAAACGACCAGAGTGGTATTTCACCAATGACTCCACCCGAACTAGCGTCCGAGCTTCCCAGTCTCCCACCTATCCTACACAAGACGTTCCAAACGCCAATGTCAAGCTGTAGTGAAGGTCCCGGGGTCTTTCCGTCCTGCTGCGCGTAACGAGCATCTTTACTCGTAGTGCAATTTCGCCGGGTCTGCGGTTGAGACAGCGGGGAAGTCGTTACGCCATTCGTGCAGGTCGGAACTTACCCGACAAGGAATTTCGCTACCTTAGGATGGTTATAGTTACCACCGCCGTTTACCGGCGCTTAAGTTCTCACCTTCGCCAACCGAAGTTGGCTAAGCGGTCCCCTTAACGTTCCGGCACCGGGCAGGCGTCAGTCCGTATACATCGTCTTACGACTTCGCACGGACCTGTGTTTTTAGTAAACAGTCGCTTCCCCCTGGCCACTGCGACCCCCACCAGCTCCAGGCGCACAGCCCATCACCAGCAGAGGTCCCCCTTCTCCCGAAGTTACGGGGGCAATTTGCCGAGTTCCTTAACCACAGTTCACCCGATCGCCTTAGTATTCTCTACCTGACCACCTGAGTCGGTTTAGGGTACGGGCCGCCACAACACTCACTAGAGGCTTTTCTCGGCAGCATAGGATCATCCACTTCACCACAATCGGCTCGGCATCACATCTCAGGCATAAGGAACGCGGATTTGCCTACGTTCCGCCCTACATGCTTACCCCAGGACAACCATCGCCTGGGCTGGACTACCTTCCTGCGTCACCCCATCGCTTACCTACTACCCAATCAGGCCGAGCGTTCACTCTGACCCCAAGCCCGAAGGCTTTAGGCGAGTTAAGGACTCTTAGTATCAAGGGGTTCAGTATGGGCGCATTGAAGCGGGTACGGGAATATCAACCCGTTGTCCATCGACTACGCCTGTCGGCCTCGCCTTAGGTCCCGACTTACCCTGGGCGGATTAGCCTGGCCCAGGAACCCTTGGTCATCCGGCGCGAGGGTTTCTCACCCTCGATTCGCTACTCATGCCTGCATTCTCACTCGCACAGCCTCCACAACTAGATCACTCTGCTGCTTCGCCGGCTGCACGACGCTCCCCTACCCATCAACCCCCCACGAAGGAGGATCAATGCCACGACTTCGGCGGTGTACTTGAGCCCCGCTACATTGTCGGCGCAGAATCACTTGACCAGTGAGCTATTACGCACTCTTTCAAGGGTGGCTGCTTCTAAGCCAACCTCCTGGTTGTCTCTGCGACTCCACATCCTTTCCCACTTAGCACACGCTTAGGGGCCTTAGTCGGTGATCTGGGCTGTTTCCCTCTCGACTACGAACCTTATCGCCCGCAGTCTCACTGCCACGCTCTCACTTACCGGCATTCGGAGTTTGGCTGACGTCAGTAACCTTGTCGGGCCCATTAGCCATCCAGTGCTCTACCTCCGGCAAGAAACACGCGACGCTGCACCTAAATGCATTTCGGGGAGAACCAGCTATCACGGAGTTTGATTGGCCTTTCACCCCTACACACAGGTCATCCCCCAGGTTTTCAACCCTGGTGGGTTCGGTCCTCCACCCAGTCTTACCTGAGCTTCAACCTGCCCATGCGTAGATCACTCCGCTTCGGGTCTACAGCATGCGACTCAAACGCCCTCTTCAGACTCGCTTTCGCTACGGCTCCCCCACACGGGTTAACCTCGCCACACACCATAACTCGCAGGCTCATTCTTCAAAAGGCACGCAGTCACATCACACACCAGCAAGCTGATGTAAGCTCCTACGGCTTGTAGGCACACGGTTTCAGGTACTATTTCACGACCCCTCACCGGGGCACTTTTCACCTTTCCCTCACGGTACTCGTGCACTATCGGTCATCAGGGAGTATTTAGGCTTACCAGGTGGTCCTGGCAGATTCACACAGGATTTCTCGGGCCCCGTGCTACTTGGGATCCCCTCCAGCAGTCGACAAGGTTTCGCCTACCCGGCTCTCACGGTCTACGGCAGCCCTTCCCAGAGCTTTCAACTACCCCATCGATTTATCACTGCTCGAAGCGGCGGCAGCCACTTCAAGAAGGTCCCACGACCCCGGACATGCAACGCCTGCCGGCTATCACACACGCCCGGTTTAGCCTCATCCGCTTTCGCTCACCACTACTCACGGAATCACTGTTGTTTTCTCTTCCTACGGGTACTGAGATGTTTCACTTCCCCGCGTTACCACCAACCGCCCTATACATTCAGGCGGAGGCAACACCACATGACTGGTGCTAGGTTTCCCCATTCGGACATCCCCGGATCAACGTCTGGTTGGCGACTCCCCGAGGCTTAACGCAGCCTCCCACGTCCTTCATCGGCTCCTGATGCCAAGGCATCCACCGTGTGCCCTAAAAAACTTGGCCACAAAGATGCTCGCGTCCACTATGCAAATCTCAAACAACAAACAGCAAGCCACCGCCACAACACCAAC
>NZ_BAAAQX010000090.1:0-3462 GCF_039531895.1 Nonomuraea monospora
CCCCCGCCCAACCCGCGCACCCCCGCCCAACCCGCGCACCCCCGCCCGAGCCCGAACCAGCGCATCCTCCAGGGACGGTCAGCGGGGGTCGGCGGCGGTCAGCGGTCCCCCGCTCGTTCAGGCGGCCGTGAACGCGCGGGTAAGGTCGGATCCTGTGAGTGACCCAGACCCGTTGGCCGTCGTCGCCCAGCTCCCCGGCGTCCCGGAGGCCGTGGACGAGGCCCGGCAGGCCGTAGACCGGCTCTACCGCCACCGTGTCCTGCGCCGGGCCAGCCCGGCGGTGTCCACCGAGTCGTCCCTGCGCGGCGCGCGCGCCTCGGCCGCCGTCGAGGGTGTGGACGTGCCCTTGGACGCCCTGCGCCGCGACGAGGTGCACGACCCGCTCGTCCAGGGGGCGCTGCGCGCGTCGGCGGAGATGGGCAGGCTGGGCTCCACCTGGCGAAAGGCGCCCAGGCAGGTGCTCGCCCGCCTGCACGCCGTCGCCGCCGCCGGCCTCGCGCCCCAGGAGGCGCTGGGCCGCCCCCGCATCTCCGACGAGGCCCCCGACCCGCTCTCCCTCGGCCCGGCCCCCGGCGCCGCCGACACGGCGGCCCGCCTGGAAGGCCTGCTCGACCTCCTCGAACGTCCCACGAAGGCCCCCGCGATCGTGCTGGCCGCAGTGGTGCACGCCGAGCTGGCGGTGCTGCGGCCGTTCGGCACGGCGGACGGGATCGTGGGCCGCTCGGCGGGGCGCCTGACGCTCGTCGAGCACGGGCTGGACCCGAAGTCGCTGGTGGCGGTGGAGGTGGGGCACCTGGAGCTGCCGTACGCCGACGCGCTGCGCGCCTACCTGGAGGGCTCGGCGGAGGGCGTCGCCGCCTGGGTACAACACTGTGCCTCCGCGGTAACCCTCGGCGTACGCGAGACGACTGCGATCTGTGAGGCCATGCAGCGCGGCTAGCTCTCCTGCAGCCCGGCCAGCCCTCCGGCAGTGAGAGCGGCCCTCCGGCGCTGCTGACATAGCTGACGGCGTCCCAGTCATGGAACGCCGTCTGCCGGTGCATCACACCGGGTTACCAAGCGTGCACCTCAATCCGTCGGAGCGGGTCAAGCCCGTCACGACGCGCCTCCCGCGGCTGGTCGCGCGTGGGTGCCCGGCTGATGCACCCGGACAAGTGGTCCGTGTCACCTTTCTACGACGGATCCGCCCTGATGGGAACCCCTCACACCAAGACCTTTACCCGCACCTGGGATGGGGCTCCAGGGCATGGGTGGGCCCCGGGTTGGAGTACCCGGTTACCAAGCTGTGACTATCACTCTCTGTGATCGCCTTTATGTGATCGTTATCCGGTGACGAAAAAACTTGGCGAAAATGCGAGATTGCTCCTCGACGAAACTCGCGTCGATCGGGCAGCATACGGTGGTATCGCCCGAAACTGGAGCGCCGTTGCACGGGATAGGTTTGCAAGTCCCTTGCCAGGCTCCGGTCTAGTGATGAAAGCTTTCTTCTGAAACGGGACCGGCTCTACCCCCCCGGAGCCGGACCGATCAGGCGACCCCCGCTCTCCCCCCCGGCGGGGGTCGCCCCTTTTCCCCACCATGTTCGGCCGGCCTCCACCTCCCGCCGACAAGTCGGGGCCCCTGATCCCGAACCAGCGTGCTCGACCGCGCCTCCGCCGCCACACTGTTGACCGCGGCCATCGCCTGTTGTTCTTCGACCTTGGATTGCACACCATTCGAGGAACCAAGCGATGGCCGTCACCACGCGCCGCCCCTAACACCCGGCCCACCCACCCCCGCAGGCCCGCCGGCTTCCTCAGCCCACCAGCCTGCTGGGCCCCGCCCGCCTCCTCAGCCCGCCAGCGTCCTGGGCCCCGCCTGCGTCCTGAGCCCCCGCTAGCTTCCGCTGGCTGCCCACTGCGGGCTTCTTCTGCTGCCCTTTCGCGTCCTCTGGCGCCCGCACTTCGCCCCAGCCTGCACCCCGCGCCCGCGCGCACGCCCCCACACCCGGGCACCCCCCACACCCGGGCACCCCCCACACCCGGGCACCCCCCACACCCGGGCACCCCCCACACCCGGGCACCCCCCCACACCTCCACACCCGGCACCCCACAGCCCGCAACTGCCGCGCCGCGCCGCCGACATCCAGCGCACCCCCATACCCGCACCCCGCACACGCCGCGCCGCCGACACCCAGCACTCCCTGCACCCCTACACCCGCGCACACACCGCGCCCGCGCCCGCGCACACGCCGCGCCCGCGCACACGCCGCGCCCGCGCACACGCCGCGCCCCCGACACCCAGGAGGCATCAGCGCGCAGCACGTCATCCACAGCCCCGCCCACCCGCACCCCCACTCATCCACAGAACCCCGTTCGGCCCCTCCCGCCCCACCCCACCTCCAGCAGGCTCGACCTCCGCACCCCCGCGTAACAACCACCCCACCCCCAGGAGGTCGCCATGCACCGCCCCTTGGTCATCACCGAAGACCCACCCCTCCTCGACGACCTCGTCCGCATAGCAGCCGCAGCCGGCGCCCAACTAGACGTAGCCCCCACCCCCACCCACGCCCGCCCCTTCTGGAACCTCGCCCCACTGATAGCCATAGGCGCCGACCAAGCAGACCTGATGGCCTCCACCGCACCCCCACCCCGCGACCAGGTCCTCCTCGTAACCCGCGACCCCGAAGACCCCGACACCTGGCGAAAATGCGTAGCGGTAGGCGCCCAATCCGTCCTCACCCTCCCCAACGACGAACGCCACCTCGTGGACAGATTCGCCGACGCCATGGACCCTGACCCCCGCTCAGGCTCCGTGATCTGCTTGATAGGCGGCCGAGGCGGCGCGGGCGCGAGCGTCCTCGCCGCCTGCCTGGCCCTGCGGGCCTCAACCGACCGCCTCCGCACCCTCCTCGTGGACGCCGACCCGCTCGGCGGAGGCATAGACGCACTGCTGGGTCATGAGGAGGCAAAAGGCGCCCGCTGGGCAGACCTGGTGGCCCGGGAAGGCAGAATCAACGCCGGCGCCCTCCAAGCGGCCCTCCCGGCCTTCGGCGATCTCGCCGTCCTCTCCTTCCACAGAGGCCAGGTCGATCCCATCCCACCGCAAGCCATGCGCTCAGTCCTCGAAGCAGGCACCCGCGGCTTCGACCTGGTGGTCGTGGACCTCCCCAGACACCTCGACCCATCCGCGACAGAGGCCCTGACCAGAGCCAAATCCACCCTCCTGGTGGCCACCGCGGACGTACGCGGCATCCTCTCCGCCGTCCAGGTCCTGTCCGACCTACGCGCTCACACGGCCGACATCCGCGCAATCCTCCGCCCAGGCATCGTGGACGACGACACAGCCCTGGCAGCCCTAGGTGGCTGGTGTTTTTTGATCTATCTCGCGTAAGTCTGGCCTGGTGTGCCATGGTGATCGGTGTTGGTCACCGGGCGTGGGGATGGGATCGAGCGATGGCAGTGGGCCAGACTCCGAAGCAGC
>NZ_BAAAQX010000091.1:0-2802 GCF_039531895.1 Nonomuraea monospora
ACGCGCTCGCGGCGCGACGGGGTTCGACGCGGCCGAACCGGCCGGCGATCCGGGCCATCAGCTCGTGGAAGATGACCATCCAGCCGTCAGGGTCTACGCTGTGGCTCGCGGCCACCGCACGATCTTTGGTTGTCTTCACAAACTCCGAATGATCACGCGGTGGCCGTCGCCATGTGACCGTTACGCCTCAAGATCGCGAAGTGTCACTGGAGTACTAACTCTCGCCACCTCTGTGCCGACGCCCCACGTAGGTACGCCCGTCGCCGCCCTTCCCGTCGCCACTGTCATCGCCCTCCGAATCAGCGGCCCAGAAGTCGGCCGCCCCCGGCTGCGGACGCTCCCAGAACCCGCTGTCCTCCATCGATCTCGGCGAAGGCGGCAGATAGTCGTCCCACCGCTCCTCAAGCCGTACGGCGGGAGCAACCGTGGGCTCGGTGGACTCGGGCACGTCCGTCACCGCCGAACTGGGCAGCGCGATGTGGAGCGGCCCCTGCTGCACATCTCGATCCTCCTGCCGCCCCCGAACACCACCCACTAACTCCTCGCCAGCGCCATACTTCGGCACCACACCCCCGCCACCGGCGCCCTCCCCACGCACCCGACCAGACGCGTGCTCCGCGCGCTCCTTCCCACCCATCCGCTCGACCGCAAGTCCCTTGCCGCCCATCCGATCCGACGCGAGCCCCTCCTGTCGCCCCGGGGTCGCACCGTACGGCGGCACCCCAGCCCCGACCCGCCGCGACGGCTCCGCAGCAGCGGAACCCATCGGCGACTCCACGCCAGAAGCAGCGCCCAACGGCGACTCCGCCCCCTCACCCGGCCACCGCCTCCGACCATCGAGCGACGATCCCCCTTCCCGACCCGCCTGCTGGTCCCGTGCACCGAGTGGTGATCGCTCGGCACCCGAACCAGAAGCCTGCGAGGGCGGAGAGGGCTGAGCGGGCTGCTCAGGGATCCGAGTCTTGGCGACGGCCAGGATGACCGCAGGCCGACGAACCGCTCCCCTGACGGGAGAGGTGCTGACATCCTCCTCCGCGACAACCTGCGGCCCTGTATGCGCATCGTGCACCAACGCCGCTCCAGCGGAACGCGTACCGGCGCCAGCCGCAGTCGTGGTCGCGGTAGTGCCCGTACCCATGCCCGTACCCATTCCCGTACCCACGGCCGGAGCAGCGGGGCCGCCCGCAGGACCTGTGGCGAGCGCACGCCTCCGCGCCCAGGCACCAGCGTGCGCGCCCAGCAACAGCAGCAGGATTCCCCCCGCGACGTACAGGCCGTACTGGCCGATGTTCCCGATCGACGACTCGCTCGACTGCGCCTTCACACCATCGCTCTGTACGGGAGCCTCATCCGCCTCGTCCTTCGCATCGGCTGGAACCAATCCCCCGTTCTCGCCCTGATCGTCGCCAGCAGTGGGGATGGGAAGGTTCCCGCTCGGATCAGCGTCGGGGATGTCGGGCAGCTTCGTGGTCGTCGGCTTGCGTGCCGTGGCAGTCGTCGGCTTGCTCGATGAGACGGCCTTCGGCTTCCTGGCGGGCAACGTCGGCAGCGCCTCGGCGCCCTGAGCATCGGCATCCCTGTTCTTCGGCGCCTGCGCGCTTTCCGTGGCCTTCTTCGTCGGCTGCGCCGCAGGTGGGGCAGGGAAGGTGACGTACGCAGCCGCCGAATCTCCCGACCCGACCGAACCGCCGTCACCATCCCCTCTGAACGCCTTGACCGAGAACCCCACCTTCTGCCCCGCCGCCTTCGACGGCACGGCCAGCACCGCCTTGCACGAGGAACCCGAGCACGCACTGTCGGCGGACAGCCGCCCCACAACGCCTGACTGGGTGTTGGAAACCTCGTACGACTGCAGGTCCGGCTCGGATCCCTTGCTCCAGGTGACGAGCACCTTGCCGGTGCCCTGCCTGCTCGCGTTCACTCCCCCTGGCGCTTCGGCCGGCCGCCGCAACTTGAACGTGCTCGTCGCGTACCGGTTCCCGGTGATCTCTCCCTTGAGGGTCACGGTGAAGGTGCCGTTGGGAGCAGCGCCTGCGTCGAACGTGCCGGACAGCGTCTGGTTCGCTCCACCTGAGGCGATCCTCTGGCTGGGCGTGGAGGGCCCGTCCACGTACAGCCCCATCCTCAGCTGCATGAGGCCCGTACGCGCGGAGACCACCACGGAGGAGCCCGAGATCACCTCACCGTCTGAGGGCGAGGTGATCTGCCCGGAGGAATCGGCCCGTACCGCCACCACGGACGCCTGGGCAGTGCCGCCGAGCGCGATGGATCCAGCCACGATCATCCCTGCGGCAACAACTCTGCCGACTACCGTCACGACGCTTCCCTCCATCGAGAGCCTCGCGCCGCCTGAGCACCCTCGGGGCGTTCATGCGACGACCGGAAGTGCAGTGCGCCCGGCCGGCACGGTCACCGACCGTCCCCGGACCCGCACCTTAGCGACTGCGTCCTAGCTCTCCCAGGCTCCTTGACGCATACGGCATGGACCGAGGGTAAGCGGAACCTTACGGGAGACATCCGACTCTTGGACACCACGTCTAAGAAGTCGTGACTTGATTGCGACATTGCCTCTCAGATCCCATCCATCCCATAACGCCTCACCCTTCTGATTGCCGCAGCCCAGCCACCGCAGCGCAACGCAGGAGCCGCCCCTCCGACGCTGCCCGCGATCTCGAATGGGTGTAGCTCTTCCTCAGTGGCTGGAGCGATCAGGCCGTGAGGGAGTATCCGTCCTGGTAGCCGCTCTGGTGGACCCGTTCGTGTTGCCGGGCAAGATGAAAACGCCAGTATTCGTCGAGATCG
>NZ_BAAAQX010000092.1:0-2566 GCF_039531895.1 Nonomuraea monospora
TGTCAATGGCCTTTGAGCTCTCCCCGCTGGCGGCCAGATAGTTCACACGCTGGTGGCCATGAGGGTGTCCCCAACGGCGGCCAGTTATCTCCCCGCCGTTGATGGATGTGTGGGTCAGGTGAAGGGCTTGACGCCCTGTCCCGAGGTGGCCTGGGTGAGCCGGAAGCTGTCACCCTGAGTGACCACGATGTGAGCGTGGTGCATGAGCCGGTCGACGGTGGCGGTGGCCAAGGTCTTGGGCATGATCTCGTCGAAGCCCGAGGGATGGAGGTTGGAGCTGACGGCCAGCGAGCGGCGCTCGTAGGCGGCGTCGACCAGCCGGTAGAAGCCCTCGGCCGCGTCCGGTGAGACCGGTAGCAGGCCGATGTCATCGACGATGATCAGATCGGAGCGGATGACGCGGGCCAGCGCGCGGGCTATGGAGTCGTCGGCGCGGTGGCGGCGGACCAGGGCGCCGAGGTCTTCGATGGTGAACCAGGCCACCGTCATCCCGGCCTCGACGGCTGCCTGGCCGAGGGCCTCGCTGAAGTGTGATTTTCCTGTGCCCGACGGCCCGCAGACACATAGATTCTCCCGTCGTCGCACCCATTCCAGGCTCTTGAGGGCATCTTGGGTGGGGCGGGGGATGGACGAGGCGCCCTCGTCCCAGTCGCCGAAGGTCTTGCCTGCGGGGAAGCCCGCGCGTCGGCGGCGGGTGTGCAGGTTGGCCCGGTCGCGGCCGGCGGCTTCCTCGGCGAGCAGGACGCGCACCACTTCGGCCGGATCCCAGCGCTGGGCCTTGGCAGTGGGGATCAGATCAGCGAGTGCCCGGCGGATGTGCGGCAGCTTCAACCGTTTGGTGAGCTCGACGGCTTCGGCGAGCGGGTCGCCGGTGGAAGCGTGGACGGAACGCAAGGGTGTGGCCATCAGAAGGTGTCCTCGTCGAGATCGGTGCCGGCGGGGGCGGGGGTGGTGCCGAAGCGGGCCCAGGCGGAGGTGCCCGGTTGCAGGCTGTGCGTCTCGCTGGCGCGGGTGGGCTGGTCGCTGTCGTGTTTGACCTGGTAGTCCAGGATGGACAGCAGATCGGCGTCGGCGAAGCGGCCGGTCAACGCGGCGGTGCCTAGCGCCCGGTCGACCTGGGCGGTCGAATACAGCTTGGCCAGGGCGACGGCCTCGGCCATCTTGGCTTTGACCCGGCGGGTGCCCGCCGCCGCAGCTTCGGTCAGCCAGGTGGCCGCGCCGGGACCGATCATCAAGAACGCGGCCTCCTCGGCGCTGGTGGCCTTCGGTTTGCGGTCACCCTCCTTGTTCTCCCGGGGCGGGTAGTGCGCGGCGTCGATGACCGGGGTTCCGGCCTGGCCACGAGCGTGCCGGGCGACCTCGCGTGCGGTGCCATCCGCGGCAACAGCGGTGACGAGGAGTTCATCGCCATGAAAACGCGCCCAGACGCGGGTGTCGATCAGCTCGTGGGGCACCGAGTAGCGCACCGCCTCCACCGAGATCGTCGAATCCCAGCAAACCCGACGGGTGGTGCCGAAGGCGACGGTGAACGGCTGCTTGGGCAGTGGATGCAGCCGCTGGCGTTCCTCGGCCAGCAGTTCGACCGGGCGGCGCTTGGTCACCCGGTGCACCCGGGCGTTGACCTCCTCGCCGAAGGCCCGGCAGGCCGCCTCCAGCTCTCCGAACGTGCGGTAGTCGGCCACCAGGTTGACCTCGGTGGGCACCAGGTCGGCTTTGGCGATGCGCACCGTCGCCTCGCTGCCGCCCTTGGATTCCGGATCAGCCGGCACGCAGGTGCGGATGGTCATCCCGTAGTGCCGGGCGATCTCCACGATCTCCGGGTTGCGCACCGCGATCCCGGCGATGTGGTCGGTCGTGACCGTCTTCTCGTTGTCGGTCAGCGCGTAGGCGGGTACTCCGCCGATCCGGCGCAACGTCGCATCCAGGCACGCGGCGATCGTCGGCATGGTCTTGTCCCAGACCGGGATGACCACCCGAAACCGCGACCAGGCCAGCCATGCGCACCACAAAATCGTCTGTCGGCCCTTGATCACCGGGCCCCATCCCCAGTCCCACTGCAGCCACAGCCCCGGCTCAGTGATCCACGGCCGATAGACCCGCCGCTGCCCCGCACGGTACTGCGCCTTCGCCTCGGCCACCGTGCGCCGGGTGGTGCGCTCCCCGCCGGTGAACCCCATCGCGACCAGCCGCTTGTGGACCACATCGGCGCGGATCTTCCCGTTCGAGCGGACCACCAACTCCTCGATCTTCGGCAGGAACGCATCAATCGCCCGCTCACGATGCCGCCTGTCCTGCGGGTTCTGCCCAGCAGCCCGCATCTTCACATACCGAGCCACCGTGTGATGGTCGCACCCGGCCAATTCGGCCGCAGCGCGGTAACTGCCCGTGAGGTCGTACGCCTCCAGGATTTCCATGATCTCCCTGCTGTTCTTCACCCGGACGATGATCACCGTCCGGGTCTGGACGGGGCGAACCGGGGAGATATCTGGCCGTACGCGGGGAACCTCGTGGCCGTCAGTGGGGCGCTAAATGGCCGCCTATGGGGAGTATGTCGCGGCCGCTGTCA
>NZ_BAAAQX010000093.1:0-2472 GCF_039531895.1 Nonomuraea monospora
GCAGCGCAGGGCCGGCCCGAACCCCGCAAATGGTTGGGCCACCCAAGCTCGATCGCAGGCCCGGCTCAGCAGACCGCGATCGAGACGCAACCGACCAGGATCGACCTCTTAACACCAGCTACCTAGCGTCTTCCCCTCGATGGAGCCATGGACGCGACGAGGCACCAGGTAATTCAGTACGTCCGAAGGTCTCTCAACGAACCCCAGGGCTGGAACGCTCTACGCATCCCCGAGCGAAGCCAGGGGCAGATGTGCGGACCGTTCTGAATTCTGGGTCCTGATCGGCATGAGCGCGTCACCCAGTGTCGATGTCGGTATCGTCAGGGTCCTTGCATTTGTGCCCCTTTTCGAGCTCCACGATGAGCCTCATCCATACCCGACGCGCGTGCTTGTAGCGCCCCCTGCCGGTCTCCTCGTGGCCCTCAGATTCGGCGGCGCGGAGAATAAGAAACTGGCCGCCCTGGCCCGCCCACTCGTAGACGCCGCAGCATGACGTCTCAATGATCCGGAGGTGATCCCTCCGAGGGCGCAGGTAAGGTTCCCAGCGCGGTACAGGCGGCTCAGGAGCCGACACGGCCACTCGGTACTTCTACGTCGTACTCCTGCAAGTAGCGGAAGACGGTGCGGCGGGATCGCTGCCATGAGCAGGCGAAGGCGAGCTCTAGGAGGGTGTCGGCTTTGAGCTGCGGCTTGATGCCGTAGGCGATCTCGCCGGCGGTCAGTTTGGGCAGCGGCCTCGCCCGCCAGACACCGAGCTGGTCGCGCCACACGTAGAAACGTCTAAAGGCGCCGCGCAAGTCATCAGCGACCGTGTCGTACGCGGAAGTCGCATGTAGACGGCCTTGCAGGCACTTGGGCCCGGCTCCTGTTCTGCCTCGGTCTCCGCGATCATTCTCCGCGGCCATGACGCGCCTCCCTGCGCCTACGCAGGATCACCCACGCTCGATGCCCGTTCCGGTCTATGGACGCGCCGAAGGACGTGGTGGCGCTGGACAGTTCGGCCGTCTCGAAGCCTCCGGTGTAGTCGCAGCCTCCCGGATCGTGAACCTCGATCCGCAAGCTGTCGTCCGACACCTCGATCCGGGTGCCGATGTACTCGCTTTGTCCGGTGCGCCGGATCGCTGCGGACACCAGCGCACGGGCCATCCGTTCGGCATCACTGGCGAGTTCCGGGCGTTCGGTCTGGGCGATGTCACGGGCCCAGATACCCACGCTGTCGATGCTGTCCAGACTGGGCGGAAGCTTCTGCCGATACGTCACACGCCAAACCTTTCCGGGTAGGCTGCACTGTGTACCGATAAGCTTGAAGCTACCCGGTAAGGCTGTCAAGCTACCTGCGTGAATCGAGAAGACGAGCGCCCTCTGTACCTGCGAGTCGCCGATCAACTGCGCGAACGCATCAGGTCAGGAGAGTTGCAGGAAGGAGATCGCCTGCCCTCCGTACCAGGGCTCGCGACCGATCTCGGCATCTCGCGCTCCACCGCCTCCGAGGCGTTGAAGGTGCTCGTCTCCGAGGGTCTGGCCGTGGCGCGATCCGGATCGGGCACCTTCGTCCGGTTGCCCCGGGAACCGCAACGCCTCATCCGGGCGTGGTACCGATCGACACCGTACGGATCGCCGTTTATGCGCGACATGGAAAGGCAGGGCCGCGCGGCCGGCTGGACCTATGACTCGCGGACCGTCCAGGCTCCGCCAGAGATTCGCGACCGGCTGAACCTCGATGAGCGAACGGGCGATGTGGAGGATGTGGTCCGGACCGACTACGTCTTCTCGGCCGATGGGGAGCCGGTCATGCTCTCGACCAGTTGGGAACCGCTTGTGCTCACGCGTGGAACGCCGATCGTCCTTCCGGAGGACGGCATGCTGGCCGGCCGGGGAGTAGCCGAGCGCATGCTGAGCATCGGCGTGCCCATTGACGACTGGGTGGAAGAGGTCGCGTCACGGCTCGGGACCGCCGAGGAGTGTGAGCGCCTTCAGCGCGCGCCAGGCTCGATCATGACGGCGATCCAGCGTACGTATTACTCCGGAAGCACACAGGTCGAGACGGCTGACATCGTGGTACCGGCCGACCGGTTCACACTGGTCTACAGCGGCAAGATGGGCTCCGGCTCCGACAAGCCATCCATTTAGGTATGCGGTGCGGGCAACGAGGGCGGGTGCAGCCGCTCGGCTGCCTGAAGCTGTACCCGCTCGCGTCGCTCCTGCTCCAGGGGCGTGGTTCGAGGCCAGGGAGTCGGCCAATACGGTCGCGGCATGGTTGTGGGTGCACGAACGGTCGGTGACGCGCTGGCGTAAGGCATGGCGCGAGGGCGGTGCGGCGGTGCTGTTGTCCAGCGGCCCGGTGTCGGTGGAGAACCTGAATGCCCGCCGGTGGGAGTGGCTGGATGCCGCGTTACTGCGCGCGCCGCCGGCTTGGGGCTATGGCGAGGACCAGTGTTGGACGCTGGACCTGATCAAGACGCTGATGGGGAG
>NZ_BAAAQX010000094.1:0-2458 GCF_039531895.1 Nonomuraea monospora
GCTGTTTCACATCGGCTACACCGTCCAGGGCGTGGGCAAGCTGCTGTATCGCCATGGCTGGTCCGTTTAAGGTCCCGTCACGGCGGGCGATCGAACGCGACGACGAGGCCATCGCCGGCCGGTAGGGCGAGGTGTGGCCAGCGGCAGAACCACCGCGGCGGACTTGGGCACCTACGCGCGCTTCGAGGATGAGAACGGGCAGGGGCTGAGGCCGCCGATCACCCGACTGTTTCGCGCAGACTGGCCTCACCCTCGATATCCCGGCGAATTCATGACCGACCCTACGAATTCAACCTGTGAAGCGTAGAGGCTTGATCGCATCAGGACGTACACGTGTACCGGCGCAGCCGGATGGACGTCCTTGAACTGAGCAGTAAGGCCGGGCCAGCAGCCGACCTGTTCCCATGCTGTACATAGCCTCGTGATCACCAAACACCCCGCCCAAAGCGAGCCAGACAAAGTGCTCCAATGTGCAACTTAGAAGACAGAACTAACATAGCGGATATGTTTGCACAAAATACACATAAGGCGATGATCCGCGAAGGCTACAACAACCAGGCAGTACAGGCTAGGATTGCACGACTCATTGCGACACCCTTCCGCAGTCGAAACACCGAAATCGGCAGCGCGAATGCGACGGAGAACCAGGACCAAAAAAGTCGGCATAGGAGACTCTGTGAGCGACAAAACTCTCAACACATCAAACATGGCACTGGAGGTATCCGTTTTTGCGTCCTACGCACAGATCGATGATGCGGCAACATATCAGCGCATTTCCCGGATCGTCGCTGACATAAAAACTACCCTGACAAGCCAAACGGGGTCAGCCGTTAATGTGTTCAAGGATACTGAATCAATAGCGGCAGGAGAGAATTGGCGCGACAGGATACGGCTTGGCTTGTCTTCATCAACAATTCTCCTCGCTTTCGTTTCCCTGGCCTATCTGAAAAGCGCGCCATGCAGGCAGGAGTTTCGCGAGTTCTTGGGCTTTCTCATTGCTAATTCAGAGACCCGGCTGATAATTCCGCTCATATACGCAGACTTCGACCGGGTTGATGCAAGATCTCAAGAAGATGATATCTGGGAAGAGATTAAGAAGCTGCAGGTCATCAAAATGGCTCACATGCGCGCAACCGACCCAGGGTCATCTGAATGGTTAAGCACGATTCAGCAAATATCCGACCGCATCGAAGATGTTCTCGTCAGCGTTGACGCAGATTCGACAGTCGAGCAGTCGCCGTCCAATGACAAAGAAGAGGAGAGCGATGGATTCCTAGAACTATTCACGGAGATCGAAGAAGAAACTCCCGCCATAGTAGCCGATCTAAACACTTACAGCGAGCTAATAACCCTCATTGGTGACACAACCGCTAACGCGGCACCAGAGATGACACGCGCTCAGACATTCGGGCAAAAACTAGCGGTAACGAGACGGCTAGCCGACAGTCTCACTCCCATCTCAAATGAGGCTGTGGAAATTTCCCACCGCATCCTGCTCGGGCTGAATAAATGGGATAGCGGTGTCCACAAGGCAGTTGAGGTATTGTCCAGGCAGCAGATCGACGCAGGTGGGGAGAACTCCACCGCATTCCTCGATGCTATCTACGGACTAGCCGAAAAGGGGATCGACTCGATAGGCAAGCTAGATACCCTACGCGATACTTTCGATACAATCAATGGAGTATCAAAACAACTGAATTACCCACTTACCCAGATTAAAGCATCACTGCTCGTATTTGCTGAAATCCGCGGCATATTCGAGAGCTGGAAGAGTGCGATTGAGGCGCACTAGTTGCCAGGAAGCCACTTTCCAATTGACACAAGATCGATAGTCGCTTCCTGCATTTATGGGACTTCGAACCCTCAAGAAAGGGCTTTTCGGAACTCCCAATCGATGTCAAAATCGTACACGTACGGGGACCATCAAATGTCAGATGCCCGCATGGGGGTTAAGATTGAGCGGCTCTTCATCAGACGAAACCTCTGCCTATGCTCTAGAAATTGCCGACAAATCGCACGCCTGGTACGGGCGAGCAGCGGTCAAAGCGAGGCGATTTTATCGGATATCTGAAATAGCACAGCTATTCCTATCAGCTTCTATTCCTATCGTCGCGTTGCTGGTGCCGGGCGATGCCACAGTTCCTGCCATGCTCGGGGCTTCCTTGGTTGTCTTGACCGGGGTGAAATCCATTTTCCACTGGCATGATGACTATTTGCGCTTCAGCGCATCACGCGAGGCTGTCGAAGCAGAGCGGCGCCTCTACATCACCGGCGGAAACCCTTATAATGATCCATCAACTAAGAATGCTCTTCTGGCGAGTGCTGTCACTAGAATCGAGCGCCAAGAAATGGCTTCGTGGACAAAAATCGCGGCTAAACGCCCAGACTCGGAAATCCGACCGAAGACATAGCACCAAGTAAGCGACAACTTGCATGGGCTTGCCGGATCTGGAACAGT
>NZ_BAAAQX010000095.1:0-2345 GCF_039531895.1 Nonomuraea monospora
ATGGGTGTAGCTCTTCCTCAGTGGCTGGAGCGATCAGGCCGTGAGGGAGTATCCGTCCTGGTAGCCGCTCTGGTGGACCCGTTCGTGTTGCCGGGCAAGATGAAAACGCCAGTATTCGTCGAGATCGCCGTTGGCGATCAGGGCGCGGAGTTTCAGGACGGCTTCGGCTCCGGCCAGGCCCCAGCGTGCCCCGGCGAGGTCGAATCTGTCGGCGATCAGATGGCGGCAGGCTCCTTCGATCACGCCGGTCGCGATCGGCCATCCCGCATCCAGCGCCTGGTCGTAGCGCAGGTGCTCGAGATTGTTGGTGAGGTAGCGGATGCACGCGTCGATGCCGTCGCGGCGATGGGCGGCCGTGGTGGCTGCCTGGCCGGACAGCGCGGTGATGACGTGGCCGGTGTGCCCGGCCAGCAGGGCCAGAGCATGGACGGCGACCCAGTCCTCGGCGGCCGGTGCCGCGGGAATATGAAGGCTCCAGGCGGCAGCCCATAATTTCTCCAGCACGTGAACGAAGTCGATGACGATGTGGACGCCGATGCCGCGGCGGGCGGCCTCCGCCGTGATCAGATCGAGCTGGTGTCGGGCTCCGTCGACAAGCACGACCCAGGGACGGACATGGCCGGGATCACGGTCTTCGGCGTGGTCGAAGACCTTGGCGATCACTGCGGCGGGGCCGGTGCTGATCGAGCCGCACAGCCACTTGCGCATCGCGGACGGTCTGGCCCGCGGCGGGCGCTGCCCGGCCCGGCCGCCGGGGACGGCGATCACATCGTGCGGCCGGCGGGGCGCAGGCTCGACGTCGTAGACCACCCCGAGGGTGGCCATCCGTTTGCGGGCCGGTTTCTCACCCGCCGCCAGCCGGGTCCGGAAGGTGGCCCGGGCGCGGGCGGCGGCCTTGGCGGTCGCCGGCCGCAGCGCCTCGGGGCGCATCGCGATGCCCTTGCCGTCCACGCTGATTGCCAGCACCGTGCAGGCGGTGGACGGCAGCGGGGTTCGCGCGGCGTAGAAGGCGTCGACATCGACCGCCGCCTGCACGATCGCCTGCTCGATCTGCCGTTTGCCGATCACGTTGCCGCAGCGCGCGGTCACCGCGGCGTGGGCCGCGTCGAACGAGCCACGCACCGTCTCGATGACCGCGAGCTTGGCCAGCCCGGCCGAGTGCCGCACCGCTGGCAGCGACAAGGCGGCGTCGGCCGGATAGAGGTTGTGCACCCCTGGGGCGCGCCAGGCGCACCGGGTGACGGTCACCGTCCCGATGAGGGTGGCGAGCAGGCGGTGATGCCCTGTCTCCAGCCGCGTCCGCGACACGCCGTCGGATCCGGTCACCCCGGCGGTCGTTGCGTTCTGGCGGGCGTGGTGCGCCTGCTGCCGCTCGCGCAGCGCCCGCAGATCGAGATGTGCTTGCAGCAGCTGGCGTTGCAGTTCACGGCCCTGCTCGACGATCGTCTCTTCCAGCCGGTCATGGGTCAGCATGCCGGACGCCGCGTCGGTGAGCTGTCCGATGAGCCAGTTGAAGGTGTTCTTCGCCTCCGCAAAGACGTCAGCGGCCAGGCTGGTGTCGTACGGTGCCTGCATAGGGCTCTTCTCTCGCCGGGGACATCTGGTTGGCACCTTTGAACCTGACGGCGGAAGAGCCCTGCCGCAATCACCCGCCCAGTGACGAAGTAGATGACGGCGCGATTCCGTCTCGTGACCCTCCGTCGCCCTGCCCGGACACCTCACGCGCCACCGGCTCGGTCACCATGAACAACCCCGGCCCTTCCTCCCGTGCCCAGCCGCGTTCCACCAGCCGCTTCAGTTTCGAGCGCAGCCCTTCACGCTTGGCGGCCTCATCCGCCAAGCCCATCGCCACCGCGATCTGCCCGGCCCGCATCGCACGCCCGGCATCGACCATGATCTCCACCGCGTCCCGGTACGCGCGCGGCAGCATCGCCGCGGTTATGCCCGGCTGCCACGGCGGCACCGTCACCACGCCCAGCACCGGCGGCCGTACCGGAACCGCGCCGACCGCGTCGACGTCCCGGCCTGCGATCCCAGCCGTCACGGGCTCACCGACCAGCTCGACCGCCTCGCCCAGGATCTCCTCCACCGTCTCCCGCGTGATCGCCAGCCGTGACAACCGATCGTGCTCATCCTCCAGCCGTGACTCCAAGGCGGTGATCTGCTCGCGGATCTCCGCGATCCGTTGCCGGGCCACAGCCTCACGCCGTGCGAGTTCCTCCAGCAACGAGCCCACCGTCACCACCGCCTCACCGTCTGCACTCACAGTAGAAGGCGGTTCCCGGACTAAACAGTCACGACCACAAAAGCGCAGCTCAGGCACTCACTGAGGAAGAGCTACACCC
>NZ_BAAAQX010000096.1:0-2171 GCF_039531895.1 Nonomuraea monospora
GGTCGGTGCCGCCGATGATCGTGGCGGTGGTGATGGTGCTGCAGCGGCTGGAAGGGTTGTCGGACCGGGAGGCGGTGGATCGGTTCGCCTTCGATGTGCGGTGGAAGTACGCCGCCGGCGGGCTGGATTTCGATCATCCGGGGTTCGTGCACACCGTGCTGGTGGATATGCGGGCCCGGCTGGCCGCCTCGGAGCGGCCGGATCGGATCTTCGAGCGGACGGTGGAGGTGGCCTCCCAGGCTGGTCTGATCGGCCGGCGGCGGGTGCTGGACTCGGCGCCGATCTATGACGCGGTGGCCACCCAGGACACCGTCACGCTGATCCGGTCGGCGATCCGGGGCCTGCTAA
Organism: Nonomuraea monospora; assembly: GCF_039531895.1. Lineage (NCBI taxonomy): Bacteria > Bacillati > Actinomycetota > Actinomycetes > Streptosporangiales > Streptosporangiaceae > Nonomuraea > Nonomuraea monospora. Next base: position 349 of record NZ_BAAAQX010000096.1, read on the forward strand.
GGGCGGCCGATCATGTGCTGCGGGCCGAGCTGCGGGGCGTGATCTCCAGCGGGGACGGCTACGCCGACGTGGGTAAGCCGGTCATCGACTGGACGGACGCCGGAGAGCGGGAAGGGCTGATCGACTCACGCGCCCGGGACGGGTTCGCGCTGCTGGCGGTGCTGGACGGGCGGAAGGTGGCCGGGGAGGTCGATCAGGCGGCGCGGCTGCTGGCCACGGTGCTGGGCCAGGACTTGGAGCAGGGCGGGGACGGGGTGTTCCGGATCGCCCGCAAGGTGGCCAAGGACCGGGTCATCTCCACCGTTGATCCCGAGGCCCGGCACGGCCGCAAGACCGTGGCCCGCTCGTTCGATGGTTTCAAGGGGCACATCGCCGAGGACCCCGACAGCGAGATCGTCACCGCCACGAAGGTGACGCCGGGCAATGCCGGTGATGCCGAGTCCGCCGCCGGCCTGCTGGCCGACCTCCTCGCGGATAACCAGGCCGAGCAGGCCGAGGAGGCCGAGGTTTACGGTGATGCCGCTTACGGCACCGGGCCGATGCTGGTCCAGCTCGCCGGGGCGGGCATCGAGGCGATGGTCAAGGTGCAGCCGCGAGGCGGGCTGGGCGGCCGGTTCTCCAAGGACGACTTCACCATCGACCTGCAGGCCGGGCAGGTCACGTGCCCGAGCCGGCAGGCTGCCGTGATCCGGCCGCAGACCGGCGGCGGCGGGGTTGCCCGCTTCGGCATCGCCTGCGCCGGCTGCCCGCTGCGTGAGCGCTGCACCACGGCCAAGGACGGCCGCGAGATCAAGATCAGCCCGCATGAGGAACACCTGGCACAGGGCAGGGCCAACCGCGCCGATCCGGGCTGGCTGGCCCGCTACCGAGCCACCCGGCCCAAGGTCGAACGCAAGATCGCGCATTTGATGCGGCGGCGGCACGGCGGACGCCGCGCCCGCGTCCGCGGCACCACCAAGGTCGGCGCCGACTTCTCGCTGCTGGCCGCCGCCGTCAACCTCGCCCGCCTGGCCGTGCTCGGCATCGTCTCCGTTCCAGGCGGATCGTGGACGAAAGCAATCGCTTGACCTGGGACAACGCCCGAGAGTAGAGAGCCGGGCAACGAGGGCCAGTCTCCGGTGGGCCTGTGGATAACCGCACAGGCCCACACAACCGGCAGACCGCCGTCACGAGCTCGGAACACGACGCTCCTGCACAGCGGCTGCCCGGCAAGCTGACCCGAAAGTCTTCAGCCAGGAGGACCCGCTTAACACCAGCCTCCTAGAGCTCCGCGTCCAGACGACCACGGCGCACGGGCCGCACCGGCCGATCGCGCCGTCTCCGGTCGCTTCAGCGTCTCGCTCGGTGCGCCGCATGGTCAGCCATACCGCGAGCACGACCGCCGTCGGCCACGCCAGAACGCCGATCAGTTCGGCAATCGCGTCGATCAGCTTCACCCAATCGGTCACCTGCACATCCGTGGCCCGGTCTCAGGCCTGCATTCGGGGTGAGTGGCGAGATCGCGACCTAGGGCTCGCACCGACCCTCCCATGCGCCAGATGGTCACTTCACGCGAGGGCAGCTGCTTGCGCGAGGCCGGCCGAAGGCGGCATCCACGTCACCGTGGGCGGCTGATATCTGTCCCGCGGGCATGCACCGCGACGGGACGCTGGCTAGCCCCGTTTTCCGCACGTCGGGTTGATTGAAGATCGTCGGATTTGCTGTGGTGATCGTCGTCGCGGTATGACCTGGCAGATGAGGCAGCGTGCGCAGTGGGGCCAGGCCAGTGTCGAGAAGATGCTCGGAGCATTACCGGTGGTGGCCGCGTTCTGCTCGCGGCTGCG
>NZ_BAAAQX010000097.1:0-1482 GCF_039531895.1 Nonomuraea monospora
CGTCTTCTCTGTGGCGTCCTTCGGTTCGTTGGTCTTGGGCTTGTTGATCCAGGCGGGGCCGGGCAGGTCGGGCGGGGTTGGCAGACCGCCGCTGGCGAACCGATCGGGATGTGTGGCGTGGGCGGCGGCCAGGACGGTGGCGCGCCGGTCGCGGATGGCGGCAGCGCGGCCGTAGTGCACGTCGACGGGATGGTGGTAGCCGATCCCGGAGTGGAAGTGATCCCGGTTGTACCAGGCGTAGAAGTCCTGGCAGAAGACGCGGGCGTGCTCGATCGAGCCGAACCGGCCAGGGAAGATGGGGCAGTACTTCAGGGTTTTGAAGCTCGCTTCGATGTGCGGGTTGTCGTTGGAGGTCCGGGGCCGGGAGTGGGACTTGGCCACGCCCAGGTCGATGAGGAGTTCGGCGAGGGTTTTGGAGGTCATCGAGCTGCCGCGGTCGGCGTGCAGGGTGAGGGTGCCTGCGTCGATGCCGTGCTTGCGGGCGGTCGCTTCGATGAGGTGCCGGGCCAGGTCGGCGGACTCGCGGGAGGCGACCATCCAGCCGACGACGTAGCGGCTGAACAGGTCGATGATGGTGTAGAGGCAGTACCAGACGCCCTTGTCCGGGCCGCGGAGTTTGGTGATGTCCCACGCCCAGACCCGGTTGGGGGCGTCGGCGACCAGTTCGGGCACGGCCCGGGGCGGATGGGTGGCCTGCCGGCGCCGGTCGGCGCCGACCTCGTCGTGCTCGCGCAGGATGCGGTACATGGTCGACTCCGATGCCAGGTAGACGCCTTCGTCGAGCAGGCTGTAGTAGGCGGTGGCCGGCGAGGCGTCGGCGAAGCGCTCGTTCAGCACCGCACGGACCTGCTCGCGCTCGGCCGGCGACAGCGCGGCGGGGTGCGGCTTGCGCGGCCGAGCCGGCCGTGCTGGAGGCGGGCTCTGGCGGTGGTGGCGATACCAGGTCGCTTGCGACACTCCGGCCGCCGTGCAGGCGTTGCGCCGACCCAGCAGTGGGACCAGTTCCTCGATCGCCTCGGCTTGGGCGGCCGGGAAGGTCCCGCTCACTGCTCGCCCCGGCCCGGCGGTGTCTCGCTGCTGGTGGCGAGCTGATCCAGCAGCGCGAAGAGCTTTCCCTGCACCTCGATCACCTGGCGGGTCTGGCCGAGTTCGGCGCGCAGCCGCTCGACCTCCGCCTGCAGCGCCTCGATCCGCTTGTCGCGCGGGTCGGCCTTCGGCCGGCCGACCGGGCGGGCCAGTGCCTGCTCGACGCCGTGATCCCGGGCGGTGCGCCAGCTGGAGATCAGTGACGAGTACAGGCCCTCCCGGCGCAGCAACGCGCCCTTGCCCGCCTTGTCCAGGCGGTCGTACTCCTCCAGGATCCGGGCCTTGTAGGCGGCGGAGTAGGAACGCGGACGTCCCCGTTCCCGCACCTGAGGATCAGGGACCTCCGGATCCGGCTTGCTTGCTCCCACGAAGGGATGTCTCCTTCCCCACCCTCAG
>NZ_BAAAQX010000098.1:0-1363 GCF_039531895.1 Nonomuraea monospora
CTAGGGCCTGTTTCAGAAGTCGGGTGAGGAGTGCCGGGTGAGGGCTGCGTGTGCTCGAGATGCCTGGGCGGTCCAGATGGTGACGTCGGAAGCGATGCGGCTCGGGTCGGTTGCGGTGTCAAGGCGGTGATATCGGCGAAGAGGGTCTCGGTATTCGACCTCGTAGGTGCCATCGTCGAGGCGGGCGACTGAGGCGAACCAGGTGGGGTCGTCTTCGTCTGGTTCGACGATGACGAAGGTGTTGTGGGGCAGGGCGAGCTCGATGATCATCTCGTAGAGGGCGTCCTCGGACGGTTCCACGATGAGTTCGCCGCCCTCGGTTTCCGCCTTCAGCCGGATGTACTCCCGCCCCACTATCGGCCCCTCTCCAGGTGTACGGGTCGCCGCTCCAACAGATTGTGCAGGATCCCAGCCGTGGCCAGGACGCGGTCACAACCACTCGTTGATGCAGGCGATGTGCACGGTCGCTTCGTAGCGGACGGCCAGCTTGTCATACCGCGTGGCCACGGCGCGGTTGCGCTTGAGCCGGTTGATCGCGCACTCGACGGCGTGGCGCTCGCGGTAGTCGGCCTTGTCGAAGGCGGGAGGCCGGCCGCCGCGCGATCCACGTTTGCGGCGATGAGCCGCCTGATCCTTCTTCTCCGGGATGGTGCATTTGATCCCACGCCGGCGCAGGTAGGAGCGGTTGCCGCGAGAGGAGTAGGCCTTGTCGGCGCGGACTCTGTCGGGGCGAGTGCGGGGGCGGCCGCTGCCCAGACGTGGCACCCGGATCCCCTCCAGCACCGGCCTGAACTGCGGGCAGTCGCCCCGCTGTCCAGCCGTGACCACCACCGACAGCGGCTTTTGTCCCTGTTCGACGGCCAGGTGCGTCTTGGTGGTCAGCCCGCCACGCGAGCGGCCCAGCCCGTGATCGTCTGGTTCCGTACGAGCCCCTCCGGGTGGCTCCTTCTGCGCATCGCCATCTCTTCGCGCACCGGCGGCATGCTGGTGCGCGCGGGCGACGGTGGAATCCACCGACACATCCCAGGTGATCAGCCCCTTGGCATCGGCTCGCGCTTGTAACGCGACAAGGATGCGCGCCCAGACTCCGTTCCGCTGCCAGCGGCGAAACAACCCGTACACCGTCTGCCACGGCCCGTACCGCTCGGGCACATCCCGCCAGGGCGCGCCCGTTCGAACTCGCCATCGGATCCCGTCGATGAGCTGCCGCTTCGCCCAGACCGGCGGACGACCCGCCTTCTTTCCCGCCGGCAACAGCGGCTCCAGCACAGCCCACTGCGCGGCGGTCAAATCACCCCGACCCACACAAAGATCATCTCGGAAGTGGATCACCCGGGTGATCCACTTCTGAAACACGCCCTAG
>NZ_BAAAQX010000099.1:0-1286 GCF_039531895.1 Nonomuraea monospora
TGAGGTGCCCAGCAGATTCCGGACAGTCGGCTACATAAGCTGACAGAAGTCTGGAAGAGGTAGGTACGTGGCAAGGCGTCGTAGGCAGTTCTCGCCGGAGTTCAAGGAAGAAGCCGTCCGCATGGTGCTGGAGGGCGAGCGGACGGTCGCGTCGGTGGCGCGCGAGTTCGACGTCAACGCCAGCACCCTGGGCAGCTGGGTGAACCGGCATCGGATCGTGAGCGCACAGCAGGAGCAGCCGCCGGTCTCTGGGCCGGACCGCGCCCGGATCCGGGAGCTGGAGCGGGAGAACGCCGAGCTGCGGGAGAAGTTGGTCTTCTTGAAAAAAGCGGCCGCCTTCTTCGCGTCCGAGACTCGATGACGCTCGCCAAGTACGAGCTCATCGACGCGGAGAAGGCCCATCACTCGATCGTGAAAATGTGCGCCTGGCTGCAGGTGTCCCGCTCGGGCTACTACGAATGGCGCGAGCGGCCGGCCTCGGCCACCGCACAACGCCGCGCGCTGCTGGCCACGCTGGTCGCCGAGATCTTCGCCAGCTCGCACGAGACCTACGGCTACCGGCGGGTGCACGCCGCCCTGGCCCGCCGTGGCGAGCACTGCTCGGCCGAGCTGGTGCGCGCCCTGATGCGCCAGCAGGGCCTCATCCCGGCCCAGGTGCGGGCGTTCCGGCCGGCCACCACCGTCCAGGGCGACTACCGCGGCATCCCCGACCTGGTCAGCCGCGACTTCACCGCCACCCGGCCGGGCACCAAGCTCGTCGGCGACGTCACCTACATCCGGACTTGGGAGGGCTTCCTCTACCTGGCCACCGTGATCGACTGTCACAGCAAGGCGGTGCTGGGCTGGGCGATGGCCGACCACTACCGCACCGAGCTGATCGCCGACGCGATCCGGATGGCCGCCGGCACCGGCCTGCTCCAGAGCGGCGCCGTGTTCCACAGCGACCGCGGCTCGAACTACACCTCAGAGGAGTTCGGCTGCTTCCTGGCGCGCCTGGACATCCGCCGTTCGGTCGGCCGCACCGGCGTCTGCTGGGACAACGCGATGGCCGAATCGTTCTTCAGCGCGATCAAGAACGAGTGGCTGCACCGCTTCGTCTTCACCACCCGGGCCAAGGCGAGAAGCCAGGTCATCCGCTACATCGAAGGGTTCTACAACCGTCGGCGCCTGCACTCGGCGCTCGGCTACCGGCCGCCCCTGGAGGTTCTCAACGAGGCCCTTGCAATCCAGACGGCCGCATAGGCTGCACCCATAACACGGCTGTCCGGAATCATCGTGGCCCCTCA
>NZ_BAAAQX010000100.1:0-1216 GCF_039531895.1 Nonomuraea monospora
GCCCGGGCGCACAGCGTGAGCGTCTCCGCGAGTGCCACCCGGTCCGGACCGCCGACCTCGGCGAGCATGACGGCTTCGATGTCGTCGAGGGAGCGGTCGCATCGCCGCAGAACGTTCAGCCCTGCCGGGGTGAGACGGGTGCGCAGGGCGCGCCCGCCCCGGGGATGCGGTTCGCGGCGGATCAGGCCGCGTTGTTCGAGGTCGCGGATGACCAGGTTCATCGCCTGCGGGGTGACGAAGGCGATGCGGGCCAGGTCGGCCGAGGACGGGGCGTCGCGCAGGCGCAGCTCGCTGAGCGCCATGTATCCGGTGGTCGTCATGCCGTGCCGGGCGAGCGCGTCGTCCAGGCAGGCGCGGATGCGGCGTTCCAGCCGGAACACCAGGTAGCTCACATGGGGCGGCGGTGTGGCCTCGGTCACCAGGAGACGATATCGCGCCCGCCGGAACGGCCCCATGTAAGTTTCTCGACCGAATATCAAGGACGTTGATAACAAGGTACTTGATAACCAGGCGAAACAGCTCTCCCCCAGGTGAACCGGCGAATCCGCGTACCAGGCGCGCATTGACGGTGGATGGCGGCCCTTCTACTTTTCCAGCGACGGACGTCAAGACGCGGCACGCCGCGTACGGGGAGAGGAGGAGCGCGAATGAGACGATGGACCAAGGCGCTGGCCGGTGCCTGCACCGCGGCGCTCTTTGCCGTCATGACCGTGGTACTGGGATCGCCCGCCGCCGCCGCCACCTTGGTGGAGGTGACCGGCTTCGGCAGCAACCCGGGCAACATGCGGATGCACCTCTACGTACCGGACTCACGCCCGGCCTCGCCGGCGATCGTGGTGGCGATGCACGGCTGCGGCGGCTCCGGCCCCGGCTTCTATCAGGGCAGTGAGTTCGCCTCGCTGGCGGATCGGTACGGCTTCATCGTCGTCTACCCGACCGCCACCCAGTCGGCGGGGTTCGGCAACTGCTTCGACACCTGGTCGGACGCGGCCAAGCAGCGCGGCGGCGGCAGCGACCCCGTCTCGATCATCTCGATGATCGGGTACGTCGAGCGGACCTACCGGGCAGACCCGAACCGGGTCTACGCCACGGGCAGTTCGTCCGGCGGCATGATGACCCAGCACCTGCTCGCCCTTCACCCGGACGTGTTCAAGGCGGGGGCCTCCTTCATGGGCGTGCCCTTCAACTGCTTCGCCGGCGCCTCCGACTACCCGCC
>NZ_BAAAQX010000101.1:0-1103 GCF_039531895.1 Nonomuraea monospora
ACGGCCAGGGCGAGCAGAGCCAGGGTGATGTGACGGTGCCAGGCCGTCCAGCCGCGCACCTGGTAGTGGTCCAGGCCGACCTGCCCCTTGGCGGCCTGGAAGGACTCCTCTACCGCCCACCGGGCTCCTGCGATCTTGACCAGGGCCATCAGCGGCTGCCGGGCGGGCGCGTAGCAGCGGTAGAACGCCAGTTCGCCGGTGGTCAGGTTGCGCCGGATCAGCAACCACCGACAGCCCTGGGCCTCGCCTTCGTCTCCTTCGTCGATCCGGGCCCAGGCCCAGGCATACCAGCGCGGCCCTTTGGCTCCCTGGCCGGCGCGGTAGCGGTGCCAGTGCCGGTCGGCCACGCGCGTGGCGACCTCCGCCGCGCTCACCTGGACGCCCTCCAGCTCGACGCGCCGGTTGCCCGCGATGGCCAGCACGTATCCCATCCGGCGCTGCTCCAGGGCGGCGCGCAGGCGCGGGTCCTGGCCGTAGACCTCATCGCCGGTCAGCCAAGGGGCGCTCACCCCGGCCTCCAGCGCGGCCAGCACCATGGCGGTGGCCAGCGCGGGCTTGGTGGCGAAGCCGGTCTCGGCCGGGACGCCGGCGGCCCGGCAGCGGCCGGGGTCGGCCAGCCAGGTGTGGGCGGGCAGGTAGAGCCGCCGGTCCAGCAGCGCCCGCCCGGCCGGGGTGGCATAGGCGAGAAACACGCCGACCTGGGAGTTCTCGATGCGGCCCGCGGTGCCGGTGTATTGCCGTTGCACCCCGGCTGAGGCGGTGCCCTTCTTGACGAAGCCGGTCTCATCCACGATCAGCACGCCGCCGGGGCCGAGCCGGTCGACGATGAAGGTGCGGACGTCATCGCGCACCTGATCGGCGTCCCAGCGGGCGGTGCGCAGCAACCGCTGCAACGTCTGCGGGCCGCTCAGCCCGGCGTGTTCGGCCAGGTTCCAGCAGTTCTTACGGTCGATGTCGGCCAGCAGCCCGCGCACGTACGCGCTCGCGGCGCGACGGGGTTCGACGCGGCCGAACCGGCCGGCGATCCGGGCCATCAGCTCGTGGAAGATGACCATCCAGCCGTCAGGGTCTACGCTGTGGCTCGCGGCCACCGCACGATCTTT
>NZ_BAAAQX010000102.1:0-1065 GCF_039531895.1 Nonomuraea monospora
GTCTCGACCCGGGTGGACTCCTACTCGATCCGGCAGCCGCTGGGGGTGGTGGCCGGGATCACGCCGTTCAACTTCCCGGCGATGGTGCCGATGTGGATGTTCCCGATCGCGATCGCGTGCGGGAACGCGTTCGTGCTCAAGCCGTCGGAGCGTGACCCGTCGGCGTCGCTGCTGATGGCGCGGCTCTGGCAGGAGGCCGGGCTGCCCGACGGGGTGTTCAACGTCGTGCAGGGCGACAAGGCCGCCGTGGACCGGCTGCTGGAGCACCCCGACGTTCGCGCCGTCTCCTTCGTCGGCTCCACCCCGATCGCCAAGTACGTCTACGAGACCGGCACCGCGCACGGCAAGCGGGTGCAGGCGCTCGGCGGGGCCAAGAACCACATGCTGGTGCTGCCCGACGCCGATCTCGACCTGGTGGCCGACTCGGCCGTGTCGGCGGGGTTCGGCTCGGCGGGGGAGCGGTGCATGGCGATCTCCGTCGTGCTGGCCGTCGATCCAATCGGCGACGAGCTGGTCGAGAAGATCGTCGAGCGGGTCGGCCGGTTGACCATCGGCCCCGGCGACGACCCCAGGTCCGAGATGGGCCCGCTGGTGACCGGGCCGCACCGGGACAAGGTGGCCTCCTACCTCGACCTCGGCGTCGAGGAGGGCGCCAAGCTGGTCGTGGACGGCCGCGAGACGCCGGTGCTGGGCGGCGGGAAGGCGGCGGACACGCCGGGCTTCTGGCTCGGGCCGACGGTGCTCGACCACGTGCCCGCCGGGTCCCGTACGCACACCGAGGAGATCTTCGGGCCGGTGCTGTCGATCGTGCGGGTCGGCACGTACGAGGAGGGCCTGGAGGTGATCAACGGCGGCGCGTACGGCAACGGCACCGCGATCTTCACCAACGACGGCGGCGCGGCCCGGCGCTTCCAGAACGAGGTCGAGGTCGGCATGATCGGCATCAACGTGCCGATCCCGGTGCCGATGGCCTTCTACAGCTTCGGCGGCTGGAAGTCGTCCCTCTTCGGCGACACGCACGTGCACGGCACCGAGGGCGTGCACTTCTACACCCGCGGCAAGGTG
>NZ_BAAAQX010000103.1:0-1043 GCF_039531895.1 Nonomuraea monospora
CCGAAGCGCTGGCCGCCGAACTGGGCCTTACCGCCGAGCGGCTGCTGGGTGATCATGGAGTACGGGCCGGTCGACCGGGCGTGGATCTTGTCGTCGACCAGGTGCAGCAGCTTGAGGATGTAGATGTAGCCGACCGCGATCGGGTACGGGAACGGCTCGCCGGAGCGGCCGTCGAAGAGCTGCGCCTTGCCGCCGCGTTGCACGAGCCGGTCGCCGTCGCGCGTCGGGACGGTGTTGCCGAGCAGCCCGATGATCTCTTCTTCGTGGGCGCCGTCGAAGACCGGGGTGGCCATGTTGGTGCGCGGGGCGACCTGCTCGAAGCCCTTGTCACGCAACCGCTCGGCCCAGGCCTCCTGGATGCCCGAGATGTCCCACCCGCGCGCGGCGATCCACCCGAGGTGGGTCTCCAGCACCTGGCCGACGTTCATCCGGCCGGGCACGCCCAGGGGGTTGAGGATGATGTCGACCGGGGTGCCGTCCTCCAGGAACGGCATGTCCTCGACCGGCAGGATCTTGGAGATGACGCCCTTGTTGCCGTGCCGGCCGGCCAGCTTGTCACCGTCGGTGATCTTACGCTTCTGGGCCACGTAGACGCGGACCAGCTCGTTGACGCCGGGGGGAAGCTCGTCGCCCTCCTCGCGGCTGAACACGCGGACGGCGATGACCTTGCCCTGCTCACCGTGCGGCACCTTCAGCGAGGTGTCGCGGACCTCGCGGGCCTTCTCACCGAAGATGGCGCGCAGCAGCCGCTCCTCCGGGGTCAGCTCGGTCTCGCCCTTCGGGGTGACCTTGCCGACCAGGATGTCGCCGGGCACGACCTCGGCGCCGATCCGGATGATGCCGCGCTCGTCGAGGTCAGCCAGGACCTCTTCGGACACGTTCGGGATGTCGCGGGTGATCTCCTCGGGGCCCAGCTTGGTGTCGCGGGCGTCGACCTCGTGCTCCTCGATGTGGATCGAGGACAGGACGTCGTCCTGCACCAGCCGCTGAGAAAGGATGATCGCGTCTTCGTAGTTGTGACCCTCCCACGGCATGAACGCCAC
>NZ_BAAAQX010000104.1:0-1043 GCF_039531895.1 Nonomuraea monospora
CATCCAGAATCAGTCTCTGCTCCTGCTGGAGAAGCTTAACGAGCTTGATCTTGATGCTGAGGCCGACCTTTGTGAGAAACTCCACGATGATGCAGAGCATCTTTTCCGTACACTCTCCTCGAGACTGGATTCATTACAGGATGGTAACTGATGGCCAGAGTGTCTATTAGTGAAGCTGCACGGCTTGTTAAGGTTAGTCGTCCCACTATTTACAAGATGATTAACAGCGGGAAGTTAAGTTATACCTCTGTTGTAAAGCACGGGAAGGATATTAAAGTTATTGATGTATCCGAGCTTATTAGGGTGTTTGGTTCTCTTGATGGTGTAACTGATACTGTAAAATATGATGTAAAAAGTGACGCAGAATCTACAGGTATTAACAGCGTTGGTTTACATGATTTACAACATAGAATCGCTTTACTTGAAGCTGAAAACGATGGTCTTAAAGGGGCTGTTAAGGCTCGAGATGAGCATATTGATTCCCTTCGTCAGGCTATGCAGCTTCTGGAGCACAAGCACGAACCTTCTTCACCATCCCATTCCCCGTGGTGGAAATTCTGGAAAAAATCCTGATCCTGCCATGCTTGAGTTTTCCTCTCCGGCCATCCCGGAGAGTTTCTGAACCTTCCCAAAAATCGCCAGATCTCTGAACGCTCCTCACCACTAAAAATACCCACACCCCACGCAAAATTAAAATTTTGCAGATTCATTATTTACAACAATGGGTTAATGAAAAATAAATGTGCGGTGATGTGTTACAAAGTGCAGATCCAAGTCGTGGACGACTCTATGGCGAATCGCTGACGAATTGCCCACGATTCATATGTGAATCACGCTTTATTATCATATTGTTATGATGAATCGACTCTTGATTCAATTCACGATTCGAATCGCCGGTGAATCGTGTGGTGAGTCGTCCGGCGACTTGCCATAACGTGATTGCCGGCCGTCGACGAACCCGATTCCTGAAGGTGCTGAAAACCGGTTTTCCGGCTGCGCCGGCAACGCTTCACGGCCACGCAATAAATTGCGTCCCCGTTCAC
>NZ_BAAAQX010000105.1:0-1009 GCF_039531895.1 Nonomuraea monospora
CTAGATGGATGAGTCCAAGGCATAGCTGCGGAGATAGGGCGAGGATGTCCATTCTCGGGTTGTGACGACCGAACTGGACACCCTCGCAACCGCACTCTACGTGAGGGTCGATGATCTGCTGAAGAGTGCGCCTGAGCTGGCCCCCTGGCGGCCGAAGGTCGGTATCGCACCCAGGCTGAGTGATGCCGAGCTGGTGACGCTGGCGGTGCTGTCGGCCCTGCTGGGCTATCACTGCGAGCGCCGCTGGCTGCGGTACGCGCACGCCGAGCTGCGCGGCATGTTCCCCTGTCTTCCTCAGCAATCGGGCTACGGCAAGCGGCTGCGCAAGTCGGTCGGCCTGGTCATGGCAGTGATTCGGGTGCTGGCCTGCGACAGTCCGCTGTGGAGTGACGATGTCTGGGTGGCCGACTCCACCCCGGTGGAGTGCGGCCGCTCGGTGGAGACCGCACGACGCAGCCGACTGGCAGGCTGGGCCGAGTACGGCTACTGCGCCTCCCACTCCCGCTACTTCTGGGGGCTGCGCCTGCACCTGGTGTGCACCCTGGGCGGGCTGCCGGTGCTGTTCGCGCTGGCCGGGGCCAAGGCCGATGAACGCGAGGTGCTGCTCGGCATGCTGCGCAGCGCTCCGCGTCTGATGGCCGAGCACCCCCGCCAGACGATCATCGCCGACCGGCAGTTCTACGGCCAGGCCTTCGAACGCGAGCTGGCCGACGGCGGGATGAGACTGCTGCGCCCGGCCCGCGCCGGCGAAACCGAACGAGCCGGAGCGCACCTGTTCAAGCCATTGCGCCAGACCATCGAATCGATCAACCAAACCTTCAAAGGCCAGCTCGACCTGGAACGACACGGAGGCCGCACGGTGGCGGGCGTCATTGTCCGGGTGTTCATCAAGATCCTGGCCCTGACCGCGGCCATCTGGCACAACGGCCAGACTCATCAACCCGTCAACCGATCGCTGACCGCCTATGACCACTGATTTCGCCGGGACCCCTTGGACTCATCCATCTAG
>NZ_BAAAQX010000106.1:0-960 GCF_039531895.1 Nonomuraea monospora
GTGGACAGGCCGAAGAAGCCGGCCTGGTACTGCTTGTAGATGATCGAGGCGATGGTGTCGCTGGTGAAGCCGGGGCCGCCGCGCGTCATCGTCCAGATCAGGTCGAAGGAGCGCAGGCCGCCGATGAACGACAGGATGATCACCGAGTAGGTGGCGGGCCACGACAGGGGCAGCGTGACGTGCCGGAAGCGGTGCCAGGCGCCGCCGCCGTCCACCGCGACCGCCTGGTAGTACTCGGTCGGGATCGACATGATGCCCGCGATGTAGATCACGGTGGCCAGGCCGACGCCCTTCCACACGTCCACCAGCGCCACCGACAGCAGGGCTGTGCTCGCGTCGCCGAGCCAGTCAGGCCCGGAGACGCCGATCACCGCCAAGGCCCGGTTGACCAGCCCGGTGTCCGGCCGCAGCAGCGCGCTGAAGGTGATCCCGACCGCGACCGTGGACACCAGCGTGGGGAAGAACACGACCGAGCGCAGGAAGCCGCGCAGCCGCAGCCTGCTGGTGAGCAGCACGCCGAGCAGCAGCCCGAGCACGACCTTCAGCCCGGACGTGAGGACCGCGTAGATGATCGTGTTGGCGAAGCCGATGCGCAGGTTCTGCTCGGCCAGGAAGTCGCGGAAGTTGTCCAGGCCGACGAACTCGCTGTCGAACAGCGTCCAGCGGGTCAGCGCGAAGTAGAACGCCATCACCGTCGGCACCAGAAAAATCACGACATAGACGATCGCTGCCGGGAGGTACAGCCCGTACGGGTAGGCCGACCTGCGCCTGGCCGTGGGGCGGGCGTGCCGCTGCGCGGGCCCCGTGCGGGGCCCGGCGTGCCGCGTCGTCACCACCCCGCGAGCCCCAGCTGCTTGGCCTGCTTCTCCACGTCCTTGTCGTACTGGGCGGCCCCCTCGGCGGCCGGGGTCAGGCCGGAGCCGACGGCGACGGTGATCTGCTCCAGCGACGGGCCCTTGA
>NZ_BAAAQX010000107.1:0-946 GCF_039531895.1 Nonomuraea monospora
TCGACCACGACGCCGCCCTCGAGACCGGCGTTGACCGCGATCTGCTTGAGCGGCTCCTCCAGCGCCTTCTTGACGATGGCGGCACCGGTGGCCTCGTCGCCCGCCAGCTCCAGCTTGTCGAAGGCCTCGCCGAACACGATGGCGCCGGCCTGCAGCAGCGCCACGCCGCCGCCGGGGACGATGCCCTCCTCGACGGCCGCCTTGGCGTTGCGGACGGCGTCCTCGATGCGGTGCTTGCGCTCCTTCAGCTCGACCTCGGTCGCCGCGCCGGCCTTGATGACGGCCACGCCGCCGGCCAGCTTGGCGAGCCGCTCCTGGAGCTTCTCGCGGTCGTAGTCGGAGTCGGTGCGCTCGATCTCGGCGCGGATCTCGTTGACCCGGCCGGCGATCTGCTCGGCGTCACCGGCGCCGTCGACGATGGTGGTCTCGTCCTTGGTCACCACGACCTTGCGGGCGCGGCCCAGCAGGTCGAGGGTGGCGGTCTCGAGCTTGAGGCCGACCTCCTCGGCGATGACCTGGCCACCGGTCAGGATCGCGATGTCGTTCAGCATCGCCTTGCGGCGGTCGCCGAAGCCCGGCGCCCTGACCGCGACCGAACGCAGCACGCCCTTCATCTTGTTCACGACCAGAGTCGCCAGGGCCTCGCCCTCGATGTCCTCGGCGAGGACCAGGACCGGTTTGCCCGACTGCACCACCTTGTCGAGCAGGGGCAGAACGTCCCTGTTCGCGGAGACCTTGCCGCTGACGATCAGGACGTACGGGTCGTCCAGGACCGCTTCGAGCCGGTCGGAGTCGGTGATGAACAGCGGGGCGATGTACCCCTTGTCGAAGCGCATGCCCTCGGTGAGCTCGAGCTCAAGGCCGAAGGTGTTGCTCTCCTCGACGGTGATGACGCCTTCCTTGCCGACCTTGTCCATCGCCTCGGCGATGAGCGAGCCGATCTCGG
>NZ_BAAAQX010000108.1:0-934 GCF_039531895.1 Nonomuraea monospora
TCGACCACGACGCCGCCCTCGAGACCGGCGTTGACCGCGATCTGCTTGAGCGGCTCCTCCAGCGCCTTCTTGACGATGGCGGCACCGGTGGCCTCGTCGCCCGCCAGCTCCAGCTTGTCGAAGGCCTTGGCGCCGGCCTGCAGCAGCGCCACGCCGCCGCCGGGGACGATGCCCTCCTCGACGGCCGCCTTGGCGTTGCGGACGGCGTCCTCGATGCGGTGCTTGCGCTCCTTGAGCTCGACCTCGGTCGCCGCGCCGGCCTTGATGACGGCCACGCCGCCGGCCAGCTTGGCGAGGCGCTCCTGGAGCTTCTCGCGGTCGTAGTCGGAGTCGGTGCGCTCGATCTCGGCGCGGATCTCGTTGACCCGGCCGGCGATCTGCTCGGCGTCACCGGCGCCGTCGACGATAGTGGTCTCGTCCTTGGTCACCACGACCTTGCGGGCGCGGCCCAGCAGGTCGAGGGTGGCGGTCTCGAGCTTGAGGCCGACCTCCTCGGCGATGACCTGGCCGCCGGTCAGGATCGCGATGTCGTTCAGCATCGCCTTGCGGCGGTCGCCGAAGCCCGGGGCCTTGACGGCCACGGAGCGGAACAGGCCGCGGATCTTGTTGACCACCAGGGTCGCCAGGGCCTCGCCCTCGACGTCCTCGGCGATGATCAGCAGCGGCTTGCCCGACTGCACGACCTTGTCGAGCAGCGGCAGCAGGTCCTTGTTGGCGGAGACCTTGCTGTTGACGATCAGGATGTACGGGTCCTCGAGCACGGCCTCCATACGGTCCGAGTCGGTGACGAAGTACATCGACGTCATGCCCTTGTCGAAGCGCATGCCCTCGGTGAGCTCGAGCTCAAGGCCGAAGGTGTTGCTCTCCTCGACGGTGATGACGCCTTCCTTGCCGACCTTGTCCATCGCCTCGGCGATGAGCGAGCCGATCTCGG
>NZ_BAAAQX010000109.1:0-802 GCF_039531895.1 Nonomuraea monospora
GTATTTTATCAATATCGCTGCTTACAGTTGGTTGTGTTTCTACCAGCAACGTTCTTGAGTTAGGTAGGGATACATATACGGTTTCAGCAACTGCTGATGGTTTTAGAGATGCGGCATCAGCACGTCAAAGTGCCTTTAAAACAGGTTCTGAGAAATGTAATAGCCTCGGTAAAAAATTCCTGCTCACTAACGAAAACGTGGCTAACACAAGAATGGGGATAGATACCACAGTAACACTCTACTTCCGTTGTCTTGACGAAAGAGACAGCGAGTATGTACGACCAAATCTACAGAAAGCACCTGATCTACGCATCGAGAGTAAATAATTATGAATTTCCTTATGATCATGATCCTATGGTGGATATCGTCATTCATCACACACATGATGAAAGTTGGAAATGTCAGAGAGTACGGTCCCACTAAAAGCCATTTACTGTTGATGGTTACTACGCTTCCTGCTGGCGTTGGTGTTTTTATCTATCCGATAGTAGAGGTGATATGGGGAGATCTGTCGTTACTGAAAGTTGCTGGTTATACCTTTTTATCCCTCATTGTTGGCGGACTTCTTGCCAATATCATTGTTCGCGGATTATCTGCGACAACATTCGGCATTTTGCTCGTAAATCCATTAGCAATGATATGTAGCATTGCCGGACTGATAGTCCTTGCTATCCAACATTTACCATAACATCCGTTATCAGCACCGCCTGAGAGGCCCTCAGGGCGTTTCTGACGGGAAACCGGTAAAACAGGCAACAAACCACCAGAAAACCCGCCAGAAACGCGCAGGCTCTGTTTTTAC
>NZ_BAAAQX010000110.1:0-766 GCF_039531895.1 Nonomuraea monospora
GGTCGGTGCCGCCGATGATCGTGGCGGTGGTGATGGTGCTGCAGCGGCTGGAAGGGTTGTCGGACCGGGAGGCGGTGGATCGGTTCGCCTTCGATGTGCGGTGGAAGTACGCCGCCGGCGGGCTGGACTTCGACCATCCCGGGTTCGTGCACACCGTTTTGGTGGACATGCGGGCCCGGCTGGCCGCCTCCGATCGGCCGGATCGGATCTTCGAGCGGACGGTGGAGGTGGCCGGGCAGGCCGGGTTGATCGGGCGGCGGCGGGTGCTGGACTCGGCGCCGATCTATGACGCGGTGGCCACCCAGGACACCATCACGCTGATCCGGTCGGCGATCCGGGGCCTGCTGCGCGCCTGCGATCGGGAGGTGCGGGTGGAGCTGCGGGCGGTGATCTCCAGCGGGGACGCCTACACCGATCTCGGTAAGCCGGTCATCGACTGGAGCGACCGAGCCGAGCGGGAGGCGCTGATCGACTCGCGGGCCCGTGATGGGTTCGCGCTGCTGGCGGTGCTGGACGGGCGGAAGGTGGCCGGGGAGGTCGATCAGGCGGCCCGGCTGCTGGCCACGGTGCTGGGTCAGGACCTGGAGCAGGGCGAGGACGGGGTGTTCCGGATCGCCCGCAAGGTGGCCAAGGACCGGATCATCTCCACCGTCGATCCCGAGGCGCGCCACGGCCGCAAGACGGTGGCCCGTTCCTTTGACGGTTTCAAGGGGCACATCGCCGAGGATCCCGACAGCGAGATCATCACTGCCACCCGGGTGACGGC
>NZ_BAAAQX010000111.1:0-745 GCF_039531895.1 Nonomuraea monospora
CCTACGTTTCCGTGACATTTGTCGCAGTTCGTAGGCCCGGTAAGGCGCAGCCGCCACCGGGCAAAAACAGGCGCCTGGCGCCGGATGCCCATTGCCGGGCGGCGCTGCGCTTGCGCCGGCCTACGTTTCCGTGACATTTGTCGCAGCGCCACCGGGGAGACATGCCGGCACGCTGGCCGGACGACAGAAACGCAAAAAGCCCATCCGACAGGATGGGCTCTTCACTTGTTTGATGCCTGGCAGTTCCCTACTCTCACATGGGGAGACCCCACACTACCATCGGCGCTACGGCGTTTCACTTCTGAGTTCGGCATGGGGTCAGGTGGGACCACCGCGCTAGTGCCGCCAGGCAAATTCTGTTTTATCAACACGTCTCACCAACGTATCGATTAATCTGTATCAGAGCTGAAAATTCTCTCAAATCCGCCAAAACATCTTCGGCGTTGTAAGGTTAAGCCTCACGGTTCATTAGTACCGGTTAGCTCAACGCATCGCTGCGCTTACACACCCGGCCTATCAACGTCGTCGTCTTCAACGTTCCTTCAGGACTCTCAAGGAGTCAGGGAGAACTCATCTCGGGGCAAGTTTCGTGCTTAGATGCTTTCAGCACTTATCTCTTCCGCATTTAGCTACCGGGCAGTGCCATTGGCATGACAACCCGAACACCAGTGATGCGTCCACTCCGGTCCTCTCGTACTAGGAGCAGCCCCCCTCAATTCTCCAGCGCCCACGGCAGATAGGGACC
>NZ_BAAAQX010000112.1:0-710 GCF_039531895.1 Nonomuraea monospora
GGCTGCTGGTCGATGGTGTAGTCGAGATCGCCCGACTTCACCGCCGCCAGCGTCTCCGGCACCAGATCGAACCCGCCGGCCACCTTCAGCCCCTTGGCCCGCATCGAGTACTTCTTCACGGTCTGCCCCACCGACTGCGTCGAGCCGGCGTCCACCGCCAGCATGCCCGCCACGTCCTGATGCCCCTGGGCGTAGGCGTCGATGATCGACAGACCCCGCGTCACGTCCGCGTTCGTGCCGACCGCCGTGAACGTGATGGACCTGCCCGAATCCTTGATCGCCTGCTCGGCCCCGTCGATCCTGGGCTGGATGTTCAACGCCCCCGGAGTCGCGATGAACCCCACCACCGATCCCGACTCCACCTGCTGCAGGGCACGCTGGCCCAGCGCGTACCCCGACTCGTACAGCCCCTGCCCGATGTAGGCCAGCCGCGCGCTGCCCTTGTCGTCACGCGCCCCGTCCGCGTTGTACGACACCACCGGGATGCCCGCGTCCAGCGCCCGGTTCACCGGCTCACGGAAGGCCGCCTTGTCCACCACCGCCACCGCCAGCCCGTCGGCCTTGGCCGAGATCGCGGTGTTGCACGCGTTGACCATCTCGGCCACGATCGAGTCCTTCGAACCCGTCCACTGGAACTCGGTGCCGAGCAACGCGCAGGCGTCCTGCGCGCCGTACTGCGTGGGAGTGAAGAACGGATTCGTCGTGACATG
>NZ_BAAAQX010000113.1:0-687 GCF_039531895.1 Nonomuraea monospora
TCGCTTCCCTGTCCAGGTCGAACAACAAAAAGATATGACCGCCGTAATAGAGCAATGGCGCGAAACGCTTGCTCTGGCGCATCAAAATGCTGAGGCCGGGATTGATATAGAAGCGGTGCTTTCTATGGCTCTGCTGCCGTCAGTGTCACCGCAGAACGGGAGCCATTCAGATGATATGGCCGGGAGCAATGACAATGATTTGTCAGTTGCAGCATTTGAGGACAAGCCAAAACGAAATAAAGTTAAATATCAGTGTCGCGGGTGTGGCGCTGCCGTGTGGGGCAAAGCCGGACTGAATATTGAATGCGGCGATTGCGAGCTGGCTTTCATCGAAAATTAATTGCCAGCAAATTTTCCCGGTCACATCTGTTGGCCAGTGTTTTTTGCCAGCAAAGTTTCTCCCCGGGTTCGCGCCGGCAGCGCAAAAATGACAGCAAAAGAGGGGTATCATGGGGCATTACACAATCAGAACGAATGACGACGAAGATCAGGCCATTAAAAAGGCGCAGGAAGCGACCGGACAGGCATCAGCCAGCAAAACCTTTATGACGGCTATCCTTGAGCTTCAGCGTAACAGAGACGAGATGGCGCAGCTACGGCGTGAACTGGCGCAGGAAAAAGCGCGGAGTCAGGAGCTGGTATCATCGGTAAAACAATTCCGTTCCAGCCTGAACAATCTGTTTGATC
>NZ_BAAAQX010000114.1:0-666 GCF_039531895.1 Nonomuraea monospora
CTCAACAATAAATGATTTCCTAATGACTTTGGGTGCATTATTGGCCTTGTGCAAGTCTTTTAGCATGCAAAAAAGCACCGTTTTGTGTGCGAATGCAGCAAAAAGAATGAAAAAGCAACAAACAGAAAAAAAGATCAAAAAAGTACTTGTGCAAAAAATTGGGATCCCTATAATGCGCCTCCATCGACACGGCGGATGTGAATCACTTCACACAAACAGCCGGTTCGGTTGCAGAGAAAAATCCTGAAAAACGGGTTGACTCTGAAAGAGGAAAGCGTAATATACGCCACCTCGCGACAGAGCGCTAAAGCGCGTTGCAACTGCTCTTTAACAATTTATCAGACAATCTGTGTGGGCACTCAAAGTGACATGGATTCTTAACGTCCTCGGACGAAAAATGAATACCAAGTCTCAAGAGTGAACACGTAATTCATTACGAAGTTTAATTCTTTGAGCATCAAACTTAAATTGAAGAGTTTGATCATGGCTCAGATTGAACGCTGGCGGCAGGCTTAACACATGCAAGTCGAGCGGTAGCACAGAGAGCTTGCTCTCGGGTGACGAGCGGCGGACGGGTGAGTAATGTCTGGGAAACTGCCTGATGGAGGGGGATAACTACTGGAAACGGTAGCTAATACCGCATAATGTCGCAAGACCAAAGTGGGG
>NZ_BAAAQX010000115.1:0-665 GCF_039531895.1 Nonomuraea monospora
CTTAGTGATGATCACGCCGTCAGCAGCAACGTTACCTGCTTTTTTCGCCGCTTTGATTGCGCCAGATTTACGCATGTTTTCGATTGCCAGCTCGATGTCGCCGTTTGCTTCGGTCAGCGCTTTTTTGCAATCCATCATGCCTGCGCCAGTACGCTCACGCAGCTCTTTTACCAGGGATGCGGTAATTTCAGCCATTCTTAAATCCTCAAATTGGGTATTAACGCTTCAGAGAAGCTCCCCGTGATTAAACATCGTTTTACGGGCCGGGCCCATAAAAACAAAAGGCGCGAAATTGTATGCCAATTTCGCGCCCTATGCAACGATTAAATCGCTGCTTTTTTGATCGCCGGCTTACGCCTTCTCAACCTGGCTGAAGTCCAGTTCTACCGGGGTCGCACGACCGAAGATAGAAACGGAAACTTTCAGGCGGGACTTCTCATAGTCCACTTCTTCCACCACGCCGTTAAAGTCAGCGAACGGACCGTCGTTAACGCGAACCATTTCACCCGGTTCAAACAGCGTTTTCGGACGCGGCTTATCGCCAACCTGCTGCAGACGATTCATGATGGCGTCGACTTCTTTGTCGCTGATCGGCGCCGGACGGTCAGAGGTGCCGCCGATGAAGCCCATCACGCGCGGTACGCTGCGCACCAGGTGCCAGCTTG
>NZ_BAAAQX010000116.1:0-652 GCF_039531895.1 Nonomuraea monospora
CCAGTTACCTTCGGAAGAAAGAGTTGGTAGCTCTTGATTCCGGCAAACGAACCACCGTTGGTAGCGGTGGTTTTTTTGTTTGCAGGGCATGAGATTACGACGAGAGTAAAAGGATCACAAGAAGATCCGGCTGTTTACCAGTGATTTGGCTTCAGTATTGGTTTCCGTCTAGTGGGAACCTTATCTGGTAATAGCGCTAATCTCAAAGCTTCGTAGGATACATATGGCAGGCTCCAATCCCCTAAACTAGCCAGACTACTAATAACTCGACTAGTATCTTGCTCCCTTGGTACTACGATTCCAATTTTCAATTCAGGTCGATCGGCTTTTATCATTTCTATTGGCGGTATCATATCCGAATCGTTAGTACAGAGAACCAACTGCTCTGCCTCACCACGAATCGCATCGCGATACATTTCTAAAGCCATTCTAACGTCAGTCTGCTTTTCTTCTAACTTCCAGACCGTTGTTCTATCCGTTTTCGATGGAGGATACCCCTCATTGAAGGTCATCGCACATTCCTGACGTTCTGAGTAGTACCCTTTGATTATTTGTAGCTTCTCGCCATAAATCTGCAGTAATGCTCGATGGTAAGCTTGCTGAGCCTGGTGAGCTAACTCACCTCGGGTAGCAAATTTAGCTTTGATCTCAG
>NZ_BAAAQX010000117.1:0-585 GCF_039531895.1 Nonomuraea monospora
GGATTCGGTAAATTCACTGCCTGGCAGCATTAGCGAAGTGGAAAGCATCGGTTCGCCCAATGCTTCAAGCAGCGCCTGCGCAATCGGGTTAGACGGCACGCGCATACCGATGGTTTTGCGTTTTTCCTGCAACAGACGGCGTGGCACCTCCTTAGTCCCCTTCAGGATGAAGGTATAGTTGCCTGGCGTGTTGTTTTTCATCAAACGAAACGCAACGTTATCGACAAATGAATAGGTCGAGAGCTCAGAAAGATCGCGACACATCAGGGTAAAGTTGTGACCGTCCGGCAGCTGGCGAATTCGACAAATACGCTCCATGGCGTTTTTATCTTCAATTTTACAGCCGAGCGCATAGCCGGAATCGGTTGGATAAACAATCACCCCGCCTTTACGCACGATCTCCACCGCCTGGTTAATCAACCGCGCCTGCGGGTTATCCGGATGGATATAAAAAAACTGGCTCATACTTCCCTCTCAATTTTTATTCGGCGGCCGCTTCCCAACTGTGCCAGACGCCTTCCACGCCGGCAGGAAGCCAGAGCTTACGGCCAAGTTCGATCCACGCGCAGGGCTGATGAAAATCGG
>NZ_BAAAQX010000118.1:0-574 GCF_039531895.1 Nonomuraea monospora
GTAAAATCCTCAACAACGTGAAGAAGTGGCAGATCCCGCGATTCATCAACACGGATAAAGCGCCCGCCTATGGTCGCGCGCTTGCTCTGCTCAAACGCGAAGGCCGGTGCCCGTCTGACGTTGAACACCGACAGATTAAGTACCGGAACAACGTGATTGAATGCGATCATGGCAAACTGAAACGGATAATCGGCGCCACGCTGGGATTTAAATCCATGAAGACGGCTTACGCCACCATCAAAGGTATTGAGGTGATGCGTGCACTACGCAAAGGCCAGGCCTCAGCATTTTATTATGGTGATCCCCTGGGCGAAATGCGCCTGGTAAGCAGAGTTTTTGAAATGTAAGGCCTTTGAATAAGACAAAAGGCTGCCTCATCGCTAACTTTGCAACAGTGCCACAATGTGCGTAATGACCCCCCTGACCTCCAACCCGTCCTCATCGTCATCAGGTATAGCCCTGAAGTTATCCAGCTTATCGAGTTCCTGGAGACACCGCTTGGGGTGTAGTCGCAATCGCATGATCCTGAATTCTTGTTCCAGGACACAGAGCACCAAAGACCCGTCAACGGGCG
>NZ_BAAAQX010000119.1:0-566 GCF_039531895.1 Nonomuraea monospora
GACGAGGACGCCCGGCGCGGTCTCGAGCGCGGTATGAACCAGCTCGCCGACGCCGTCAAGGTGACCCTCGGCCCCAAGGGCCGCAACGTCGTGCTGGAGAAGAAGTGGGGCGCTCCCACGATCACCAACGACGGTGTTTCCATCGCCAAGGAGATCGAGCTCGAGGACCCTTGGGAGAAGATCGGCGCGGAGCTGGTCAAGGAAGTCGCCAAGAAGACCGACGACGTCGCGGGTGACGGCACCACCACCGCCACCGTGCTCGCCCAGGCGCTGGTGCGCGAGGGCCTGCGCAACGTAGCCGCCGGCGCCAACCCGATGGCCCTGAAGAAGGGCATCGAGGCCGCCGTCGAGCGCGTCAGCGAGGAGCTCTCCAAGCTGGCCAAGGACGTGGAGACCAAGGAGCAGATCGCCTCCACCGCCTCCATCTCCGCCGCCGACGCCGAGATCGGCTCGCTCATCGCCGAGGCGATGGACAAGGTCGGCAAGGAAGGCGTCATCACCGTCGAGGAGAGCAACACCTTCGGCCTTGAGCTCGAGCTCACCGAGGGCATGCGCTTCGACAAGGG
>NZ_BAAAQX010000120.1:0-565 GCF_039531895.1 Nonomuraea monospora
CCATTGCTGGTCGCGAAAAAGGCAAAAATTCTGACATTGCTTTTCCTTCCGCCATTGAATACCTGTCCACTTATATTTGCTATAAAGAGTGTTGTGTATATTTTGCCATTTGGAGCAAAATTTTAAGGATAGAATATTAACTTAACCTTAAGAAACTAATATTAGACGTAAATATTGAAATTTTTATATTTTTTCTTATTTAGACTTTGCATTTGGCAAAATTTTGAGGCATTTTGCCGGCATCGCAGGATTTTTAATATTACACCAACTGCTAATTATCGCCAGAAAAGTCGCTCAATTTCACGGTAATTGTCTGGTTGCGCTTGTCTACAGGTGGAGTTTACGTGTTAGCTTTTTGCCGATCTTCGTTGAAGTCAAAAAAATATTTCATCATTTTACTGGCGCTCGCTGCAATTGCCGGACTGGGGACTCATGCCGCCTGGAGTAGCAATGGTTTGCCACGCATCGACAATAAAACACTGGCCAGACTGGCACAGCAGCACCCGGTTGTCGTTTTGTTTCGCCATGCTGAACGTTGCGATCGTTCAACCAATCAATGCTTGTC
>NZ_BAAAQX010000121.1:0-532 GCF_039531895.1 Nonomuraea monospora
GATAAAATGTCTGCTAAAAGAACGTAATGCGGTGATGGTTGCCCATTACTATACCGATCCCGAAATTCAACAACTGGCAGAAGAAACCGGTGGCTGTATTTCTGATTCTCTGGAAATGGCGCGCTTCGGTGCAAAGCATCCCGCTTCTACGTTGTTAGTCGCTGGGGTGAGATTTATGGGAGAAACCGCCAAAATTCTCAGTCCGGAAAAAACAATTCTGATGCCGACACTTCAGGCTGAATGTTCACTGGATCTCGGCTGCCCTGTTGAGGAATTTAACGCATTTTGCGATGCCCATCCCGATCGTACTGTCGTCGTCTACGCCAACACTTCTGCTGCGGTAAAAGCGCGGGCAGATTGGGTGGTAACTTCAAGCATTGCCGTCGAACTTATTGATCATCTTGATAGTTTGGGTAAAAAAATCATCTGGGCACCCGACAAACATCTGGGGCGTTACGTGCAAAAACAGACGGGTGGAGACATTCTATGCTGGCAGGGTGCCTGTATTGTGCATGATGAATTTAAGACTCAG
>NZ_BAAAQX010000122.1:0-531 GCF_039531895.1 Nonomuraea monospora
TCATCTCCACCGTCGATCCCGAGGCGCGCCACGGCCGCAAGACGGTGGCCCGTTCCTTTGACGGTTTCAAGGGGCACATCGCCGAGGATCCCGACAGCGAGATCATCACTGCCACCCGGGTGACGGCGGGCAACGTGGGCGATGCCGAACCGGCCCCCGAGCTCCTGGCTGACCTCCTGCCCGGGCAGGCCGGGCAGGCCGGGCAGGCCGGGCAGGCCGGGCAGGCCGGGCAGGCCGGGCAGGCCGGGCAGGCCGGGCAGGCCGGGCAGGCCGGGCAGGCCGGGCAGGCCGGGCAGGCCGGGCAGGCCGAGGTTTATGGTGATGCCGCCTACGGCACCGGGCCGATGCTCGCCCGGCTCGACCGGGCCGGGATCGAGGCGATGGTCAAGACGCAGCCCTCCAGTGCGCCCGGAGGTCGCTTCACCAAGGATGCCTTCACCGTCGATCTGGAGGCCGGGCGGGTGATCTGCCCGAATCAGATCGTCGAACAGATCCGCTGGCATCGCGATGGCAATGGGGTGGCGGCCTTCG
>NZ_BAAAQX010000123.1:0-529 GCF_039531895.1 Nonomuraea monospora
GCGCCCGGAGGTCGCTTCACCAAGGATGCCTTCACCGTCGATCTGGAGGCCGGGCGGGTGATCTGCCCGAATCAGATCGTCGAACAGATCCGCTGGCATCGCGATGGCAATGGGGTGGCGGCCTTCGGTTCCGCGTGCGCGGGATGCCCGCTGCGGGAGCGGTGCACCACCGCCAAGGACGGCCGCGACATCAACCTCAGCCCGCATGAGGCGCACCTGGCCCGGGGCCGGTCCAACAGTGCCGATCCCGGCTGGCTGGCCCGATACCGCGCCACCCGGCCCAAGGTCGAGCGCAAGATCGCGCATCTGATGCGGCGACGGCATGGCGGTCGCCGCGCCCGCGTGCGCGGCACCGCCAAAGTCGACGCGGACTTCTCCTTGCTGGCCGCCGCCGTCAACCTGGCACGCCTGGCGGTGCTCGGCGTGGCTTCCACCTCCACCGGACGATGGACAGCGGTAACGGCCTGACCAGGAAGAACAATTCGAACGTCCCGGTTGTGGAAGGCCGGTGGACACCACTCAGGACCCC
>NZ_BAAAQX010000124.1:0-527 GCF_039531895.1 Nonomuraea monospora
TGGCGCTGCGGGTCGGCGACAGGTAGAAATCGATCGTGTCGCCCCGCTTGTCGACTGCCCGGTACAGGTAGGTCCACTTGCCCCGCACCTTGACGTAGGTTTCATCCAGGCGCCAGCTCGGATCAAAGCCACGCCGCCAGAACCAGCGCAGCCGCTTCTCCATCTCCGGGGCGTAGCACTGGACCCAGCGATAGATCGTCGTATGGTCGACCGAAATGCCGCGTTCCGCCAGCATTTCCTCAGGCACTGTTGCAAATAGTCGGTGGTGATAAACTTATCATCCCCTTTTGCTGATGGAGCTGCACATGAACCCATTCAAAGGCCGGCATTTTCAGCGTGACATCATTCTGTGGGCCGTACGCTGGTACTGCAAATACGGCATCAGTTACCGTGAGCTGCAGGAGATGCTGGCTGAACGCGGAGTGAATGTCGATCACTCCACGATTTACCGCTGGGTTCAGCGTTATGCGCCTGAAATGGAAAAACGGCTGCGCTGGTACTGGCGTAACCCTTCCGATCTTTGCCCG
>NZ_BAAAQX010000125.1:0-523 GCF_039531895.1 Nonomuraea monospora
GTCTAACCTAAATTCCACGTGTGTTTTTTATTAGCTTCAAAAATCACTATTTCACGAAGAATTTAGACTGCTTCTCACACATTGTAACATTATTTACAACCACCTTTCAATCATTTTTGATAAATCATTGATTTCATCTTTGCTGCAATGATACTTAATAAACTCTGCAAGTTATCCACAGAGCAACACTCAATTTTATTGATGATATTCTTATTATACCAGACATTTTTCATACACTCCCTTGTACGGATAGTTTTCCGACAACTTCATGATTACATATCTTGCGGTTTTGATTATTTTTGCTGCAAGAAATACATACTTCAAACGAAAGGTCTTTATTTGCTGTCTGTATTCTGAAGAGTCCAAGGAATCAAACTTGAACAACAAAAATAGGTTATATGAAAGCATCATCATTTGAAACACGGCTTCATTCGCCCAAAATGACTTTAGCAAGAGATGACCCACCGCCATGTCGTATTTGGCTTCTTTGATATAGTTTTCAGCATTACCACGCTTTTCATAG
>NZ_BAAAQX010000126.1:0-522 GCF_039531895.1 Nonomuraea monospora
GTTATTACGTTTTCGCGTATTACCGCTGGTTTTTGTCATCTCGCTGTTAAGCGGCTGCGGCCTGGCTTCTAAAGCCTTTTATTCCGCGGGAGACAAATTATTTCAACCCGGAGATGACGCCGTCGCTTCGATGCAGACGTATTCAGTGGCTCAGTTCCTGCAGCCGTTTACTCTCAACCCGGCGAAGGCCAGCAGCGATTATCTGGGTAAATGGGTCAAGGTACGCGGGGTGATTGTCGACATTCGTCGGAAGAGCGGTATCGCCGGCAGCTACTATTTTATCGTGACCATGCGAGATGAACAGAATAAAACGGATAAACGTCTTACCTTTAATTTTGGCTCGCATAACAGCGCAGACGTAGAGGCTTTAAGCAACGGCAGCGTCGCTACGATCGTCGGCCAGGTTCATCAGGTGCAAGATTCCACGATCCCGACGCTACAGAATCCTAAGGTGGTTAAATAACGGTAGCTGACCGATAAGCCGCGTTCTTTTGGTATAGCGTCGTGGACAGTCATTCATCC
>NZ_BAAAQX010000127.1:0-521 GCF_039531895.1 Nonomuraea monospora
GACACACGGCGGGTGCTAACGTCCGTCGTGAAGAGGGAAACAACCCAGACCGCCAGCTAAGGTCCCAAAGTCATGGTTAAGTGGGAAACGATGTGGGAAGGCCCAGACAGCCAGGATGTTGGCTTAGAAGCAGCCATCATTTAAAGAAAGCGTAATAGCTCACTGGTCGAGTCGGCCTGCGCGGAAGATGTAACGGGGCTAAACCATGCACCGAAGCTGCGGCAGCGACACTATGTGTTGTTGGGTAGGGGAGCGTTCTGTAAGCCTGCGAAGGTGACCTGTGAGGGTTGCTGGAGGTATCAGAAGTGCGAATGCTGACATAAGTAACGATAAAGCGGGTGAAAAGCCCGCTCGCCGGAAGACCAAGGGTTCCTGTCCAACGTTAATCGGGGCAGGGTGAGTCGACCCCTAAGGCGAGGCCGAAAGGCGTAGTCGATGGGAAACAGGTTAATATTCCTGTACTTGGTGTTACTGCGAAGGGGGGACGGAGAAGGCTATGTTAGCCGGGCGACGGTTGTCCC
>NZ_BAAAQX010000128.1:0-126 GCF_039531895.1 Nonomuraea monospora
CGTCTTGACCATCGCCTCGATCCCGGCCCGGTCGAGCCGGGCGAGCATCGGCCCGGTGCCGTAGGCGGCATCACCATAAACCTCGGCCTGCCCGGCCTGCCCGGCCTGCCCGGCCTGCCCGGCCTG
>NZ_BAAAQX010000128.1:224-517 GCF_039531895.1 Nonomuraea monospora
TGCTCGGCCTGCTCGGCCTGCTCGGCCTGCTCGGCCTGCTCGGCCTGCTCGGCCTGCTCGGCCTGCTCGGCCTGCTCGGCCTGCTCGGCCTGCTCGGCCTGCTCGGCCTGCTCGGCCTGCTCGGCCTGCTCGGCCTGCTCGGCCTGCTCGGCCTGCCCGGCCTGCTCGGGCAGGAGGTCAGCCAGGAGCTCGGGGGCCGGTTCGGCATCGCCCACGTTGCCCGCCGTCACCCGGGTGGCAGTGATGATCTCGCTGTCGGGATCCTCGGCGATGTGCCCCTTGAAACCGTCAAA
>NZ_BAAAQX010000129.1:0-514 GCF_039531895.1 Nonomuraea monospora
CCTGAGCGGCGGTGCCATGGAAGATGCCCTGTACGAAATCGCCTCCATGCGCCTGTTTCCCCGATTATCCCTGGATAGCGCCCTGCCGGATCGCACCACCATCATGAATTTCCGCCACCTGCTCGAGCAGCATCAACTGGCCCGTCAATTGTTCAAGACCATCAATCGCTGGCTGGCCGAAGCAGGCGTCATGATGACCCAAGGCACTTTGGTGGATGCCACCATCATTGAGGCACCCAGCTCTACCAAGAACAAAGAGCAGCAACGCGATCCGGAGATGCATCAGACCAAGAAAGGCAATCAGTGGCACTTTGGCATGAAGGCCCACATTGGTGTCGATGCCAAGAGTGGCCTGACCCACAGCCTAGTCACCACCGCGGCCAACGAGCATGACCTCAATCAGCTGGGTAATCTGCTTCATGGAGAGGAGCAATTTGTCTCAGCCGATGCCGGCTACCAAGGAGCGCCACAGCGCGAGGAGCTGGCCGAGGTGGATGTGGACTGGCTGGTCGCC
>NZ_BAAAQX010000130.1:0-509 GCF_039531895.1 Nonomuraea monospora
GCCAGTTGATAACCGGAAAAATAGAGCAGGCTGCCAGGCGCAACGGTTAATCGCGCCAGCCACTGGCGATTCCACTGATTTTCCACACCGCTGAATGACATAAAAGTGCGTTCGCCATCCGGCTCAACCAGCGCCAGACACCAGCCGTTATCACCTTCGGCGTTATCGATCAGGCTGATTAAGCCCTCTTTTGCCATCCGGTTGCGAATAATCTCCGCCCACACGCCCTGACCGAGCGGCAAGGCGTTACCCGCTTCGATGCCGAGGCGCATTTTCGCCCGGCGCCGCAGCGCGTGTGCGACGACCCGCGCGCCCGCTGCGGCGAGGTGCTGACCGGCCGCTGTAAACCGCACCAGTGCCCGCTCTTCGCCAGCACCTGCAATCCGCAAAGCGCCTTTGGCGCGCTAATGGTCTCCTCTGAAGGGGCCTGCGCCGCCTGGTATCAATATCGCAGTCAGGAAAATGAAGTATGAAAAGCGTCCAGTTAGCCCACGGTAGCGGGGGACAGG
>NZ_BAAAQX010000131.1:0-505 GCF_039531895.1 Nonomuraea monospora
TCCAGCAGACGGTTGATCATCTTCAGCGTCGTCGACTTGCCCGAGCCGGAAGTCCCCACCAGCACCGAGAAAGCGCCTTCGCGCAGGTCCAGGGTCAGGTCCTTCACCGCCGGGTGGCCGGCAAACACTTTGCTGACCCCTTGAAATTCAATCATTGGCCTCTCCTTTTAGCCAGGCGCCCCACAGGGCGAACAGGGCATCCACCACCACCGCCAGGGCAATGGTCGGCACCACGCCCAGCAGCACCAGATCCAGCGCACTGCTCAGCAGCCCCTGAAAAACCAGCGCGCCAAAGCCGCCGGCGCCGATCAGCGCGGCCACTACCGCCATGCCGACGGTTTGCACGCTGACCACCCGCAGGCTGCGCAGCAGTACCGGCATCGCCAGCGGAAGCTGCACCTGACGAAAGCGCTGCCCGGCGCTCATGCCCATTGCCGTCGCGCTTTCCAGGGCATCCTGCGGTACCTGCTGCAGGCCGGTCACCACCCCGCGCACCAGCGGCAGT
>NZ_BAAAQX010000132.1:0-504 GCF_039531895.1 Nonomuraea monospora
CCAACATAAGCTTATAACTAACACCCCAATCAATTTTTTCACTCGTCTAGGGTCTGTCAAGCGCGTATTTTCAAGATTAAACCCGCGTCCTTTGAGACAACTGAATAAGGTTTCAATTTCCCAGCGTAATGCATAATCCTGAATAGCATTGGCATTAAACTGAGGAGAAACGACGAGTAAAAGCTCTCCATTTTCTAACTGTAGTGCACTTATATATAGTTTCACCCGACCAACCAAAATCCGTCGTTTACGACATTCAATTTGACCAACTTTAAGATGGCGAAATAAATCACTAATTTTATGATTCTTTCCTAAATGATTGGTGACAATGAAGTTTTTTTAACACGAATGCAGAAGTTGATGTCTTGTTCAATTAACCATGTAAACCACTGCTCACCGATAAACTCTCTGTCTGCGAACACATTCACAATACGGTCTTTACCAAAAATGGCTATAAAGCGTTGAATCAAAGCAATGCGCTCTTTCGTATCTGAATTTCCACGT
>NZ_BAAAQX010000133.1:0-502 GCF_039531895.1 Nonomuraea monospora
GGTCAGTGCTGGCAAAGCGACTGGCGGATCACTGAAAGTGAAGCGATGGCGGCACGGGAATGTAACCTGGAGAATATCTGCCAGACGTTATTGCAACTGGGTCAGATGGACCCGAATACGCCGCCAACGCCCGCCGCCAAACCGCCATCAATGGTCGCCGACGCTTTTACCAATCCAGACTATATTCGCTACGCGGTAAAAACGCTGCTCGCCTGTTTGATCTGTTACACCTTCTACAGCGGCGTGGACTGGGAAGGCATTCACACCTGTATGCTGACATGCGTGATCGTCGCTAACCCAAATGTCGGTTCGTCGTACCAGAAAATGGTGCTGCGTTTTGGCGGGGCCTTTTGCGGCGCGATTCTGGCGCTGTTATTCACGCTACTGGTCATGCCCTGGCTGGACAATATTGTCGAATTGCTGTTTGTGCTGGCACCGATTTTCCTGTTGGGCGCATGGATTGCCACCAGCTCTGAACGCTCTTCTTATATCGGCACACAGA